>CBFHOG010000008.1:0-89827 GCA_965657545.1 Flavobacteriaceae bacterium | reverse complement strand
ATGTTTGTTTGAGTGAACAACTACTATTTTCATTTTTACTTTTTTGGGGTTTGTATTGATACCGTATAAGGTGGATATAAAACTAATACAGCATAGAATTTATGAATTACGCGGACAGCGTATTATGCTTGATTTTGACCTAGCCGAACTTTATGCAGTTGAAACGAGTGTACTTAACCAATCCGTTAGACGCAACGTGGATATTTTTCCTAAGGATTTTATGTTTAAGCTGACCAAAGAAAAATGGGAGATGTGATCACAAATTGTGACGACATAACAAAATAAACATATGGATATACAAATAATCAAATCGAAAATACTTATTATCAGAGGAAATAAAATAATGCTCGATAGAGATCTTGCTGAGTTGTACGGTGTTGAAACTAGAGTGCTTAAACAAGCAGTAAGGCGAAATATTAAACGATTCCCTGATGACTTTATGTTTCAACTTTCAAAAGAAGAATTTGTGAATTGGAGATCACAAAATGTGATGTCCAATGCTGACAAAATGGGTTTGCGTTATCCACCTTTTGCGTTCACTGAACAAGGTGTAGCAATGCTTTCAAGTGTGCTCAACAGTGATAAGGCTATCGATGTGAACATCTCTATAATGCGAGCGTTTGTACTTATCCGACAACAACTTACCGACTACAAAGATTTAAAAGAGCAGATAACCAAATTAGAAAAAGAAATGAACATAAAGTTCAAAGATATAAACCAGGCCCTTAATTATCTATTGCAAAAAGACAAAGCAGTGATAGAACACGAAAACAGAGAACGCATTGGTTTTAAAACCGATTTAAAAAAGAGGTGAGAAAAGGCGTTTTAGGACGTCTTTTTTGTTGATTTATTATTGGTCATTAACCCCAATTGCTCCTGCAAAAGCGTCTGTTATCTTATCTTAAAATCTTAAATATTTATTTTCACAATTACCTAGATGTGATATACAACATCACATATATTTTTAAACGTGACTACGGGTACTCGTTACTATGTTTAGAGCCAATTTCATCAGACAGACTCGCGACATTATAAAATAATCATTTCCTTAGACTCTTTTTACTTCTCAGTACCAATTCTAAATTTCAATTGACAGCTAAATACCGGGATTGTTAAAAAAGAACAGGGCTTCCAATGTTGGAAGCCCTGTTACAGTTGATAGGTTAACTCATTTGTTTAGGATAACAATAGCTTGAAAATTATATGTTACGATTTAGTTTCATTACTTGATAAAGTGAACGTTGTCAATCAATACAGTAGCTTTAACAAGTGCATCACTAGCATCTTTGGGATTCCATATGGAAAAAGGGATTGTTAGTCCGGTTAAATCCAAACCAGCGAAATCAGTTAATGGTATAGAATATTCAACAAATCCATCCGTAAGATCAGTTCCAGTGTAATCTTTTAAGAAAACAGCCGCGTTGGTTGCTCCAGCTTCCAGTTTTATTTCAGCGTTTGTTAAAGTGTTTGGTTTGTTGAGTGAAAATTTAATATTGGTATAAGTGCTTATATCTTTTGCTTTTTCAAGCTCTAGGTATGCGCCACCCCACTTTTCACCAGAAAAATCAAAAACTAGGCTTGCATCTCCATCAATTGCAGTTTCAGAAGTTGATATATTTGGTGCACCAGGACCATATACAACCACTTTTGAATTTCCCAATTCATTAAAACCGTCTTTAATGGCATTATTGCCAATGTTTGGTTCAAGAATTTGCCCAATGGTTTCTTCTTCTATGTTTAAGGCTGGAGCCTCTGGAGCTTCAAAATGATTTTTAGAATAAACCCTAATATAATCTGTGTATAACGTTTGTGGAAATACAGTTGTTGCAGCTGGCTCTCCAGGCCAATTTCCACCAACAGCTACATTCAGTATCAAATAGAAACCGCGAAGAAACTCTTTCATATCGTCTTTAATCAATATAGTTCCTGTTTCTTTACCATCTAAACCAAATGTCAAAGACTCTGGCGTCCAGTCAAGTCTGAAAATGTGATAAGCGTCGCTAAAATCTCCTGTTGGTAAATCATACTCTTTTTGAATTTCTCCTTGCTTATTCTCACCATTGGTGTAATGAACAGTTGAATATAGTTTTGAGGGGTTATTTCCTAGGACTTCAGCGATATCAATTTCTCCACACCCTGGCCAGTCAATTTTATCTTTGTTGTCACCTAACATCCAAATCGCTGGTAGCAAGCCTTGCCCTTTTGGCATTTTTGCCCTTATTTCGATACGACCAAATCGCATGCTAAAATGTTTTTGGGTGGTAAGTTTTGCAGAAGTAAAAGATCCAGCATTACCTTTCAATGCCGTTATAGCTAAAACGGAAGCACCTTCATCGTCAATGATTTTTGAGTTTTTTTCAATCGATGTATAAATTTGCTTCTCATTATTACCCCAACCAACAGGGAGTCCATAAGCTGTTCCATCGCCAAGTTCATGGTTCCAGTTATTTAAATTTATTTTCTTTTTATTAAATTCTTCATTCCATTTCAAGGTCCAGCCCTCATATACCGTTGGTGCATGTGGGTTATTTGTATCATCTCCTTTATCACATGATATTCCGATTCCTATTGTTAATAAAATAATAAACCCAAAAGTTATTTTTTTCATGATGTAGATTTTATAAGTTAATTGTAAGAATTGGCTCTTTGCAGAGCTACAAATGGACTACAAATAAAATAGTATTGGTGTTATATGTCGTCCAGAAGTAGGAATTAGGACTATTTTTTGGATGATTTTTTTGAAATCATTTTTGCATGAATGCAGAATCACTATTTTTTCCGGGTGTTTTTTTGAATGCTGTTGGAGTCAGCCCAGTTTGTTTTTTAAAAACATTGTTAAATGCGGATTTGGAATTAAAACCTATCGCGTAGCATATTTCAAGTATTGTTTTATGCCGTTGTTCGGGGTCTTTTAGCTGTTTTTTTGCGTCTTCAATTCGATATGAATTAATGTAATCACAGAAATTTTGTTTAAAATTTTCATTAATTACTTGTGAAAGGTACTTTGTCTGAACATCAAGCTTCTGCGCCAGCTTGTCAATAGTTAGATTGGGAATTAGGTAGTATTTATAGGTCTCTAAATGACGATTTAGTTTTTCAGCAATGTTATTTTTATCTGTTAAGGACAACTTAGAACCCATATACTTGATGTTCTCTTTAGGATAGTGGATTTCTATGTTTTCATTTAATGAAATATCTATTAATTCCTGTGGAAGCTTAATGCCAATAAACAAAAAAGCATTTATTGTAAATAACATAATCATTTCTATAATAAGGTTAATTGTAGTAGCTGTTGTACCGAAATTAAACTGTATGCGAATAAGATTACTCATCAATCCCAGAACTAATGTAACAATGCCCCACTTAAGAACCAGCCGAAGGAGTTTTAAGCTCTGGAAATAATCCTGATTTAAATAATTTTTCATATTAACCTCATAAGTACGATAGCTTTTTAAGGCCAGTAAAAAAAAGAGAATCGCCTGAGAGTAAAAATTAATTGTAAGTATCGAATGAAATTCTAGCCAATATCTATCCCATAGTGATTGTGGCAGATACAAGAAAATTAAACCGATTACAATAGGAATAGCTAAAAGCATCTTCGTTATACTGAACTGAGTCTGCTGACGGGTTGCTTTAACTACAAAGACATAAAATACTGGACTAATAGAGTATTCAAACAAAACTTTTAACAACCTAAAAAAAGGACTGTCAGGTATGATATTGTAATGCCAACGACAAACGGTTAAAGTAAAAACAACAGATTGAATAAATAAAAATGCTGACATCCAATAATGAAATTGCTTTTTGTGTTTTGAGGTAATAACAATAAGTCCAAAAAACAACAGCTGAAATGCGGTAACCGTGTAAAAAATTTTTAGCATTGTTCAATTCTAAAACTTTCAAAATATATTTTGAATGAATTATATATAAATGACAGTAGGGAATGTACTAAAAATTGTTTTTATAATGCTAAAAAAATAATAAAAAAAAATTATCGACTGCGTTTATATTTAAAAAAAAATGAGCAAATTAATAATCACCTCCTAAATAAACTTTTTGCACGCCCAACCAACGGTTTCATATACTTCGGATACGCCAACACCAATACCGTTACGCCAACGGTAAAACAGAGCGCACCCAATACGGCAACCTCCCAAGACAGGGAATGCTGAAAAAATTTATACAATCCGATACTGCTAAAACTCCCGTATAGGATCACGTAATGCACAATGTACAGCGATAAGGTTTTGGTGCCAATTTTCTGCCACAGGCTTTGTTTTATCAGCGGTTCTAACAGCATAAATACCCCAAACAGCATAAGTACATCCCCTAGGTGAATAAAGAGGAAATTGTTGTTTGTTACTTCTTTTAGTAGGGTGCAAGACAGGGTTTTTGATAGGGAATGAATAATGGCAGAGGAGTGGAGGGAGAGTACATATCCTACCGTCAAAAAGCCAATGGCCCAATAGGGTAATTTTTTGGGTCTTTTGGGCATCAATACGGCAATGCCTGCACCAAAACTTACATAGCCCAACCACGGCAACAGATAAAAAACCGCGCCATTTGCTTTGGTCAGATAGGCCGAAATAAACAGCGGTAGCTTCTCAAAAGTAAGATCCGTATAAAGCGGATTGGTGCTAAAAATGCCAATGCTAATGGCAAAAAACAGCAAAGGGCGCAACTTTCCTAAGCTGTTAAAAAGCAAATACAGCAACATAGAAAACAACAAGCCACATCCGATAATCTGCAAGACATCGGGGCGTAAAAAGGTTTTGGTAATCCGTCCGGTGGTTAGGAAATAGGGGAGGCTTAGGCGCAAGGCGTAGCCCCATAAAATGAGTTCAAATGCACGTTTCAACCCTTTTCTAAGGCGTGGGTTTTGCCAACCTTTTATGGGATTTTGTTCCAACAAAAACATAAACACCCAACCTGTAATGGTAAAAAATACAGGTGCGGTAACCCCTCGAAAATACAACCAAATACGGTAAACGTAATGGCTGGTATCAACGGTAGAAGTATCAAGTAATCCACTGACAAAATGCCCTTGTAGCATCATCAAGATGGCAAACGCTCTAAGGGCATCTATAAAATAAAGCCGTTGCGTTGCCATTGTGGAGTTGCTTAATAGTGTTTGTTAAACTTTTCCTGAATCTTATCTAACGACAAATTTCCAAGACTCCCCACGTGGGTGTGATGTACTTTTTTAGGCGGCTTAAAGTTACCTGCCTCAACGTCAAGGCCTACTTTCTTGTATGCGTCTCTAAACGGAACACCCTGCTGCACCAATTCGTTTAGCGCATCTACCGTAAAGGCATAGGAATATATCTTGTCTTCCATGATGTTTTCACGAACGCCAACTTCTTTAATGGCACTGTTAAGTATGGTCAAGCAATCTTTTATACTGTCTAATCCCTCCAGCATTTTACCTTTAAAAAGCTGCATTTCACGGTGATAGCCACTCGGCAGATTTTGACCGAGTAAGGCAAAGTCGTTGGCAAGTCCTTGAATAAGTGCACATTTGCCACGTATCAATTCAAAAATATCTGGATTCTTTTTGTGTGGCATAATGCTAGACCCCGTGGTTAGATGCTCAGGGAAATGGATAAAGTCAAAATTCTGACTCATATACAAACATACGTCCATAGAAAAACGACCTAGCGTAGCTGCTAAAGAACCAAGGGCACTTGCCGTGATGCGTTCTGTTTTCCCACGCCCCATTTGCGCAGCCACCGCATTGAATTTCAATGTGCTAAACTGCAAGGCTTCTGTGGTGTGCATTCGGTCAATAGGAAAAGAGCTGCCGTACCCCGCAGCACTTCCCAACGGATTCTGATCGCAAATGGTATGCGCAGCGTTAAGTAAAATCACATCATCTACCAACGACTCGGCATAAGCCGAAAACCACAATCCAAAGGACGAGGGCATCGCCACTTGAAGGTGGGTATAGCCGGGTAATAAATCATTTTTATGCTTTTCCGCTAAGGACATCCATGTGCTAAACAAGGCTTTTGTAAGCTCCTTGATTTCAGTAATTTCATCTTTAAGTAACAACTGCATGGCCGTTAGCACCTGATCGTTTCTTGAGCGTGAAGTATGGATTTTTTTACCCACATCACCCAATCGCTCCGTTAACATAAACTCAATTTTAGAGTGAATGTCTTCAAAATCGTCTTCGATGGCAAAGTCTTCTTTGGTTACCAATTCCATGATGTTATCCAATTCACTACAGAGCGCTTCGGCCTCATGGGGTGTGAGTAAACCAACCTTAGCAAGCATTTGTGCATGCGCTTTGGATCCCAAAACATCATAGGGCGCCAATCGTACATCCCAAAGCCTATCGTCGCCAACGGTAAATCTATCAACGGCTTCCGTTACAGTGGTTTGTTTTTTCTGCCAAAGCTTCATAATGTTTGTTTTAATATAGAGATATACAGCGGTATGGCCTCTTCGAGTTCTTTTACAAATATAAATTCATTTGCGGTGTGCGAACGCAAAGAGTCTCCAGGTCCTAGTTTTAGGGAGTTACAAGATAACACTGCTTGATCGGAAAGGGTAGGAGATCCGTAGGTATTTCTTCCTGCAGCAATCCCTGCTTGTACCAATGTGTGATTTGTTGGAATAGATGAAGAACCCAGTCGAAGCGATCGTGCTACTACCTTACAGGGAGCTTGTTGCATCAATTCGCTTATTTCCTCATTGGTGTACTTATCATTTACACGAACGTCCAAAACCAATTTAACATCAGCCGGTACAGCGTTGTGTTGTTTTCCGGCGTTAATTTGTGTTACCGTCAGTTTTACTGGGCCTAAGGTGTCGGACACCCTATCAAATTCAAATCCTTTAAACCAATCAATAACTTTTCCGGCCTTGTAAATTGGATTGTCTTCGTTTGGATGTGCTGCATGGCTTGCTGTTCCGCTGATGGTAGCATCAAAAACAACCAAGCCTTTTTCTGCTATAGCCAGATGCATTTGCGTAGGCTCGCCCACAATTGCCGTATCAATTGGGGGTAGTATTTTCAATAAACTATTTAGGCCATTTGGACCCGATGTTTCTTCCTCTGCTGTGGCAGCAACCACAAGGTTGTATGCCATGTTTTCTTGCTCGTAGAAGTACACAAACGTAGCCAGTAAACACACCAATGCACCTCCCGCATCATTACTTCCTAATCCGTAAAGCTTTCCGTTTTCAATGGTGGCTTCATGCGGATTACGCGTATAACCACTATTGGCATGCACAGTATCATGATGTGAATTCAGTAACAAATAAGGCTTACTTGGGTCTTCATGTTTATTAATCGCATACACATTATTTTTTTCTTGTTTGCACGCCACACCATGGCTTTCAAGCCACGCTTTGATATGCGCCGCTGTTTGATCCTCTTCTCCAGAAAGTGAAGGGGTACTAATTAGTTTTTGAAGTAAAGCAATAGCTTCTTTTTGTAGTTGTTCTATGCGTTTCATTGCAATGTCGTTTTGGGTGCGTTTGCGTTTGTTAATGCGTTAATATTACTGATAATAACTTCATTGACACCATTTTTTAGTGCGTCAAAACCGTTGTGCAATTTAGGCACCATACCTTGATGTATAATCCCATCTTTTACAAAAGTTTCGGTTTGTGTTGTATTGAGAAGCGGAATTACATCTGCTGGATTTGCAATATCTCGAAGTACACCTGCGTGCTCAAAACAATAAAACAGGCTAACCTCATAGGTAGTACACAAAGCAATGGCTACTTGTGCAGCAATGGTATCGGCGTTTGTATTTAACAATTGGCCATTTTTATCATGTGTAATTGCACACAAAACAGGCACAAAATCTTGATCTGCTAAGGATGTAAATACAGCAGCGTTTACGTTGACAATATCGCCCACAAAGCCATAATCAATTTCTTTTACGGGACGCTTAACAGCCTCAATGCAACTTCCATCTGCGCCGCTGAGCCCAATCGCATTTACGCCAAGGTGTTGCAGCTGCGCTACAATTTTTTTGTTGGATAATCCCGCATAACTCATTACAGCGACTTCAAGCATGGACGCATCTGTGATGCGTCTTCCATCTATCATTTTGGGAGAAATACCCAGTTTAGTGGCCAAGGCTGTTGCATGTCGTCCGCCACCATGTACCAAAATTTTAGGTGCACCTATTTTAGCAAAAGCCAACAAGACCTCTTGTAAAGCATCGGTATCATTTACCAAATGTCCACCAACTTTGACAATATGTAGCTTTTGTCTCACGAAATCAGTGTTTTTAATACTGCTGCTGCAGCAAAAGTTCTGTTGTTTGCTTGTTCAATTACAATCGAATTTGGATGGTCCAACACACCATCTGCTACCACCACATTTCTTCTAATGGGCAGGCAATGCATAAACTTGGCGTTATTCGTTAGCGCCATTTTTTCAGGGGTGAGCATCCATTCGTTGTCCGTTCTTAAAATTCGCCCATATGACTCATATGACGACCAGTTTTTGGCATATACAATATCAGCATTTTTAAGCGCTTCATTTTGATTGTGAATGATAGGAATATCTTTAGTGATACGCGGATCTAAATCATACCCTTCCGGATTTGTAATCACAAAATCTGCGTCTAGATGCTGCATCATGCGCGTAAACGAATTGCCAACGGCATGTGGTAATGCCTTAGGATGCGGCGCCCACGTAAGCACTACTTTTGGCTTTTTAGGTAAATCGTGTTCTGTAAGCGTTAGCGCATCGGCAAGTGCTTGCAACGGATGAGCGGTAGCACTTTCCATATTTAAAATAGGCACGGATGCGTATTCTATAAATTTTTGTAATACTTGCTCCGACTCGTCTTTTTCTTTGTCGGTAAGTGTAGCAAAAGCTCGAATCCCGACAACATCGCAATATTGCGAAACCACTTGTGCAGCTTCTTTTACATGCTCAGATCGAAGCCCCTCCATAATGGTGGCATCTTCGTATTCTATGGCCCAAGCCTCATTGCTGAAATTCATCACCATGACATCCATACCCAACAAACGAGCAGCTTTTTGAGTGCTCAATCTGGTGCGCAAACTTGGATTAAAAAATAATAGGCCAAGTGTTTTACGCTTTCCCAGTTGTTCAAATTGATAGGGATTTGCTTTGATGTTTTTTGCCAGTTGCACTTGTGCATCAAAGTCTTTAAGGTCATGTAGCGTTAAAAATTGTTTCATCTATTTAAAATTACGCAAACGACTTCGGATGAGTTGCCATCTCGAAAGTTGTCATTGCTGATTATTATGAAATGTCTATGATGAACTTTCATAGCGATTTTTCTAAAGCATTAAAAAAGTAGTCAAAATGTTTTTGTTGTATCGTTAGTGGTGGGAGTATGCGCAATAGTTTTTTATTACTGCTTCCACCAGTGAAAATACGATGCTCGTAAATAAGTTTTTTTCGTAACTCGCTTACTTCAAAATCAAATTCAAGCCCAAGCATAAGTCCACGTCCTTTTACTTTTTTTACGCCTTTAATTGTCTTTGCTCTTGACTCAAAAGCTTCTCCAAGAGTAGCTGCGTGCTCGATAAGTTTTTTCTTTTTTAACACCTCCAATACGGCCAAACTTGCCTGACACGCCAAATGATTACCACCAAAGGTAGTTCCTAACATACCGTACCATGGTTCAATTTTTGGATGCACAAAAATGCCTCCTACCGGGAAGCCATTTCCCATACCTTTTGCCATGGAAATAATATCTGGTGTAATCCCAAAATGTTGGTATGCAAAAAACGCTCCCGAGCGTCCGAAACCAGATTGCACTTCGTCTGCAATAACACAACTGTTGTATTTACGACACAGGGTTTCGACAGTTTTCATGAATTTCTTCGTAGGCATATCCAATCCGCCAACGCCTTGAATGGCTTCAATGATTACGGCACAAACATCTTCCTTGCTCAATGTTTCTTCTAATGCTTTTTCATCACCAAACGCTAAAAAAATGACTTCTTGCTGCGCATTTAAAGGCGCAATAATTTTTGGTGTATCAGTAGCTGCAACTGCCGCACTTGTTCTGCCGTGAAAGGCATTTTTAAACGCAACAACTTTAGCTTTTTTGTTGTAGAACGAGGCGAGTTTAAGTGCATTTTCATTGGCTTCTGCCCCCGAACTACACATAAATAATTGGTATCCTTCACATCCAGATTGCGCTTCGATTTCATCTGCCAATTGCTTCTGCAACGGATTCTGAATGGCGTTGGAATAAAACCCAATTCTGCTCATTTGCTTTTTCAGTCTTCTGTTGTAAACCGGATGTTGGTGTCCGATGCTAATCACCGCATGGCCGCCATACAAGTCCAAATACTTTTTTCTGTCTGCACCATATACATGAACACCTTTGGCGCGAACAGGCGTTACATCATAAAGCGGATATACATCAAATAATGGCATGTTAGTCTTGTGCTATTTCGTTAATTTTTTTGAAAGATGCTACAATTCCTTGAATTAGAGAGGAACTCAAACCTTGATGTTCCATCTCATTCAAACCTTCAATAGTACAACCTCTAGGTGTGGTTACTTTATCAATCTCCTCTTCTGGATGTGCTCCTGTTTCAATGAGTAATGATGCTGCCCCCATAGCGGTGTACATGGACATTTTCATGGCTTCTTCGGCATCAAAACCCAATTGCACCCCACCTTGGGTGGTAGCACGAATCAATCGCATCCAAAAAGCAATACCAGAAGCACAAATCACAGTAGCTGCTCGCATATGTTGCTCTTCAATAACAATGCTTGTCCCTAATCCATTAAAAATTGCTTCAGCAACAGGAAGTCTCTCTTTTCCTTTTTCATTTGCGCACAAGCACGTCATTGATTTTCCAACCGAAATGGCCGTGTTTGGCATCGAGCGAATGATGTGTACATCTTTCCCTACAACTTCCTCCATTTTGGCAATAGAATAGCCTGTAATAGTGGAAATTAAAACATGATTGTCGTGGAGTAATTCTTTGATTTCAGAAAGTAATTTCCCTAACTGTCTTGGTTGCACCGCCAAAATGATAATATCCGATTCTTGTACGGCTTTTTTGTTGTCGTCCGTAATTTGCGTGTTCGCATATTCGCTCCATGTGGCAATGCTCTTAACATTTCGACGCGTTAAATACAGTTTTGTTATGCTGTTATTTGTGATGAGTCCTCGGGCAATACTAAGTCCCAAATTTCCGGCTCCTAAAATGGCAATTTTCATGCGATTGTATTATTTAATTATTGTTTTTTTAATTCGTTAAAATGTTGCTGCTTTTAGGTTTAATCCTGTGGATTGTTCCCAGCCAAACATCAAATTCATATTTTCTACGGCTTGTCCAGAAGCCCCTTTTAATAAGTTATCGATGATGCTTGTTATCAGCAATTGTCCTTCGTGTTTGTGCAAATGCACCAAACATCTATTGGTATTCACGACTTGTTTTAGTGCCAATTCATTTTTACTAACAGTCGTAAATGGACTATTGCTGTAAAACGATTCGTAAATGGCGTAAGCGTCTTCCAAACTCCCATCAAAGGAAGTATAAGCAGTTGCAAATATACCTCGGGTGAAATTTCCACGGATAGGCAAAAAGTGAAGTGTAGAGGCACTTCCTTGCGCTTGCGCAAGTGTTTCGCCAATTTCTCCCAAATGCTGATGCGTAAAAGGCTTGTAATATGAAATGTTGTTGTTGCGCCAGCTAAAATGACTTGTCGCGGAAGGCACAGCGCCTGCGCCTGTACTTCCCGTAATGGCGTTTATATGCACTTCGTTTTTCAATTTTCCTGCAGCTGCTAGCGGCACCAATGCCAACTGAATTGCCGTCGCAAAGCAGCCAGGATTCGCAATAGCTTGTGCTGATTTAATCTGATTGGTGTTTACTTCTGTAAGTCCATATACAAATGATTTGCCCATAAAATCGCGGTCTGCTGCAAGACGAAAATCATTACTTAAATCAATGATTTTGGTATTGTCATTTACGCTGTGTTCATGCAAAAATGTAGCAGAATTTCCATGTCCCATACATAAGAACAATACATCAATTTCCGAATTGAGTTCCCCTGAAAAAGGGGTGTCTAAAATTCCAACCAAATCTGGATGCGTGTTGGAAATAGGCTGTCCAGCACGAGTGGAACTATACACGAAATTGATTTCTACATGTGGATGATTGACAAGTAAACGTAACAATTCACCTCCTGTATATCCTGCGCCACCTACAACGCCTACTTGAATGTTATTTATTGACATGCTGATAAATTTTCCCGGCATTCGCCGATAGTTTAATAAAGCCTTTTGCTTCTGCTGCACTCCACGCCTCGTTGGCTTCTCCATAAGTACCAAATGAATTGTCCATTAAGTCAAATTCCGAATCTATACCATCAAGAGTAAATCTATATGGGTGAAGTGTTATAAAAACACTTCCAGTAACGGTGTTTTGGCTGTTGGTCAACAATGCTTCAAAATCGCGCATGACAGGATCTAAATATTGTCCTTCGTGAAGCATCATGCCGTAATAAGATCCGATATAATCTTTGTGGTGCAACTGCCATTTGCTTAGCGTGTGTTTTTCTAACAAATGATGCGCTTTGAGCGTAATTAAAGCTGTAGCTGCTTCAAAACCAACACGCCCTTTTATGCCAATTATCGTATCTCCCACATGAATATCACGCCCAATAGCGTAAGGTCCAGCAAGCGCTTGCAACGCTTGAATGGCTGCAACTGGTGCATATTTTTGATTGTTAATACCCACCAATTCCCCTTTTTCAAATTGAATTGAAATTCGCTCTTCGCCTGTTTTTGAGCATGGATTTGGATATGCAACATCTGGAAGCGGATTACGAGATTTTAATGTTTCGCTGCCACCAACCGAAGTGCCCCAAAGACCTTTGTTTATGGAGTATTGTGCTTTTTCCCATGACCAATCTACGCCGTGTTTTTTGAGGTACTGAATTTCATCCTCCCTTGATAGCTTTTGATCTCGTATTGGTGTAATGATTTCAATTTCTGGTGCCATGGTTTGAAAAATCAAATCGAAACGCACCTGGTCGTTTCCTGCACCAGTACTTCCATGCGCAATATATGAGGCACCAATTTCTTTTGCATGTTTTACAATAGCAACGGCTTGTGTAACCCGTTCGGCACTTACGGATAGTGGGTAAGTGTTGTTTTTTAACACATTTCCGAAAATCAAGTATTTGACGATGTCTTGGTAAAATGTTTCTACAGCTTCAATGCTGGTGTATGAATGCGCTCCCAATGCAAGTGCTCTCGATTCCAGTTTTGTTACTTCATCTGCGTCAAAGCCTCCGGTATTTACACTCACTGCGTGTACTTCATATCCCTTTTCACTGAGCGATTTTACGCAGTAGGAAGTGTCTAAACCACCACTATATGCTAAAACTAATTTCTTCATTTTTTATCTCGTTTAAATGCGTTTTTAAAAGATTGTAGCCTTCCTACAATTCCGTTATTATTTTTTGTTTGTGGGTCATAAAGCATTCCTGTACACAAACACATGGTTCGGTTTGTTCTTGTGAGTACATCATAATTTTTACAAGTTTGGCACCCTTTCCAAAAATCGGGGTCGTCTGTAAGTTGAGAAAAGGTTACAGGCTTATATCCCAAGTCGTAATTGATTTTCATGACAGGCAAGCCTGTAGTAATTCCAAAAATTTTAGCAGTTGGATATTTTTCTCTTGAATACTTAAATATTTGTGTTTTGATTTTTTTTGCCAACCCAATTCCTCTGTACTTAGGCGCTACAATGAGTCCCGAGTGGGCTACATATTTTCCATGACCCCATGCCTCGATGTAGCAAAAACCAGCGAATTTTTCGCCGTCCAATGCGATAATTGCATCTCCTGATTCGATTTTCTTTTGAATATACTCTGGAGTACGACGTGCAATTCCTGTTCCGCGTACTTGAGCCGAAGAAGTTATTGTTTCCGAGATGATGGTGGCATACGAAACATGTATGCGTTTTGCAACTTGAATTTCCATGTTATGTGGAAGTGAAAATTAGACTGAAAAAATACGGAGATGGAAACCGGACACACCTTAGTTTCATAATAAAAGAGACTACCCCAAGGGGCGACGAACGCGCGGGGAAAATGTGAAACGTGTTATATGGTTTACAGTCATGGGACAAAAATAGAGATTTTTTTTAAAGTGATGGTGTAATCTTTTCTCAAATGCCTAATTTTGTTTTTTAAGATGATATTTAGTTGGTAACACGCACAAAAACAGTATTTAACGTTAAGAATATGCCAGAGATTAAGGCAAAATTATTCGCTTGGGCAGCCAATACGAGTCCAGTGGCGTGGCTAGATTCTAACGATTATCCGCATCATAATAATACGTATGATGCTGTTTTGGCGCTTAATATGAGCCCAGATACAACATGGATAAATTCATATAACGCACTTCGAAATGCAATCAAATCTGATTGGCTTTTTGGTTTTTTTAGTTATGAGTTTTCAAATGCATGGGAGCAGGTAGTACCTACAAATCCAGCGTATATTTCGGTTCCAAAACTGCAGTTTTTCAATCCCGAAAAAATATGGCTTTTGGAAGGTGACTCCTTAACAGCCTTGTATAGCAATGATGCAAATGCCGATGAAGATTTTTCACAGGTATTGGCAACAGCCCCATTGACAGATGTCGAATCAACGGCCATAGATTTGTCGCCTCGAATTTCAAAAGCGGACTATTTGAAACATGCTTCCACCTTGCAGGATCATATCTTACGTGGGGATATTTATGAAGTCAACTATTGCATGGAGTGGTTTGCAGAAAATGCTCAAGTGGTGCCACATCAAATTTTCCATTCACTAAATACTATCGCCCGAACCCCTTTTGCTGCCTATTTGTCCATGGAAAATTTACATTTGATGTGTGCTTCGCCAGAGCGTTTTTTATCACGGAAAGGAATGCATGTATATTCACAACCTATAAAGGGAACTGCTGCCCGACATAAGGATGAAATTCTAGATAAAGCCAATGCACAACATCTTAAAAACGACCCCAAAGAACGTGCAGAAAATATTATGATAACCGATTTGGTTCGGAACGATTTATCGCGAATTGCAAATAAAGGTTCTGTTTCCGTAACAGAGCAATGCGCCGTATATCCTTTTTCGCAGGTGCATCAAATGATTTCTACAGTGGTTGCATCTTGTTCTGAAAACACCCATGCATTAGATATTATCGATGCTTGTTTTCCTATGGGTAGCATGACGGGAGCACCCAAACAACGCGCCATGGAACTCATCAATAAATACGAAGTTAGCCAGCGTGGTTTATACAGCGGTGCCGTTGGATATTTTGCTCCAAATGGCGATTTCGATTTTAACGTTGTTATCCGTAGTTTGATTTATGATGCAGAACAACAATACCTTTCTACTCATGTAGGAAGTGCGCTTACTGCTGCTGCCCATGTAGCGCAAGAATACGAAGAATGCCAGCTAAAGGTGGATGCAATAAAACGTGTTTTGGCAAATAAAGTTGCCTCGCAAATGAGCCATGGAACAAAGGTTTAAACAACATATTGAGTCTTTACTAAATTTCGCTTCCAATCCTAAGCTATTGGTTGCGGTTAGCGGAGGCGTTGATAGTGTGGTGTTGGCGCAATTATTATCCAAGTGCGGATATGACTTTCATATGGCACATGTGAATTACAAACTTCGTGGTGCAGATAGCGACTTAGATGAATCTTTGGTGTCCGATTTAGCTATTGCTTTGCATGTGAATTTGCATAAAGCAATAAAGCCTATAAAACCTGACATTTCTGGTATTCAAGAAAAAGCCAGGAATTTACGCTATGCTTGGTTTCAAGAATTGGTAGCTGAACACCAGTATGATGCGGTACTTACAGCACACCACGCCGATGACCAATTGGAAACGCTATTTATGCGCCTTTCAAGAGGCAGCGGGGTAGAGGGATTGAGTGGAATTCGTGCAAAAAATGACTTTTTAATTCGTCCTTTGTTGCCATTTTTTAAGCAAGAATTAGTGGATTACGCCAAGGTCAACAAGCTTCAATGGCGTGAAGACGCATCTAATAATTCAACAAAATATTTGCGAAATGCGATTAGGCACAACGTCATGCCATCGTTTTTAGCGCTATCATCACAGACAGCTGCCAATACGCTTAAGTCTGTTCAGCATTTACAAGAAGCTTTTGATGCTATTTCAGCACAAGTAAATGTTATCAAAAAAGCATGGGAAAACGCTGCAGATGGAATTAGGATTCCGTTGGCATCCATAGAAGGCTTACAGCCCAAAAGATTTTGGTTGCATCATTTGTTCTCCGTTTATGGTTTTGATGCTTTTGAAGTTGAAAAATTGTTAGACGCACATGCCGGAAAAAAATGCACAAGTACTACTTATGAATTGCTTAGAGAGCGCGACCATTTGGTGCTATCCTCACAATCAAATCTTAAAGATGATGCAGAAGAAGTATTTTTGATTCCTATGAGTGGTATTGAATCGCCTTTAAAATTGGAGTTTTCTAAACCAAATAATGCTACAAAAATTACTGCAGATTGTGTTTTGGTAAATGCCTCAAAATTGACTTTTCCATTGGTGTTGCGACGTTGGAATAAAGGCGATTTGTTTTACCCAACAGGTATGGAAGGCAAAAAGAAACTCTCAAAATTTTTTAAGGACGAAAAAATGTCTGCTGCAGCAAAGAAAAACCAATGGCTGTTGTGTGATGAAAATAACGTAATTTGGGTCATCGGAAAACGACTAGACCGTAGATATGCTGCTCATAACTCCTCGAATATCCTCCAAATCAAAATAATATGAAACCCTTATATCTCTTTCTTTTAATTACGCAGTGCTTATTGGCGCAAAACACCGTACAATGGAGCGCACAAGCCCGCCAATCGGACACATACACCTACGACGTTGTGCTAAGTGCCACCATTGCGGAAAACTGGAAACTCTACAGCACCGATTTGCCAGAGGGCGGACCATTACCCACACTGTTAAAGTGGGAAAATGCCACTGCTGTTGGTGAACTTCAGGGCACCACTCCCAAATCTGGTTTTGATCCTATTTTTGAGATGGAGTTGTCCTATTTCACAAACAAAGCCACGCTGGTGCAAGCTGTCCAGACAGAACAAAAGGAAATACGCTTAACTATAGAATATCAAGCATGTGATGATGCTGTCTGTATTTTTAGAGAAGAAAGCTTGGTTATTCCCACAGATGGTACTTTGGTAAACGCCAATGATCGAGACCTTACCGATATTGAAATTGAGGATAACAGCCTTGTACTTGATCTAAAAAATACCGACCTTTTGGAAGCCTCTGTGTCTACCAAAAACAGCTCATGGTGGGGTATTTTTGTATTGGGATTATTGGGCGGATTTTTGGCATTGCTTACACCTTGTGTTTTCCCGCTTATTCCGCTTACGGTTTCTTATTTTTCAAAGAGTAGCGGCAGTCGTTCTGAGGGGATTCGGCGTTCGTTGGCCTATACTTTTTCCATCATTGGTATTTATGTGCTGCTCAGTTTGCCCTTTCATTTTTTAGATCAGTTACGCCCCGAAGTGCTAAACTCCATTGCTACAAATGTGGTGCTAAACATGGTATTTTTTGCTGTCTTTTTGCTGTTTGCACTTTCGTTTTTTGGACTATTCGATTTAACCCTCCCCACATCGTGGACCTCTAAGTCAGATGAGGCTTCCTCAAAATCAAATTATGTGGGCATTTTCTTTATGGCAGTAACCTTAGCGTTGGTTTCATTCTCGTGTACAGGACCAATTTTAGGCTCTTTGTTGGTGGGTTCATTAACCGCAGATGGCGGTGCCATGCAGCTTACCGCAGGTATGCTTGGTTTTGGAACAGCATTGGCGTTTCCATTTGGATTTCTATCCTTTTTTCCAAACATACTCAGCAAGCTTCCCAAATCGGGTGGGTGGTTACACAATGTAAAAGTATCCCTTGGATTTATTGAATTGGCATTGGCATTAAAATTCCTTTCCAACGCTGATATGGTACAAAGTTGGGGCTTGATGCCACGCGAAATTTTTATCGGCATTTGGATGCTACTGCTATTGCTTTGGGCGGTTTTCTTGTTGGGCGGATTGTCGTTTTTACATGCAAAACCCAAAAAAAGCGGAACGCTCCAAAAAGTATTGGGTGTTGGCGTGTTGGTATTTGTGGGCTATTTGGCACAAGGAATCTTACCGAATCAAAATACGCCATTACGTGCCTTAAGCGGATTTCCACCGCCAACCTTTTATTCGGTCTATCAAACCGATTCGGATTGCCCTTTAGGGTTGGATTGCTATAAAGATTTTGAATTGGGTAAGGCGACTGCCATAGCACAACAAAAGCCCATTTTATTGGATTTTACAGGTTGGGCGTGTGTAAATTGCCGTAAGGTGGAAGAAAATATTTGGACACAGCCAGAGGTATTTGAACTGCTACGAGACGAGGTAGTGCTGATTTCACTGTATGTGGACGATAGAACGCCCTTAGCTGAAGCAGACCAACAAACCGTTACCTATGCCGACGGTAGCAACCGAACGCTGAAAACAGTGGGGCAGAAGTGGTCAACATTTCAGGCGTTAAATTTTAAGTCGGTGTCGCAGCCCTATTACGTGCTGATGCTCCCCGATGGAACGCTATTAAACCCGCCCGTACAATACACGGATAAGGCCACCTATTTGGCATGGCTTAAAGAAGGAATTGCAGCGAATACATTACGGCAACCGCTGGTACCCGCCTTTGGCATAGAGTAGTGGATTGCCAGCTGTTTTTGCGCCATCGGTTACTTGTCCGTAATACACAATATGGTCGCCAACCTCTTTAAACGCTATAATATCGCCCAACAAATAACCAAGAGTGCCTTGTAGCACTGGAAGGCTATTTGATTCTAGCGAAACCGCATTAAAACGCGCTTCTTGGCTGTTTTTAGGATTGGCAAAGGCATTGGAAACATCTTCTTGCGCATCGGATAAAATATTGATTACAAACGCTTTGCTTTGCTGAAATGCTTCGTTAGAAGCAGAATCCGTTTTTAGGCAAAACAATATGACGGGCGGCTCTAATGATACCGAAGTGAATGAGTTTGCGGTAAAGCCAATGTTTTTGTTGTTGTGTGAGGTCGTAATCACAGTGATGCCGGTAGCAAATTGCCCACAAATGGCACGAAAGTCAGTTTTATCCATGGCGCAAATTTCGTTAAAATTTGTAACTTTATACCAAATACCTACCTATGCTTACCCAAATTTTTGGCAGTGCCGTCTTTGGCATCAATGCGCAGTGCATCACCATAGAAGTTCACATTCATCCTGGCGTTGGCTATCATTTGGTAGGATTGCCCGATAATGCCGTTAAAGAAAGCAACCACCGTATTGCGGCAGCTGTGATGGAATGTGGTTATAAACTTCCGGGAAAGCGTATCACCATAAACATGGCACCTGCAGATTTGCGCAAAGAAGGCGCGGCTTACGATGTGCCCATTGCCTTGGGTATTTTGGTGGCATCGGGGCAAGTGGAGACCTCGCAGTTAAGCAAATGGATTGTGATGGGCGAATTGTCTTTAGATGGCACATTGCGTCCGGTTCGTGGCGTGTTGCCCATGGCATTGCAAGCCGCAGAAGACGGGTTTAAAGGGATTTTAGTACCCCAAGAAAATGGCCAAGAAGCTGCTATAGTGGAAGGGATTGAAGTACACGGTTTTGCACACTTAAATGATATGATCGTTTTCCTCAATGTGTATCATCAAGAAAATTTAGTTACCTATGATTTGGCGTCGCAGTTGGTACAAGAGCAATCTTCTATTTTGGATTTTGAAGATGTAAAAGGGCAGGAGTCCATAAAACGATGTATGGAAGTAGCTGCAGCTGGCGGGCATAATATTTTGTTGATAGGACCTCCCGGTGCAGGAAAAACCATGCTTGCCAAACGCTTGCCGAGTATCCTCCCGCCCATGTCTATTCACGAAGCACTAGAAACCACAAAAATCCATTCGGTAGCTGGACAAATGAAAGGGAGTGGGATTATTCATAGCCGCCCATTCCGTTCGCCCCACCACACCATTTCTGATGTTGCGTTGGTAGGCGGCGGCACCTATCCGCAACCCGGTGAGATTTCGCTTGCGCATCACGGGGTATTGTTTTTAGACGAATTACCTGAGTTTAAGCGGAGCGTTTTGGAAGTGTTACGTCAACCGTTGGAAGACAGAGAGGTTACCATAGCACGTGCTAAATTCACCTTGACGTACCCGGCTTCGTTTATGTTAGTGGCAAGCATGAATCCAACACCATCAGGCTTTTTTAACGATGATGCTACCGCTCCGGGACATTCGGCTGCTGAAATGCAACGTTATTTGGGAAAGATATCAGGCCCTCTTTTAGATCGGATAGATTTACACGTTGAAGTGCAACCTGTTCCCTTTGAAAAATTAGCACAAACCCCATTGGCAGAACCGAGTTCAGCAATTCGACAACGGGTGTTAGCAGCTCGAGAACGTCAGCGCATTCGCTTTGCTGATGTAACGCATGTACATCACAATGCTGAAATGAACACCAAGCAAATTCGCAAATACTGTGCGCTTTCCAAATCATCGTTGGTACTGCTAAAAACTGCTATGGATAGATTGCGCTTATCGGCAAGAGCTTATGATAGAATTCTAAAAGTAGCGCGTACCATTGCCGACTTGGAAGGCGAACAATCCATTTTAGATGCACATATTGCCGAAGCCATTCAGTACCGAAGTTTGGATAGAGAAGGTTGGTTGGGGTAGTTTATACTTTAATATATACTTCTTCAAAAGGAACTCGAAAGCGTTCTCCGTAAACACCCTCAGGTTTTCTTATGCCACAGCTAATTACCATATTAATTTCCGCCCCTCTTGGTAAGTTCAATATTTTTTTAATTCTTAGGGTGTCACTTCCCTCCATGGGACAGGTGTCATAACCTACTGCAGCCATACTAATCATAAAGTTTTGCGCGGCAAGTGCAGCACTTTTGTGCGCTACAACTCTAAGATCACTCCATCGGGTTTGGCGATACACCGGACGAAATAAGCCAACAAATTGAAATATCATGTATTTGATAGCCCCCAGAATTCCAAGAAAATCACCATAAAGTGTTGGAATAATTTTTCCATAATAATTCGTCACCATTTTTTTTCGACGCATTTCTTTTTGCATTTCGGGTTGTTTAAAAACCTTGTCAAAGTGGTCTATGTTGGCTTTCGCTTTTTTTCTCCATGTATCTTTTCTAGTGACGATGACTACGAGTTGATTGGCAGTAGTGGCTGCATTTTGCCCCATACAAGCTTTTGCTATTTTTTTAAGTATGCTTGTATTGGTTATATGATAAAATTCCCACAGTTGCAGGTTACTGCTTGTGGGTGCTATGGATGCATTGACAAGGCATTTTTTGACTATGGTATCATCAAGTGGTTCTTCTGAGTAAACTCGTACAGAACGTCTAAAATGTATTGCATCCGTGACTTTTTTTTCTATCATGAAAAATATTTTAAAAGGCGTTTGATTATTTTAAAATTATTCGTGTAGGGTGCATAGCGCTGCTTCGGGTCAAACCATGTGGGTCGTTCTACATATGGTTTGTTATGCGAAAATGTATCAAAAGAATGCTTACCGTGATAACTGCCTGTGCCGCTATGTCCTACACCACCAAAGGGAAGATTATCATTGGTAAAATATACAATAACATCGTTTATCATGCCACCGCCATAGCTGTATGTTTTCATCAGTTTCCGCGCCCATTTCTTGCGTTGAGAGAACACATAAAAGGAAAGTGGTTTTTCAAACCGTTTAACGGTCTTATGAATTTCAGCTTCGTCTTTATACGTGATGATGGGTAGTAGTGGCCCAAAAATCTCATCTTCCATTAAGCTGTTGTCCAAATGTTCTAATGCAATAAGTGTTGGGCTAACGTAACGGTCTTTTTCATCGACAACACCACCAAATATGATATCTTGACCTTTGAGTAATTCTTTCATTTTTGCAACATGACCTTGATGTACCAAGCGTGCATAATCAGTGGATTCTTGTGGGTTTTCTCCGTACATACGAACGATTTCAGCCTTTAATGTCGTTACCAAATCGTTATAAATGTCCTGATGAACCAAAAGGTAATCTGGTGACATACATACCTGTCCACAGTTCATGAATTTCCCCCAAACAATGCGCCTTGCAGTCACCTTTATATTTGCTGTTTGATCTACAATACACGGATTCTTCCCACCGAGTTCCAACGTTGTTGGCGTCAAATGTTCGGCTGCTGCTTTGGCAACAATTTTTGCTATGCTAATACCGCCTGTAAAAAAGATATAATCCCATCTTTGATTGAGTAAATGATGTGCTACTTCTGGACCGCCCTCGGCGACACATACCCAATCGGGTGGAAAAACCTCGGATATGATTTTTTGCAAGATTTTTGCTGTTTGTGGCGCATGCTCAGAGGGCTTCAAAACAACTGTATTTCCTGCTGCAACAGCTCCAATTAGCGGATTTAACGCCAATTGGAATGGATAATTCCACGGAGCAATATGTAGGGTTACGCCATACGGTTCTGGAACAATCCAATCTTTACTGGGAAAATTCAGCCATTTTCCAGCTATGCGTTTTGGTTTTGCCCATTGCGAAAGATTTTTGATGATGGTGTTCAGTTCTACTAAAGCAACATATATTTCTGCTAACCAAATTTCTGCTTCAGGTTTAGCAAGGTCATGTTGCAATGCCGCAACAATTTCTGTTTCATTTGATTTTATATTTTGTTTGAGGGCTTTTAAACGAGCTAAGCGTGCATTGACACTACGGGTATTCCCTGCTTCAAAAAAAGCAGTTTGATTAGATTTTAGCTGTATTAATGTATTTTCTTCAACCATAAGCACTTTTAGTCGTTTTTTTTAACGAATGTGTAAAAATATAGTTTTCGTTCGGTAAATTCACTTCTTTTTCTACTTTTGATTTAACACTTAATCTAATCAAAGCATAAAGATTTATTTAGATGATTAATCATTTATCTATTGATAAAACGTTCCTCGTATTGATTGTCGTTTTGTATTTTAGCGAATTCTTATTTTAAAATCAACTATGGGACACAACCGCTACTCCAAAACAGTAACTCAGGATCCAAGCCAGCCTGCAGCTCAGGCAATGTTACACGCTATTGGTCTTTCAGATGACGATTTTCAGAAATCATTTGTAGGGATTGCAAGTACTGGATATGAAGGAAATCCATGTAATATGCACCTTAATAACTTAGCTGTTGAAATTAAAAAAGGTACAGAAGAAGCTGATTTGGTTGGATTAATTTTCAATACGATAGGCGTGAGTGATGGCATTTCTATGGGTACTCCTGGGATGCGATTTTCTCTTCCATCTCGCGACATAATTGCAGATTCCATGGAAACGGTTATGGGCGGAATGTCTTATGATGGTATGGTAGCAGTTGTAGGCTGTGATAAAAATATGCCCGGATCTGTAATGGCAATGCTTCGACTGAACCGTCCAAGTATAATGGTTTATGGCGGAACAATTGCTTCAGGATGCGTTGCAAACAAGAAACTTGATATCGTTTCTGCTTTTGAAGCATGGGGAGAAAAAGTAGCTGGAACCATTAATGAAGCTGAGTACAAAGAAGTGATACAAAATGCCTGCCCAGGCGCAGGTGCTTGTGGGGGTATGTACACCGCAAATACAATGGCTTCTGCCATTGAGGTTATGGGACTCGCATTACCTTTCAATTCATCTAACCCTGCCGTAAGCCCAGAAAAAATAGAGGAGTGTGTTGCTGCTGGAAAAGCAATGCGATTGCTCATCGAAAAAGATATTAAACCCAAAGACATTGTAACTAAAAAATCGCTAGAAAATGCGATTCGATTGGTAACAGTGTTAGGCGGTTCTACGAATGCTGTTTTACACTTCTTAGCCATTGCAAGAGCTGCAGAAGTAGATTTTACATTAGCTGATTTTCAACGCATTAGTGATACTACACCTTTTTTAGCAGACTTAAAACCAAGTGGTAAATTTTTAATGGAAGATGTACACCGTGTAGGTGGTATTCCTGCTGTGATTAAATTCATGCTTGACAACAATATGCTTCACGGCGATTGCATGACCGTTACTGGAAAAACACTTGCAGAGAATATGGCAGATGTGCCATCGCTTAAAGAAGGGCAAAAAGTAATTCGAACGCTTGATAATCCAATTAAGGAAACAGGTCACATTCGAATTCTTTTTGGAAATCTCGCATCTGAAGGTGCTGTTGCAAAAATTACAGGTAAAGAAGGTTTATCCTTTGAAGGCCCTGCTCGAGTTTATGATGGTGAATTTGCTGCTAATGCAGGAATCAAATCTGGCGAAGTTCAAAAAGGCGAAGTTGTTGTTATTCGCTATGAAGGTCCAAAAGGCGGTCCTGGAATGCCCGAAATGTTAAAACCAACAGCTGCTATTATGGGTGCTGGTTTGGGTAAAGAAGTAGCACTTATCACTGACGGACGTTTTTCGGGTGGAACACACGGTTTTGTGGTGGGGCATATAACCCCTGAAGCGCAACTCGGCGGTGCTATTGGACTTGTGAATAACGGAGATATTATCCGTATTGACGCAGAAACAAACGAATTACAAGTTAAAATTACGGATGCGGAACTTGAAGCGCGACGCGCGGCATGGGTGGCACCAAATTTAAAAGTAACTAAAGGAGTGTTGTACAAATACGCACGGTCAGTAGCTACGGCTTCTAAGGGTTGTGTAACAGACGAATAACGCATGACATCTAAAAAAAATATCACGGGCTCTGAAGCTTTAATCCACTGTTTACTCGAAGAAGGCGTTGACCTAATTTATGGGTATCCCGGTGGTGCTATTATGCCCTTTTACGACGAACTTTACAAGTTTCAAGACAAACTTCAGCACGTACTTACACGTCATGAACAAGGAGCTACTCACGCCGCACAAGGTTTTGCTCGGGTGAGCGGAAAGGTTGGCGTTTGTGTTGCTACATCTGGTCCTGGTGCTACAAACTTGGTTACTGGAATTGCCGACGCCATGATTGATTCCACACCCATGGTATGTATAACGGGTCAAGTACCTTCTCATTTGTTGGGTTCAGATGCATTTCAAGAAACCGATATTATTGGTATTTCGACACCGGTCACAAAGTGGAACTATCAGATTACAGATGTTGCTGAAATTCCTGAAGTAATGGCGAAAGCGTTTTACATTGCACGTTCTGGCCGTCCTGGTCCTGTGCTTGTTGATATTACAAAAGATGCCCAATTTGCTTCATTTGATTTTGACTACACACCATGTATAGGAGTTCGGAGTTACAAACCAGTTCCAAAAATTAATTCCACTACAATTGATGCTGCTGCTGCGATCATCGAAAAGGCAGAAAAACCACTTATTGTTTGGGGACAAGGGGTAATATTAGGTAAAGCAGAAGCAGAATTTAAAGCATTTGTGGAGCAATCAAATATTCCAGCAGCGTGGACCATTTTGGGTGTTTCCGCAATTGCTACAGACCATCCTTTAAACGTGGGAATGGTAGGAATGCATGGAAATTATGGTCCAAATATGCTTACGAACGAATGCGATGTGCTCATTGCCATAGGCATGCGTTTTGATGATCGTGTTACTGGGAATTTAGAAAGTTATGCCAAACAAGCTAAAATCATTCATTTAGAAATTGATCCTGCGGAAATAAATAAAAATGTTAATGCAGATGTCGCTGTTTTGGGTGATGTGAAGCAAACACTTCCATTGCTTACTGAAAAAGTTACAGCGAAACCTTATACCAACTGGTTTGCAGCCTTTAAAAAGTACGACGAAATCGAATTTGATAAAGTCATTAAAAACGATTTACACCCTACAAAAGAGGGTCTTACGATGGGTGAGGTACTCAAAGAAATCAACCGCGCATCGAACAACAATGCTGTCATTGTTTCCGATGTGGGACAGCATCAGATGATTGCCTGTCGCTATGCGCGTTTTTCAAATTCAAAAAGCAATGTAACGTCTGGAGGCTTGGGTACTATGGGCTTTGCACTTCCTGCAGCTTTGGGTGCTAAAATGGGTGCTCCAGAGCGAGAAGTAGTTGCCATTATTGGAGATGGCGGTTTCCAAATGACTATACAAGAATTGGGTACAATTTTCCAAACACAGGCTGCAGTAAAAGTAGTCGTATTGAACAATGATTTTTTAGGAATGGTGCGCCAATGGCAGCAATTGTTTTTTGACAAACGCTATGCATCTACCGAAATGGTAAATCCAGATTTTGTAAAAATTGCCGAGGGCTATTTTCTCGATGCCAAACGCGTTACTACACGTGACGAATTAGGTAGTGCTATTGACGAAATGATGGCTTCTGACAAACCTTATTTCCTAGAAGTTTGCGTAGAAAAAGAGGCAAATGTATTCCCGATGATTCCCTCTGGGGCGTCGGTTTCTGATATAAGATTATCGTAATTATGGAAAAAAAATACACCATTTCAATTTACACTGAAAACAGCGTTGGCTTACTCAACCGTGTTTCGGCTATTTTCCAACGAAGACATATCAATATCGAAAGTATTACGTCTTCTGCTTCTGAAATAGAGAAAGTCTCACGATTTGTAATTGTTGTTTCATTAACTGAGGAAGCCGTTAAAAAAGTGGTAGGACAAATTGAAAAGCAAATTGAGGTTATCAAGGCATTTTATCACACAGACGAAGAAACAATTTTTCAGGAATCGGCCTTATTCAAAGTGGCTTCAAAATCATTATTTGAAGAACGTCATATTCAAAACATCATCAAGAACAGTCATGCGAATATTGTGACGGTAAACACCGATTTTTTTGTAATCGAAAAAACGGGTTTTCGACATGAAACGGAACAATTGTACAATGATTTAGCACCTTACGGTTTGCTGCAATTTGTACGTTCCGGTCGTATTTCGGTGACTAAATCTCCGATGAACATTAAAGCATTATTAAATAGATTAAACGACTAAATTTAAAAAAATGAGTAATTATTTTAATTCCCTATCTCTTCGTGAACAACTACATCAAATGGCGCAATGTCGCTTTATGGATGCCTCTGAATTTTCAGATGGTATTGCAGCACTTAAAGGAAAGAAAATTGTAATTGTGGGTTGTGGTGCACAAGGACTAAACCAAGGTCTAAACATGCGCGATTCAGGCTTAGATGTTTCCTATACCTTGCGTAGTGGTGCTATTGAGCAAAAACGCGCTTCTTTTGTAAATGCCACTTCAAATAATTTTGCTGTTGGTACATATGAAGAAATGATTCCCACGGCCGATTTGGTTATCAATCTCACTCCGGATAAAAATCACACTTCGGTTGTAAATGCAGTAATGCCCTTGATGAAAAAAGGAGCAACCTTGTCCTATTCTCACGGCTTTAATATTGTGGAAGAGGGCACGCAAGTAAGAGAAGATTTGACTGTAATCATGGTTGCGCCAAAATGCCCTGGTTCTGAAGTACGTGAAGAATATTTGCGTGGATTTGGTGTGCCAACGTTAATCGCAGTTCACGACGCTAACGATCCTGAAGGAAAAGGTTTTGAACAGGCAAAAGCATACTGTGTTGGAACGGGAGGTCACCGTGCTGGTGTTTTACAATCGTCATTTATTGCAGAAGTAAAATCTGACCTTATGGGCGAGCAAACCATTTTATGTGGTGTGCTACAAACGGGATCTATCTTATGCTTTGATAAAATGGTTTCAGAGGGAATCGAACCTTCTTATGCTTCAAAGTTGATTCAATACGGATGGGAAACCATCACAGAGGCCTTAAAACATGGAGGCATCACCAACATGATGGATCGCCTGTCAAATCCGGCAAAAATCAAAGCTTTTGAATTGTCTGAAGAGCTAAAAGAAATTATGCAGCCATTGTTTAATAAGCACATGGACGATATTATTTCAGGACATTTTTCTAAAACCATGATGGAAGATTGGGCTAATGACGACAAGAATCTATTGTCTTGGCGCGCTGCAACTGGCGAAACAGCATTTGAAAAAACAGCTCCAACAACTGAGGACATAGACGAGCAAACCTTTTTTGATAAAGGGGTGCTTATGGTCGCTTTTGTTCGTGCAGGCGTTGAGTTGGCGTTTGACACCATGGTAGCAGCAGGAATCAAAGATGCCTCTGCATATTATGAGTCGTTACACGAAACACCACTAATTGCCAATACAATTGCTCGTAAAAAGTTATTTGAAATGAACCGTGTGATTTCTGATACAGCTGAGTATGGCTGCTATCTGTTTGACCACGCTTGTAAGCCGCTACTTTCTTCTTTTATGAAGACTGTTGATACGTCTGTGATTGGAAAAGCGTTTGGGACTGACAGTAATGGCGTTGACAATCAAAAACTTATTGCAGTTAATGATCAAATTCGCAATCACCCTATTGAACATATAGGAAAGACACTTCGTGGATCTATGACTGCCATGAAGCGAATTGTATAAGTGAGACCATTACTAGACATATCAGTTATTGAAGCTGCTGCTGAGCGTGTTCGTAAAGTTGCGGTTCCTACACCTTTGGAAAATCATGATCGCTTAAGCGACTTATATGACGCATCCATTTTTGTAAAGCGTGAAGATTTACAGGCAGTTCGGTCATTTAAGATTCGAGGTGCTTTTAATAAAATTTCTATGCTTAATGACACCCAGCGTTCTAGTGGTGTAGTGTGCTCTAGTGCAGGAAACCATGCGCAAGGCGTTGCATATGCCTGTAGCCATCACAATATCCACGGCACTATTTTTATGCCCACTCCGACACCGCAACAGAAAGTGTCGCAAGTGAATATGTTTGGGGGTGAAAATATTACCATAAAACTGGTAGGGGATACTTATGATGATTGTTATGAAGCCGCAAAATCTTTTGCTGCAGAAACAGGAAAAACGTTTATTCATCCTTTCGATGATACAGATGTTATTGCTGGGCAAGCAACCATGGCTTTGGAAATTTTAGAACAATCAACTTCTCCAATAGATTACATTATTGTTCCTATTGGTGGAGGTGGTTTAATATCTGGTGTTATTAGTGTGTTTAAGGAGAAATCACCACATACTAAAATTATTGGCGTTGAGCCAAAAGGAGCACCAAGTATGTATGAGTCGTTAAAGCAACAAGAGCGTATTACCTTAGAGGAAATAGATGTTTTTGTTGATGGGGCAGCAGTAAAAACCATTGGCGAGATTGGCTTTGATTATTGTTCACAACATATGAACGATATTCTTTTGGTTGATGAAGGAGAGATTTGCCAAAGTATCCTAACCATGTACACAAAAGACGCCATAGTTGTAGAGCCAGCAGGCGCAATGTCCGTTTCCGCATTACCACAATTAAAGGACGAAATTAAAGGCAAAAATGTTGTTTGTCTTGTTTGCGGTGGCAATAACGATATTACTCGTATGGCGGAAATCAAAGAACGCGCTTTGTTGTTTAGTGATTTGAAGCATTACTTTATAGTGCGTTTTCCACAGCGTGCAGGTGCCCTAAAAGAATTTGTTCAAGATATTTTAGGTCCAACGGACGATATTACCTTTTTTGAATATTCCAAAAAAAGTGCTCGCGCACAAGGACCAGCGGTTGTTGGTATTCAATTAAAATCCACCTCCGACTTTAAGCCATTGTTAAATCGTATGAAAGAAAAGGGTTTTTTTGGTGATTATTTAAATAATAAACCCGATTTATTTCAATTTTTGATTTAATTTTGCAACGCTATGAAAATTTAAACATGAATATACCAAAAGAGTATTCAATCGATTCCCCATTTCACCACAACAGTTTTTTAATCAACGGAGAACTCACACTTTGGGATGGCCCAACAGCAGACGTTCATTCTACGATTCACACACCTAATGCAGCAGGTACACTTGCTCCTACGTATTTGGGTTCGGTTCCAAACATGGACGAGGCACATGCATTAAAAGCATTAGATGCAGCATCAAACGCATTTGACAAAGGAAAAGGGGAGTGGCCAACAATGAAAGTTGCCGACCGTATTGCCTGCATGGAGCGTTTTGTTACGCTCATGAAAATACAACGCGACACGATTGTTAAATTGTTGATGTGGGAAATTGGCAAAAACTTAAAAGACTCCGAAAAGGAATTTGATCGTACGGTGGATTATATCGTTGATACTATTAACGAGTATAAAGATATTGACCGAGACAGCGCTAAGTTTCACAATCACGGAGGAGTGTTTGCACATATTCGCCGTGGACCTATTGGAGTTGTACTTTGTCTTGGCCCTTACAATTATCCGCTAAATGAAACATTTGCGTTGCTAATTCCTGCCATTATTATGGGGAACACAGCTGTTTTTAAGCCGGCCAAACACGGTGTGTTGCTTATTGCTCCACTGCTTAAAGCATTTAAGGAAAGTTTTCCTCCTGGTGTTGTTAATATTGTTTTTGGACGTGGGCGTACCATTGCTACACCTATCATGAAAACTGGTGAAATAGATGTGTTAGCACTTATTGGACACAGTACTTCAGCACTTTCGTTACAAGACTTACACCCAAAAAAGAATAGGCTCCGTTTAGTTTTAGGTTTGGAGGCTAAAAATCCAGCCATTATTTTACCTAATGCTGATATGGACAAAACTGTTCAGGAATGTATTGCAGGAACCTTATCGTTTAATGGGCAACGCTGTACAGCTTTAAAGATTTTATATGTTCATGAAGAGGTTAGGGAAGAATTCTTATCCAAATTCACCAAAGCGGTTGATGCACTTCAGTTGGGTATGCCATGGGATAACACATTGTTAACACCACTTCCAGAACCCAACAAGCCAGACTATATTCAAGAGCTTATCGATGATGCAAAAGCGAAAGGCGCAAAAGTGCTAAATCCACGTGGGGGTGAACGTACAGAAAATTATATTTTCCCTGCCGTTTTATATCCTGTAACACGCGATATGCGTGTTTATGAGGAAGAGCAATTTGGGCCTGTGATTCCTGTGATGTCTTTTGCTGATATTGACACTCCTTTAGATGATATGGCAGCTTCTTCCTATGGTCAACAGGTAAGTCTATTTGGTAAAGACATAGAAAAGCTAGGTCCGCTGATTGATACACTAGCTAACCTTGTTTGTCGTGTAAACTTGAATAGTTCTTGTCAAAGAGGTCCAGATGTGTATCCATTTACAGGGAGAAAAGATTCTGCGGTAAGTACGCTTAGCGTTCGAGATGCGTTGAGGTCATTCTCCATTAGAACCTTCTTAGCCACAAAAGATACCGATAGCAATAAAGAGATTTTGCGTGAATTGCTAGACTCACACAAATCTAACTTTATCAGCACAGATTATATGCTCTAGTTTAATTGTTGAGCATTACGGGCATGACTAGCATGGTAACTTGCTCGCCCTCTTCTGATCCATCTACTGGAGTAATTATCCCTGCTCTGTTAGGCAGTGATAACTCAAGTTGAATTTCTTCGGAATTAAGATTGCTAAGCATTTCTGTCAAAAACCTTGCATTAAAGCCGATTTGCATATCGTCGCCTTGGTAAGAACATGCTAAACGTTCTTCCGCTTTATTGCTGTAATCTATATCTTCAGCAGAAATATGTAGTTCTGCACCTGCAATACGCAATCTTATTTGGTGCGTCGTTTTGTTTGAGAAAATACTCACACGTTTAACCGTATTTAGAAATTGAACGCGATTAATACTCATCACGTTGGGATTTTCTTTTGGGATTACCGCTTCGTAGTTGGGATATTTTCCGTCAATTAATCGACATATAAGAACCGTGTTTTCAAAAGAGAACTGTACGTTACTAGAATTGTAATCTATCTTAACCTCAGCTTCACTTCCCAATAAAACAGACTTAAGCAAGTTCAAAGGTTTTTTTGGCATGATAAATTCTGCCGTTTCTGGCGCTACCAAATCTGATCTTTCATACTTTACAAGTTTGTGTGCATCTGTTGCAACAAACGTCAATCCACTAGAGGAAAGTTGAAAAAACACACCACTCATTACGGGACGTAAGTCATCGTTTCCACTTGCAAAAATGGTATTTGTAATGGCGGTAGCTAAGGTATCGCCCTGTATGCTGACGCTTGACGCATCTGTAACATCAGCTGCTTGCGGAAACTCATCTGCATTGGCATACGCAAGTGCATACTTACCTTGGTCTGAACTTATTTCAAGGGTATTGTTGTCTGCTTGCGAAAATGTTAATGGTTGCTCTGGAAATGTTTTTAGCGTGTCTAAAAGAAGTCGAGCGGGTATTGCAATTTTACCTTCTTGTGTTGCTTCAACTTGAAGAGATGCACTTATGGTAGTTTCTAAGTCTGTTGCGGTAAGACGCAACTGCCCAGGATACAGTTCAAATAATATGTGGTCTAAAATGGGTAAGGTATTGCTACTGTTTAAAACGCCGCTTAGGGTCTGGAGCTGACGTAGCAATTGCGTACTGGATACTATGAAGTTCATAATGCGTTTGTTTAACTACAAATATATTGTTTCGATTTACCAACCTAAAACAAATTTATTAACAGCTAGTAATCATTTATGAACGCTACGCGGATAGGATCTAAAAACGATAACCCAAATAACGTACTTGCACCTCCACCATAGTTAGGATTTCCCTTATAAATAGCAAGTTCTAAATGGTCTTGACTGTTAAATAGTGCTAATTTTTTTCCATCTTCCTCGCGGTTTTGCTTTGGAACATCATAGCGTATAACTTCATGGTAGTCGTTGTAAACCTGTTCAAAACTATGGTTTCGAGCGTGAATCACAAATGCGCGCTTATCTCTGATGCGGTCAAATAATTTTCTTGTGATATTGGTAATCACATTCCCATATCGATCTACGTGAAGTACATGACCGTGAATTTCATTCTTTTGCGGATTCACCAAGGGCATGTGTTGGGTACGCTCTCTTGGTTTTTGTATTGGTGTTCCTATAACACTAAGCCCACCACCTCTGTGTAAATGCGCTATGGCTTCAATGGCTTTGTCGAGAGTTTTGGTCTGTGGCAGGTGTATTCTAATACAGTCTGACGGATTAATTTCAGGTTCTAAAAGTGATAAAAAGCCGTTGTCAGCACAAACAAAATAATGGTCATTTAGCAAGGCGATAATGAGTTCTTGCTCTGGTGTCTTTGTAAAATCTACCCCGATAAAGTGAATGCTTTTTTCTGGGAAATCACGATAAACCGACCGTACGATATAAGCAGTTTGCCCAATATGAAATGGATCAATTAGGTGGGCAATATCAACAATTTGCGGGGATTCAAGTTGTTGATATAATTTTGCTTTTAGCCCAGCAACATAGGCATCTTGCAAACCAAAATCAGTTGTGAGCGTTATTAGCGCCATAAATAACCTTAACTTAATTTATCAAGCTAAAAATTGCTTAATTTTGAATACAAAGTTACCAAAATTCAGTGCCTTCGGGCTTATTATTTAAAAACACACATTTGAACGAAATTGCAATCGAGTTAGCCGAGGTTAATCCAACCGAGTTCTACGGAGGGAAAAACAACAAAAACATCGCTCTTTTAAAAAAGTATTTCCCTAAAATAAAAATAGTGGTTCGCGGAAATAAAATCACCGCTTTTGGGGAAGAAGATTTACTGGAAGTATTTGAAAAACAAGTTGATAGACTTGTGTCACACTACGGAAAATACAATTCACTTAATGGCGAAACGGTTCAGCAAATTTTAGAGAGCGACGAAGAAGATAATTTTGGCTTAGACCCAGACGACAACAAAGTAATTTTACACGGTGTTGGCGGAAAAATTATTAAAGCACAAACCCAAAACCAAGCCAAGCTTGTAGATGCCATGACTAAAAACGATATGGTTTTTGCTGTTGGACCTGCGGGTACTGGCAAAACCTATACCGGAGTTGCGTTGGCTGTTAAAGCATTGAAAAATAAACAAGTTAAAAGAATTATTTTGACTCGTCCAGCTGTTGAAGCAGGTGAAAATTTGGGTTTTCTTCCAGGGGACTTAAAAGAAAAATTAGATCCGTATATGCAACCCCTTTACGATGCATTACGTGATATGATTCCCAATGAAAAACTCGATCATTATATTGAAAATGGCATTATTCAAATTGCGCCAATGGCTTTTATGCGTGGGAGAACACTTGATAATGCCTTTGTAATTTTAGATGAGGCACAAAATACCACTCACAACCAAATGAAAATGTTTTTGACGCGCATGGGCAAAAACGCCAAGTTTATGATTACTGGTGACCCTGGTCAAATCGATTTGCCTCGCCGTGTAATTTCAGGCTTAAAAGAAGCAATTCTTGTGTTGGGAAATGTTAAGGGTATTGGTATGATTTATTTAGATGATAAAGATGTTATTCGACACCGATTGGTTAAAAAGGTAATTGACGCTTACAAACAAACAGAACACCACAACTAATATGATGCAAACACTGATGCATTCCGATTTAAACCTAAGAGGTTTGAAATCTAAATACACGGGTAAAGTACGTGAGGTTTATGCCTTAGAAAATGATATGCTGGTCATGGTTGCCACGGATCGTCTTTCAGCTTTTGATGTTGTCATGCCAAAAGGCATTCCGTATAAAGGGCAAATTTTAAACCAAATTGCAGCTCATATGCTAGCTGCAACCGCAGACATTGTACCAAACTGGCTTGTAGCTACTCCCGACCCAAATGTAGCTGTAGGAAAATCTTGCGAGCCATTAAAAGTTGAAATGGTGATTCGAGGTTATTTAGCAGGTCATGCTGCCAGAGAATATACCTTAGGTAAACGTTCATTGTGCGGTGCAGCCATGCCAGAGGGAATGCGTGAAAATGATATGTTTCCAGAACCACTCATCACACCAGCTACAAAAGCTGAACAAGGCGACCACGATGAAGATATTACCCCCGCAGAACTCATCGAAAGAAAAATTGTTACTGCGGAAGAATACGATCAATTAGCACATTATACCAGGGCTTTATTTGCTAGAGGAACCGAAATGGCTGCTGCGCAAGGTCTAATTCTGGTTGATACCAAATACGAATTTGGAAAAGACACGGATGGGAATATTATATTAATTGATGAAATTCATACACCAGATTCCTCACGGTATTTTTATGCAGATGGATATCAAGCGCGTCAAGAAAAAGGGGAGCCACAGCGTCAATTGTCAAAAGAATTTGTACGCCGTTGGTTAATCGAGCATGACTTTCAAGGAAAGCCAGGCCAACAACTACCCGACATGTCTGAAGCTTATATTGCTTCTGTCTCTGAGCGCTATATTGAACTATATGAACACATTACAGGAAATACTTTTCAGAAAGCTGACCTCTCGAATGTTTCAAGCCGGATACAGCAAAATCTAGACGCTTTTTTCAAGGCCTAGTTCCTGAACGAGCAGCTTATCGATTGCTGTATTATAAGGCAGTTTAAATTGTACAGGGTGATTGCGAAGCCATGTAAGTTGGCGTTTGGCAAATCTTCTTGTATTTGTTTTGATATTTTCTATGCTTTCTTCCAAAGATTGTTTTCCCTCAAAATAGGGCAGTAGTTCTCGGTAGCCAACCGTTTGTAGTGCATTGAGGTTTTTATAGGGTAATAATGTTTTTACCTCTTGGACCAATCCGTTTTCTATCATCATATCCACGCGTCTATTAATGCGATCGTATATTTTTTCTCGGCTCATTGTAAGTTCAATAGAAACGGTGTCAAAAGAACGTGGTTTTTTGGGTTGTCCCAAGAAAGATGAATACGGTTTTCCTGAGGCTGTACAGACGCCTAATGCTCGTAATAATCTGACGTGATTTTGCGTATCAACAATTTCGAAATATTTGGGATCTAAACGTTTAAGCTCTTCTTGCAAATATGCTAGACCATGAGTGCTATATGCCTTTTGCCACATTTCAGAAATGGCTTCTGACACATCGGGAAATATATCTAACCCATAAACAACTGCTTCTGTATATAGGTTTGAACCTCCAACTAAAATCACCACTTCAAAGCTTTTGAACAGGGTCGTAAGCAGCTTAATTGCATCTTTCTCAAAATCTCCAACAGAGTAGGGGTCATGTATGCTTTTATGTTGAATAAAATAATGTTGTACACCCTGTTGTTCGGCGGCTGTGGGTACAGCTGTTCCAATTTCCATCTCTTTAAAAAATTGACGTGCGTCGCTTGAAAGTATAGGACATCCCAATTGTTTTGCTAAAGTCACCGCAAAAGAAGTTTTGCCAATGGCTGTTGGCCCAGAAATGGTTATAAGTTTAGGGCGTTTCATCCAAATTTACAATTTCTTTAACCTTGTTTTTTCGCACAAATTGCTGAATAATATGTCTTGCAGCACGTGAGTTTTTCATGGGGGTAATTAGCGTATTGATCATATCCATGTTTGTGAGTTGATAATTTAGACTCACAAATCCAAAACCCTTATACTCATTGTCTTGTATAAGGACAATACTACGCTCGTCATGTGTTCTTCCCTTGTCTATGAGCAACATATTTGGGGATTGAAAACTCAACCTGTCTATGCATTGCTGTACGCGATTGTTATATTGCTCTGCAGTTTCCTTTTCTATACAAGCACCCAAACATTGATTGATTTGTTCATGCGAACATGCGTTTTTTGGAGATTCCAATCCCACTAATTTTAGGCAAAGTGTGTATTTCTGTGCGAAAAAATACAATGTTTTTCGAGCGTTGTTTAAATTTTTAAATGTGGTGACATAGGGAATGCCGTCTTGCGCATGTACAATCCGCAGAAATCGATAACCTAAACTTGTGACACCCTCTTCTAATCCAAATCGTATTCGGTCGTTTTTGTGCACTCTGTTGTGTTTGGGCTTATGTAGTTGAATTTCATCTACCTCTTTTAATAAGGCAATGAGTTCACTACCTGTCTCTTCGGTGCTTACACTATGCGTTTCCAATTGGATTTTTAACGCTTTTCGACTTTTCCCTGTAAAGTGCTGGTTTAAGCGCTTTCTCATATTGGTGCTTTTTCCAATATAAATAACATCTCCTTGTTGATTATGCAGGTAATACACGCCTGTAACAGTTTTCGCTTGATCTACCAAATGTAAAAATTTGCGTGAAACTTGGTCTTGCTCTTTTGTGCGAAGCACTTCCTTTACAATTTTTTTTTCAGTGTCTTTGTCTAATAATAATTTAAGGAGTTTCACAGTAGCTCGGGCATCGCCAGCGGCACGATGACGGTCACTTAGAGGAATACCCAACGAGCGAACAAGTTTTCCAAGTTTATAGGATGCTTGTTCTGGAATTAGTATTTTGGAAAGAGAAACGGTACAAAGTGTAGGTTTTTCATACGTAAAACCCAATCGATTAAATTCAGTACAAAGCATACGGTAATCAAAACTTGCATTGTGTGCTACAAGGGTACAATCTTCAGTAATTTCTACAATGCGCTTGGCAACTTCATAAAACTTAGGTGCGTTACGCAACATTTTTTCGTTAATACCTGTGAGGTTTGCCACAAATGGTTGAATGGGTCGTTCTGGATTTACAAGGCTAATAAATTGGTCCACAATTTTGTTTCCATCATACTTAAAAATGGCAATTTCTGTAATTCCTTCTTCGTTGTACTTCCCGCCGGTGGTTTCTACATCAACAACTGCGTACATACTTTAATTTCTTCGTCCAAAAATAAGGCTCCCAACACGAATCATATTGCTACCAGAAGCTATTGCAATAGGGTAGTCGTTACTCATACCCATAGACAATACCGACAAATCTTTTTGAGCCTTCCACGTGTTGTAAAATGTTGAGAGTGTTTCAAATTCTCTTTTGATGTGGGTTTTGTCTTCCGTAAAAGTAGCCATCCCCATAAGTCCAACAATTCGCACATTTGGAAATTGGTTCTGATTAGTGAATAATGCTTCTGCTTCCTCATACGAAAAACCAAATTTTGAACTTTCCTCGGCAATATGAAGTTGAATTAAGACATCAATTACACGGTTGTTTTTAGCACCTTGTTTATTGATTTCTGTTAAAAGTCTTTCGCTATCAACACCATGAATAAGATGTACAAAAGGCGCAATATATTTGACTTTATTACGCTGTAAATGTCCAATCATATGCCAACGAATATCGTTAGGAAGTTCTTCGGCTTTTTGACAGAGCTCTTGTACTTTGTTTTCTCCAAAATCACGATGCCCAACGCTGTAGGCTTCTTCAATAGCGCTGTTTGGTTTGGTTTTGGAAACGGCTACAAGTGTTACATCCTGCGGTAAGTCTTCCGTCAGTTTTTGGATTTGCTCCCCAATCATAATGATGATTTTTCAACAAGCGCAGTGATTTGTAGGGCTACATCTAAGGCGTTTTTTCCTTGGGTTAGTGGAACAATGACTGGAGAGCCTTTTGAAATAGCATCAGCGAAGCATTCAAGTTCCATTAATATGGCATTTACTTCTGGAACATCAGGATTATCAAAATAAATGCGTTTCTTTTTTCCCTGGGCATTTTCAAGTACCATATCAAAATCGCCAACCTCGTCGGGGGCATCATGCATTTTTACTACTTCTACTTTTTTGGTAAAATAGTCTATCGAAATATAGGCGTCTTTTTGGAAAAAGCGTGCCTTTCGCATGTTCTTCAACGAAATTCTACTTGCGGTCAAATTTGCAACACAGCCGCTTTCAAATTCAATTCTTGCATTGGCAATATCGGGTGTTTCACTGATAATAGAAACGCCACTCGCCGAAATATGTTTTACTCCAGAATTAACAACGCTTAACACCGTATCGATATCGTGTATCATCAAATCCAACACAACGGGAACGTCTGTTCCGCGCGGATTAAATTCCGCTAAACGATGAGTTTCGATAAACATGCTCTGCTGAATTTCATCTTTCACTGCTAAAAAAGCAGGATTAAATCGTTCTACGTGACCCACTTGACCTAAAACATTGTTTTTTTCGGCAAGTACTATGAGTTCCTCGGCTTGTACTACGGTTTGTGTTATGGGTTTTTCAATAAAAATATGTTTGCCATTTTCAATCGCTTGTTTAGCAAGTTCATGATGATATAACGTCGGGGTTACGATATCTACCACTTCTACTGCATCTATAAGTTCTGCTACAGATTCAAACGATTTGAATCCATACTCTTTTGATATGTTTTCTCTGACAGATTGATTATCATCAAAAAATCCAATCAAATCATATTTTTTAGATTCTTGTAACAGTCGCAAATGGATTTTTCCTAAATGCCCTGCACCCAAAACACCAGCTTTTAACTTCTTTTCCATATTACAAATGTAACAAGATTATGTGGCGGGTAGGCAGTCGATTTTGTATTTTTGAACAGATGAATCAGGATACAACCAAGCATCAGGGAAAACGGCGCCAGTTGGTAGCGGTTTTAAAACAAAAAGGTATTGTGCAAGCCGAAGTACTTAATGCTATTGGTGACATTCCTCGTCACTTGTTTTTGGATAGCAGTTTTGTTGATCACGCCTACCAAGACAAAGCATTTCCTATAGGGGCGGAGCAAACCATTTCACAGCCTTATACAGTCGCATTTCAAAGCGAGCAACTGCAGTTAAAAGCGGGAATGAAAGTTTTGGAAATAGGTACAGGTTCTGGTTACCAAACTGCGGTGCTGTGTCATATGGGCGCAGAGGTGTATTCTATTGAGCGCCAACACGAATTATTTCGCACCAGCTTAAAACGATTACCCGCCTTGGGATTCAAACCTAAAAAGCTCATTTTTGGAGATGGGTATAAAGGATTTCCAGAACAAGCCCCATTCGATAGAATTATTGTTACTGCAGGCGCTCCTGCTGTTCCTGAAGCACTTCTTGGTCAAATTGCTGTTGGTGGGAAAATGGTGATTCCCGTTGGTGAAACCAATCAGAAAATGACGGTTATTACCAGAACATCAAACACCAATTTTCAAAAATTAATACTTGGCGATTTCCGATTTGTTCCTCTTTTGGAGGATAAAAACTAACGCTTAAAATTCTTTTTTACACGATCGAGCTGGCGTTTGTTCTCACGATCTTTTATGGTTTCTCGTTTATCGTGTATTTTTTTTCCTTTACCTAAAGCAATGCGAACTTTTGCTAGGCCTTTATCTGTTAAAAACACCTGCAAAGGAACAATGGTTAGTCCAACGTTTTGCACTTGCTTAAGTAGTTTGCGCAATTCTTTGCGTTGCAATAGTAATTTTCTATCCCCTTTAGTTCTGTGATTTACATAGCCGCCGTGACTGTATTCGTCTATATGCATGTTGATAATAAAAAGCTCGCCTTGCTCACTAAAGGCACAAAAACTTTCAGCAATAGAAGCCTTTCCGGCACGAATGGACTTTATTTCCGTTCCGGTTAATACGATTCCGGCTGTGTATTGATCCATGAGTTCGTACTCAAATCGGGCTCGTTTGTTTTTGATGTTAATAGGCCTTTGCATGTTGCAAAAGTATGATCTTCTGCTGTATGTTCATTTGTTTTTAATAAATCCATTCTTTTTAGTGCTTTATCTTGTGTTGTTTGGCTATTTTTGTTCTTTAATTTTAGCTATGAATATCCAAAGAGATTCACAAATTTTTGAGTTAATTGAAGCAGAAAAAGAACGCCAAATAGGCGGAATTGAGCTTATTGCTTCTGAAAACTTTACCAGTCCGCAGGTAATGGAAGCCACGGGATCTATTCTCACAAACAAATACGCTGAGGGATATCCAGGAAAACGTTACTACGGAGGCTGTGAGGTTGTTGATGAGATTGAAACGATTGCCATTGACCGCGCAAAAGCGCTGTTTGGTGCTGCCTATGCCAATGTACAACCGCACTCAGGATCTCAGGCAAATACCGCTGTTTATCACGCATTTATTCAACCAGGAGATAAAATTATGGGTTTTGATTTGTCTCATGGCGGTCATCTTACCCACGGATCGCCAGTAAATTTTTCTGGACGTTTGTACGATGCTGTTTTTTATGGCGTAGATAAAGAAACAGGTCGATTGGATTACGATGTCATTGAAGAAATGGCTGCTAAAGAAAAGCCAAAAATGATTATTGCAGGGGCATCTGCATATTCTAGAGATATTGATTTTAAACGTTTTAGAGAAATTGCTGATAGCGTTGGAGCCTTTTTGTTGGCAGATATTTCGCATCCGTCAGGACTCATCGCTAAGGGTATTTTAAACGATCCTTTACCACACTGTCATGTGGTAACCACTACTACACACAAAACCCTTCGTGGGCCTCGTGGTGGACTCATGATGATGGGGCAGGATTATGAAAACCCTTTTGGACTTAAATTTAAAAATGGGAATTTACGTATGATGTCTTCATTGCTTGACATGGCTGTTTTCCCAGGGAATCAGGGTGGACCGCTAGAACACGTAGTTGGTGCAAAAGCCATTGCTTTTGGTGAGGCGCTAACAGACGATTTCTTGCACTATATTTTGCGTGTACGTGAAAATGCGCAAGCTATGGCAAAAGCTTTTGTTGATCGGGGTTATAATCTAATTTCTGGTGGTACAGATAACCATATGATGCTGGTGGACTTGCGCAATAAAAATATTTCTGGAAAGCAAGCTGAACAATCGCTGGTTAAAGCTGAAATTACCGCAAACAAAAACATGGTGCCTTTTGATGACAAATCCCCATTTGTAACTTCAGGTATCCGATTCGGAACTGCCGCTATAACCACTCGAGGATTGGTAGCAGCTGATATGGAGCCTATCGTTTCACTTATTGATGAGGTTATTCAAAATCCAGAGGATGAAACCATTATTGCAGGGGTAGGGGAACAGGTACATGCCATGATGGCGCATCGACCTCTTTTTAATGCTTAGTTTTCAATGATAATGTGCTGATACGCGCCCATGTCCGGTGGTGTAGTGCGTTGAACGCCTAGTAAGTCTTTTGGTATTTGCGATCCAATTGTTGCGTCTCCTTTTTGGATAAATTCACTTTGTTGGGATATGCGCATGTCATTTTTTTCTGGAAGCACAAAATAGGGAGTTCCGTTTCGAATGATATTTGTATAGACATTTGAATTTTCCCAATCAAAGAAGGGATTTTCAATCACGGATTGATTTGAACTTTCAAACTGTATTGCCGTGTGGTTTAAATTGAAGTTAAAAGCATCTGTGCCTACCTGCTCTACATAAAACTCAACAAATTGATTTCCTTCAATAATACAGTTGTCAAAAGTAGCTTTCTCAAGAGGTTTAATTAAGTTTGTCTTACTGTCAATAGGGGTGTAATCATTTAATAAAACAGCAGGTGTTGAGCGAAAACTTTTATTCCAATAGTTAGCAAACGTACAGTGAATAAAATGATAATTACCACCAATATTTCCGTGAAATGATGCTTGTCCTGCATTGCCAAATACACTGTTTTCTGCGTAAATATGAGCTGTTTTACCCCATAAATTTACAGCGGCACTGTTGTGAATTTGCGTATTTTTTAAAGTCAATGTGGGGTTTGCCGTTTCGTCGTTATAATCCATTAAAATGCCAACGGTAGCGTTTTTGATTGTCGTGTGATTAAACTGATGCTGCGTGCTTCCTGTGGTAAGCCAAATAGCACCCCATTGCCCGGGGATATTATCGTAAAGCGGCTCTAGTCGATCCCCTTCAAAAATCACTTCGCCTTCCATAACTTCGGGGTCTGTGCTTGGTTCACCATTCACTTTTATGGTTGCATTGTTTCCTACAATAATACCTGAGTTTTCGTGAAAATGAACACGTGCGCCTGCTTCAAAAATAGCTGTTTTCCCTGAGGGAACACCCATATATCCATACACCACGTAGGGCTTTTCGTTTGTAAAAATTAGCTCGTTGTCTTCTAAGTAGCGGCCCACTATACCAACCGTGTTTCCTTTGTCATCGATGCCAATTGGAATACTTTCTTTAATACCTTCATTGTTTTTGTTGGGATATAAAAACACCGCATCTTGCACTAAGGTCATTAGGATTACTTCCCCTACGTCAGAGAAATGCAATTTATCTTCATATAAAAATTGGGTGTTGTTTTGTGTGAGTTCATTTATGTCAGCAGTGGTTTCGATATACACATACATGCTGTCTTTAGGCAGTAATTCTACATTTTGAAACGATTGACCACTCAAACCATCTACGTTTAATCTAAAATTTGAAAGGTCTCCGTTATCCAAATAAATATTTGGAATCGAAACAGCATCATCTGAAGTATTATATACTTTTAGCGAATAAGTGGCTGAACTGATTCCAGTAAAAATCGTATCCAAATAAACAGTATCGCTGCTAAATCTTAGTTCGGATAATCCGATAGGTCTAAAGTTGAAATCGGTACGACATCCGCTGTACAGGCTAGTAGCTGCTATACCAACTACTACCATCAGAGTTTTTAAGACCGTATTTCTTGTTTTATTTTTCAATTATTTCAACTTCAAATAATTTATCCCAATATTTCCCCGTCACGAAGAATGTTTTTCGTTCTGGGTGATAAGCAATACCATTAAACACGTCTAATTTGTTGTGTTGCTGTACTTTTTTCTTCAGTCCTGAAAAATCAACCACACCTTGTACAATTCCAGTTTTTGGGTCAATGATCACAACAACGTCTTTGTTGAACTGATACGTATTTCCATAAATCAGCCCGTTAACATATTCCAACTCATTCACTTTAGATAAATAGGTGTTGTGTGTAACAATATCTTTACTGTCAATTTCCTCAAATGTATTTGGGTCTAGCCGCCAAAGTTTTTGACTGCCATCGGTTTTATACAGCCATTTTCCATCTGTACAAAGTCCCCACCCCTCAGGACTTTTGGTGTATTTGAATGATTTTTCAAGTGTTAAATCTGAACTGTTGTAGACAAAACCAAGCTTCTTTTTCCAAGTTAATTGAATGATTTTGCCATTAATTTGTGTCAATCCCTCCCCAAAATAGGCTTTGTCTAAAGGGAGTTTTTTTAAAACCTCCCCGCTTTTATAAGCTACTTTTCTAATGGATGAAGCCCCGTACTGTCCCGTGCTTTCATATAAAATATCACCAAAAAATTCCAACCCTTGAGTATAAGCATTGATATCGTGTGGGTAGGTTTTTATTAATTTATAGGTGTAGATTTTAGGTTTTGTAGAAGCAAAAACACGAATGTTTTTGGTCAGTTCTTTAGTGCCGCTTTCCGTTTCAATAACGACTTTGAGCTGTTGTTCTCCTGTAATTTTTGGTACTACAAAAGGGTGATCTAACTTTTTGTTATTCCAATAAAATTGATGGGTTTTGGTTTCTGTAAGTGTATTTAAAGATAGATGTATGGTGTCTGCAGGGCGTACTTTTTTTGAGGTTGATTGTGTGATGATTTTATAGGAAACACCCTTTTTGGATGAGCAACTACCAAGTACCAGAAAAATGACAAATAATCCGAAATAGTACAACCTATTCATGAGGCGTTAATTTATTTTGAAAAATACTCATTATGTTCAGAAAAAAAAACCAACAAAGCATATATATTTGCAACGGGCAAGTCCTATACAACCAGCTCCTGCTGAATTCCCCCAGGGCGGAAACGCAGCAAGGGTAAGCGGTCGTAGCGGTGTGCTATAGGTAACTTGCCCTTTTTAATATGAAAAAACAACTCGTTGTACTTATTACAGGTGCCTCCTCAGGAATAGGCTTAGCTGCAGGAAAATTTTTATGTACAAGTGGTTATCAAGTTATTGGCACAAGTCGTACGCCGAGCAAGCATCCTAATCATCCTTTTCCACTCGTTGCAATGGATGTTCTTAACAACGATTCTATTCACAATGCCATTGACCAAATTGTAATAGAGCATAATTGTATTGATGTGCTTATTAATAATGCAGGAATGGGCATGGCAGGTCCTGTAGAAGAATTAGAAATGGAACCTTTAGACAAGGTTTTTGATACAAATCTAAAAGGTCCAATTCGGGTAATGCAACATGCCCTTAAACAAATGCACAAGCAAGGGTCTGGAAAAATTATAAATGTAGCTTCCTTGGCAGGCGATAACGGATTGCCATTCAGGAGTGTATATTCAGCGTCAAAGGCAGCACTTATGCGTATTACCGAAAGCTTGCGTTTAGAGTTGCGCCATACCCCCATTCAATGTACGACGCTTTCTCCCGGTTCTATCCAAACACCCATAGCTGCAAGTCGTTTTTATGCGCCACTAAAAGAAGAGTCCATTTATTACCAACAATACAAGAGTGCACTCCAAGACATGGATGCACACGTTAACAAAGGATTAAAGCCTGTTCAAGTAGCAATTAAAATTGAAAAACTAATCAAGGCAAAAAAATTAAAACCACACTACAGTGTTGGACCTTTTTTAGAAGTCGTTTCGCCAATAATCAAGTTTTTATTGCCACAACGTATGTACGAAAATTTAATAGCATCATTTTATAACTTAAATTAAAACACATGAAATTTTTTATTGACACAGCAAATCTTGATCAAATTAGAGAGGCACAGGCCCTTGGTATTTTGGATGGGGTAACAACAAATCCATCTTTGATGGCAAAAGAAGGTATTACAGGACAAGACAATATTATTGCCCACTATAAAGCCATTTGCGACATTGTAGAAGGCGATGTTTCTGCCGAAGTTATTTCAACGGACTTTGAAGGGATGATTAAAGAAGGAGAGGCGCTTGCGGCACTGCACCCACAAATTGTGGTAAAAATCCCTATGATTTTGGAAGGTATTAAAGCAATTAAATATTTTTCTGATAAAGGCATTAAAACCAACTGTACACTTGTGTTTTCATCTGGTCAGGCATTGTTAGCAGCAAAAGCTGGCGCTACCTATGTATCTCCTTTTATTGGGCGTTTAGACGATATTTCTACAGATGGCTTACAACTAATTGAGGACATTCGAAATATATATGACAATTATGATTTTGACACGCAAATTCTGGCTGCTTCTGTTCGTCACACCATGCATGTTATAGATTGTGCTCAAATTGGTTCAGATGTTATGACCGGGCCGTTAAGTGCCATTGTTGGATTGGCAAAACATCCACTCACTGACAGCGGTTTGGCAAAATTTCTTGCCGACCACAAAAAAGGAAATTAATCCAACAGTAAATCATATTGAAAAAGCCCACATATTGTCTGTGGGCTTTTATATTTTTGCAAAAAACATAACGTATGCTATCCGTATCTAATCTTTCTGTTCAATTTGGCAAGCGCGTCTTATTTGATGAAGTGAATGTTTCCTTTAATCATGGGAATTGTTATGGAATTATAGGCGCCAACGGAGCAGGAAAATCTACTTTTCTAAAAGTCCTTACAGGAAAAATGGAACCCAATTCAGGTAACGTTCACCTTGAATCAGGAAAACGTATGTCAGTATTAGAGCAAAACCACTTTGCCTTTGACGATTTCCCTGTTTTAGAAACGGTAATACGTGGAAACACCTCCCTTTTTGCCATAAAAAAAGAAATGGATGATTTATATGCCAAGCCCGATTTTTCAGATGCAGACAGCGATCGTGTAGGGGAGTTACAAATCAAATATGAAGAAATGAACGGCTGGAACGCTGAAAGTGATGCTGCTACGCTGCTTTCTAATCTTGATATTCATGAGGAACATCATTACACTTTAATGAAAGACCTTGATGGAAAACAAAAAGTTCGTGTTTTATTGGCGCAAGCATTATTTGGAAACCCCGACGTCCTTATTATGGATGAGCCTACCAACGATTTGGATTATGAAACCATTCAATGGCTTGAGCACTTTTTGGCTAATTATGATAATACGGTCATTGTGGTTTCTCACGACCGTCATTTCTTAGATGCGGTGTGTACGCATATTTCTGATGTTGACTTTGGAAAAATCAATCATTTTTCTGGGAATTATACTTTTTGGTATGAGTCGAGTCAGTTGGCAGCAAAACAACGTGCGCAGCAAAACAAAAAGGCCGAAGAAAAGAAAAAGGAGTTGGAAGAGTTTATTGCTCGTTTTAGTGCAAACGTTGCCAAATCAAAGCAAGCCACCTCACGAAAAAAGATGATTGATAAGCTCAATATTGCAGATATTCGCCCATCTTCAAGACGTTATCCAGCTATTATTTTTGAGCGTGAGCGTGAAGCCGGCGATCAAATTTTGAATATCGAAGGACTTGCAGCAGAGATTGACGGTGTGCCACTTTTTACAGGTATAGATGTAAACCTAGCCAAGGGAGATAAGGTTGTAATATATAGCAAGGATGCTCGTGCAGCGACTACTTTTTATGAAATTTTAAATGGGAAGCAACAAGCAAGTGCTGGCTCCTTTGAATGGGGTGTAACCACTAATCAGAGTTATTTACCGCTAGACAACGCTTCTTATTTTGGTTCTGATGAGTCGTTGGTAGATTGGCTTCGCCAGTACGCTAAAACCGACGAAGAACGCGAAGAAGTATTTTTACGTGGTTTTTTAGGCAAGATGCTTTTTAGTGGAGATGAAGCGCTAAAATCTGCAAAAGTATTATCGGGTGGAGAAAAAGTGCGTTGTATGCTTTCTCGTATGATGATGGAGCGTGCCAATGTGGTAATGCTCGATGAGCCAACGAATCACTTAGATTTAGAGTCTATTACTGCTTTTAACAACTCACTAATTAAATTCAAAGGAACAGTACTACTCACCACGCACGATCATGCCTTTGCGCAGTCTGTTGGGAATAGGGTGGTGGAACTTACTCCAAAAGGCGTTATTGACCGTTATATGACTTTTGACGATTATATGGCAGATGCCAAACTAAAGGAATTACGTGCAAAAATGTACGCCTAAAGAAAGGTTTTTGCTTTGTCAACTTCTGAGGAAAGTACCCAAAGTTGTTGCATCATTGTAGGAGCGCCAAATCCTGCTAGTCGCGCAGATTCTGTCTCATCTTTTATTATAGGGAAAATATCATTTTCTTCCAATAAAGCCTTCAGGCGTTGTACATCAACAATATTTCCCGTGTACAATAAGCGAAAAGAATCTGACATTAATTGTTGTAATATTTACTATTCCAAATGGCTTTATTTACATTCTTTCCCCTAGCGAAAGTGTAATAAATTACAATTGCTGCCAGTGATTTAAACATAAAGAAATAGATCAGGAAAAAGTCACTGGCTGTTGGATTCGGCGTAAAAATAGATATTGGCACAAAAAGCGATAGCACAAAACTGGCAACAAGCGTCGCAATACACATATTAATCAAATTCTTAAATGGCCATACTAACATTTTTCGTAGTGGGTGTAAATCATTTCCCCATTGGTGTATTAAATAATAATATCCATTACCCATAGGGGCAAAAAGTAATGGGTCATCTGCATTTTCTAACTTAAAAAGTTTAGATGGAGCCATCATTTTTAATGAATTCAAACTTGTTTGATGCGTATCTTCAATGGATTTAATTTCATCAATGGCCTCAACTGGAAATTGCCCTTTATACAATTTAGCATCCAAAAAACGAAGCCTGTAATCAATACATATTTTTTTGATTTGGTTGATATGATAAATGCGCTTAGTATCAAGTTTATCAACATCAAAGCTATTTGTGGGTAGTGAAAAAGCTTTTTCTTGAGACTTTTCTTTAACGAGATTTAATTCTCTGCGGATATCGGTAGACGCAAACATATTATTTTCTTTTAGCAATACTCAAAGATACACATAACTTACAAATAATCAAGTGTTTAAGAATCGATAAACAATACTATTGACGAAGTGTTGCGCCTAACTGTTTTTCGTACTGTTGGGCAATTCGTTGCATGGTTTTATCAATTTGTTTGTCTGTTAGCGTTTTGTTTTTATCACTTAATGTAAAACTGAGTGCATAAGACTTTTTCCCATCCGGAATTCCTTTTCCATTAAACACATCAAACAACTGCACATTATCCAGTAATTGTCTCTCTGTTTTTTGTGCTATTTGATATAATTCTTCGAAACTTGTTTCTGTATTTACCAGTAGTGCTAAATCTCGTTGTACGGAGGGATATTTCGATAATGGTTTGACTTTAATTTTTTGGTTTGTATTGGCCAAGACTGTGTCTAGTACTAGGGTACAGGCAAACACATCTTGTTCAATATTCAATCCTTTAAATGCTTCCAAATCTATCAAACCAAGTGTTCCCACGTATTTATCTTTACAGTGAAAATCGATAGATTCTTTGTAATGCGCATGTTTTGCAGGTGATTCTTTGGTATGAACTCCTAGTCGCTGGAGCAATGTTTTTACAACCCCTTTTAAGAAGAAAAAATCTGATTTCTGTTCTGCTACACCCCAATGATTAGGCAGTTGTTGTCCTGTTGCAACTATGGCCAATGTAGGTGTTTGTTTGGTTTTCTTTTCTTTTTTGTGGTAGCTATTACCAACCTCAAAAAAGCGCAAGTTTTGCTGTTGACGGTTATTGTTAAACTGTACTGCTTCAAGCATTCCATAAAGTAAATTGGTACGCATCACAGATAGTTCGCTACTCAAAGGATTTAAAATTTCAACCATTTCATCAACATTACCTCCGTGTTTTGGCGTTGTGAGGGAGTTGTTATAAATTTCATAAAAACCTTGCGAAATCAATTGTTGGGCAATGTTTTGTTGATATTGATTTGAAAGTTGTTTGGCAAATTCAGGAACAGAACTGTTTAGTTTAGAGCCTATTGGAATAGCGTTGTAACCATATATACGTAGGATTTCTTCTACCACATCTGCAGGTCGTCTAACATCGGTCCGGTAGGTTGGAATTGCTAAGCCCAAGGAAGTTTCGGTTACGTTTGTGATTTTAATATCTAGTCCTTGTAAAATTTTCTTAATTATTTCACGAGGAATTTCATATCCAATCAAGTTGTTGACATATTCAAACTTCAGTAGTACATGGTGTGGTTCGTGTTTTGTTGGATATTCATCTGTGATATCAGATGAAATTACGCCACCTGCCACTTCTTGAATAAGCAAGGCGGCGCGCTTAAGCGCATATTTCACCAATTCAATATCAATACTTCTTTCGTAACGGAAAGAGGCGTCAGTGCTAAGTCCATGACGCTTAGCTGTTTTTCGAATGCTTACAGGGTCAAAATAGGCACTCTCTAAAAATATTTCGGTTGTATTTTCAGAAACGCCTGATTCTAATCCACCAAATACACCCGCCATACACATGGGGGTGTCACCGTCGCAAATCATCAAGTCTTCGCTACTGAGTTTGCGTTCAATTCCATCTAAAGTAACAAACCTTGTACCTTCTTTAAGTTTTTGAATTCGAACAATTCCACTTGAAATTTTATCAGCATCAAACGCATGAAGCGGTTGTCCTAGTTCGTGAAGCACAAAATTTGTCGCATCCACAACATTATTGATAGGCTTCACACCAATAGATTTTAGGCGATGCTGTATATGTTCCGGTGATGGTTTTATTTCAACTCCAGAAATTCGTAAACCGCAATAACGCGGTGCCGCATCGTTATCTTGAACGTCAATTTGAATTGCTCCACTATAATTATCTACTCTGTAAGAACTAATAGGAGGTGTAATTAATGCCGGTGTTTCTTCTTTTTGAACCAATGCCGCACGCAAATCTCTGGCTACACCATAATGGCTCATGGCATCTGATCGATTCGGGGTTAGTCCAATTTCGAAAACGTGATCTGATATGATTGAAAATACTTCTTTGCAGGGGGTTCCTGCTTTATGGTGATTTTCAAGTACCATAATTCCGTCGTGACTATTGCCAACTCCGAGTTCATCCTCAGCGCAAATCATTCCGTGACTGGACTCACCTCTAATTTTACTTTTTTTGATAATAAAAGATGCTCCAGTGTCATCGTATAAAGTGGTGCCAACAGTAGCTACGGGAACCGTTTGTCCTGCTGCTACATTGGGTGCGCCACAAACAATTTGCACAGGTTCCTCAAGGCCAATATCAACTTGAGTAACCTTTAATTTATCCGCATTTTGGTGTTTTTCACAGCTTATAACTTTCCCAATCACAACTCCTTCTAAGCCTCCTTTAATGGACTGATATTGCTCAATCCCTTCAACTTCTAACCCTATGTCGGTTAGTATGGTGCCAACTTCTGTGGGGCTTAAGTCAGTTTGAATAAAATCGCGAAGCCAATTATACGAGATGTGCATGGTTATTAATTAAGTTGCAAAGATACACCGATGTTTTAAGTACACAATTCATCCAATGTACTTCCAGATGGATTTTCCTTGCTGCGTAAGTGTTAATGCTTCACTTAATACGCTGTGTTGTTCTTGTGATAGTACTGGATCTTGTAAAAGGATTTGATCTACTGCATGCCGAACAGATTTTAGCACATGGCCATCTTTTTTCAAGTTTGCAATTAAAAACGGAAGTACCCCACTTTGTTGTGTTCCCATAAGATCTCCTGGGCCACGAAGTGATAAATCTACTTCTGCAAGTTCAAAACCATCCTGTGTGCGTACCATAGTTTGAATTCGAGTTTGCGCATCTTGACTTAGTTTATTTCCAGTCATAAGCACACAATAACTTTTACTTGCACCACGTCCCACACGACCGCGTAATTGGTGCAATTGCGATAGGCCAAATCGCTCAGCACTTTCAATAATCATGATACTTGCATTGGGAACATTAACACCTACTTCAATAACGGTTGTGGCAACCATAATTTGTGTTTTTCCTGAAACAAAACGCTCCATTTCATAGGCTTTATCTTCGGCATTCATTTTCCCGTGAACAATGCTAACTTGATAGTCGGGAAGTGGAAATTCCCGAACAATACTTTCGTATCCGTCCATTAAATCTTTATAATCCAAAACTTGCGATTCTTGAATAAGGGGGTAAACTACATACACCTGCCTTCCTTTAGTAATTTCCTCTCGCATAAATTGAAAAATGGCTAAGCGTTTACTATCAAACCTATGTGTAGTGGTAATCGGTTTTCTTCCTGGTGGGAGTTCATCAATGACCGACAAGTCTAAATCTCCGTAAGCAGTCATAGCTAATGTTCTCGGTATTGGGGTAGCTGTCATGACTAAAACATTAGGAGGGATAGCATTTTTTCGCCATAATGTAGCACGTTGCGCCACACCAAAGCGATGCTGTTCATCTATAATTGCCAAGCCAAGCTTTTTGAATATTACGGATTGTTCTAAAACGGCGTGTGTCCCTATAAGTATGGGTAATGACCCATCTGCCAATTGTTCCAATAATGGAGTCCGTGCGCTTTTTTTGACAGAGCCTGTGAGAAGTCCAACATTTATATTGAGCGGTTTTAAAAGTTCGCTAATACTTGTATGGTGTTGTTGTGCCAAAATTTCTGTTGGGGCAACCAAAGTGGTTTGCATCCCATTATCGAGTGCCATAAGCATACATAAGACCGCAACAATGGTTTTTCCAGAGCCCACATCTCCTTGCAGTAGTCGATTCATTTGCGCTTCACTTTTTAGGTCGGCACGAATTTCTCTAACCACTCGTTTTTGTGCTTCTGTCAGTGGAAACGGTAAGTGATGATGAAAAAACGAATTAAAATATTCGCCAATTTCAGCGAATGGAATGCCTTTTAAGTGCTGTTTCCGATGAAGTTTTTTAAGTCCCAATTGAAGTTGAACAAAAAATAATTCCTCAAATTTCATCCGATATTGAGCTTTTTCAAGTTCCTCTTGATTTTCAGGAAAGTGGATTGTTGTCAGGGCCGAATTTTTATGTATTAATTGGTATTGCTGCAAGATATGATTTGGTAAAACCTCTTGAATTCCACTTCCAATTTCTTCAAATAAATGTCCAATGATTTGCCGCATTACACGCTGTGAAATACCACTTTTTGTCAGCGCTTCTGTTGTGGAATATACGGGTTGAAAATTGCCTTTTCGTTGCTCGTGATCTTCCAAAAAAACCAACTCTGGATGGGCTATGGAGCATTTGTTGCCAAACCAATTTAGTCTGCCAAAAGCCATATACGGTTTGTTTACTTGTAGCGATTTTTGAATCCATTGATGTCCTCTAAACCATACCAATTCAATACTGTGTTGTCCGTCAGAAAATGTTGCCACCAATCTACTCCCTCTTTTTTGCTTTACTGTTTCCAAATGCGTGATGCTGCCGAGCACCTGTACCTCAGCGGTAGTTTTTGGTATTTGACCTGGTGTAAAGTATTGACTTCGATCTATATATCGGTGAGGAAAAAAATACAATACATCTTGTAGGGTATGTATACCCAACTCTTTTTTAAGTAATTGCGCACGGTTAGGTCCAACACCCTTGAGATAATCAATCGGTTTTTGAAATAGCACAGCCATAAAAAACGAAGATAGTAGTTTCCTGTTAATAACTATTTGTTTTGCTTCTTTATCAACCGTCTGGGTTTGGCTATTTTCACTCTTTAATCTTTGTTTTGGAAAATTACCTCCAGCTACTTAACGAAGCCCAACAAAAACCCACCGTACATAAGGATGGCCCGTTGATGGTTATAGCCGGTGCAGGCTCGGGAAAAACGAGGGTTTTAACCTATCGCATTGCATATTTGATGCAGCAAGGTGTTGATTCATTTTCCATATTGGCACTCACCTTTACCAACAAAGCTGCTCGGGAAATGAAAGCGCGTATTGCTCAAATTGTAGGGGAGAGTGAAGCAAAAAATCTTTGGATGGGAACTTTCCACTCTGTTTTTGCACGAATTTTAAGGGCAGAGGCAGACCGATTGGGCTATCCCTCTAGTTTTACGATTTATGATACGCAAGATTCTGAACGATTGTTATCCTCTATAATTAAAGAATTAAATCTGGATAAAGATTTATACAAAGTAAAACAAATCCGCTCGCGCATTTCCTCGTTTAAAAATAGCCTTGTCACAGTTCGAGCTTATTTTAACAATCCTGAACTAATTGAAGCAGACCGAGAGTCCAAACGTCCGGAAATGGGTACGATTTACAAGGAATATGTAGATAGATGCTTTAAAGCGGGTGCTATGGATTTTGATGATTTATTGCTGAAAACAAATGAATTGTTGAATCGTTTTCCAGATGTATTGGCAAAGTACCAAGAGCGCTTTCGCTATATTTTGGTTGATGAGTATCAGGATACCAATCATTCACAGTATCTCATTGTACGCGCCTTAGCAGATCGATATCAAAATATTTGTGTGGTAGGTGACGATGCGCAAAGTATATACGCTTTTCGAGGTGCTAATATCCAAAACATTTTGAATTTTCAGCGAGATTATCCCGATGCTGGTGTATATCGATTGGAGCAAAATTATCGTTCATCAGGTACGATTGTAAAAGCCGCCAACGCAATCATTGCTCACAACACCAATCGGTTGGAAAAAAATGTTTGGACAGCAAATCCTGAAGGACACAAAATTATCATTCACCGCAGTCCAACAGATGGTGAAGAAGGACGATATGTAGCAGGTGATATTTTTGAACGTGCTATGCAATCACAATTGGGTTATGAAGATTTTGCGATTTTGTATCGTACCAATGCGCAGTCTAGAGCCATGGAAGATTCGTTGCGCAAGCGCAATATTCCATATAGGGTATATGGCGGTGTTTCCTTTTATCAGCGTAAAGAAATTAAAGATGTGTTGGCATATCTCCGCCTTTTGGTAAATCCAAACGACGAAGAAAGCCTAAAGCGTATCATTAATTACCCCATGCGAGGTATTGGACAAACCACCATTAATAAGCTCATTGTTGCTGCAAAAACCCACGACCGAACCCTATTTGAAGTTTTAGCACAAGTACAAGAATTGCCACTAAATATCAACGCCGGCACCCGTACCAAACTGCAAGATTTTCACACCATGATAGCTTCTTTCAGGGTGCAGCTTACTACCCTTGACGCTTTTGAAATGGCCGATATGGTCACCAAAAAAGTAGGGCTGGTAACTGAACTAAAGAAAGAGGGAACACCTGAAGCAATTACTCGAGTGGAGAATATTGAAGAATTGTTAAATGGTGTCAAAGACTTTGTAGATGGGCAACGCGAGCTGGCTGATGCCACAGGATCTTTGGTAGAATTTTTGGAAGATGTAGCGCTTGCAACAGATTTTGACAATGAAGTTAAGGACCAAAAAGCGGTATCGTTAATGACCATTCACCTTGCAAAAGGCTTGGAGTTTCCCAATGTCTATATTGTAGGGTTGGAAGAAGATTTATTTCCATCTGCCATGAGTGTAAATACAAGAGCCGAATTGGAAGAGGAACGCAGGTTGTTTTATGTAGCGTTGACCCGCGCTGAAAAGCGCGCTACTTTGACCTATACACTTTCTAGGTACCGTTGGGGAAAAATTATTGATGCAGAGCCCAGTAGGTTTTTGACAGAACTAGACGAGTCTTGCGTTGATAACCAAGTCGTACAAGACGATTATACGTTTAAACCCATGATAGATGCCTCTGTTTTTGATGCGCCAGATCCCAACAGAGTTCGTTTTAAATCCTTGCAAAAAAAGAAAACAACTGCTGCTGTGCCTCCAAAGGCGCGTATGAAAGCTGTATCTAAATCAAGTGATGCACCAGTGTTAGAGCTTTCTGATATTAAGAATGGTTCAAGAGTTTCACACAGTCGTTTTGGATTTGGAACTGTAGTGAATTTAGAGGGTAGCGGAAACGATGCAAAAGCACTTATTCGCTTTGATCAGTCGGGAGAGAAAAACCTATTGTTACGCTTTGCTAAGCTTAAAGTAGTTTCATAAAAAAAAGCTGCCCTAAGGCAGCTTTGATATTGTTATAAATTATAAAATTATTTAGAAGCGGCTTCCATCCCTTTTTCTAATAAATCAAAGAATTGGTCAAGTTTTGGAAGTACAACGATTCGTGTTCTTCTGTTTTTAGCACGCCCGGTAGCTGTTGCGTTATCCTCAAGTGGGACATAAGAGCTACGTCCTGCAGCAGTCATACGTGCTGGATCAACTAAAAAGTCTTCTTGAAGAATACGTACTACGGCAGTAGCACGTTTTACACTTAAATCCCAATTATCCACAAGTACATTACTATCCGTTTTTACTGGTACATTGTCTGTATGCCCCTCAACCATAAATTCTAAATCCGTTTTATCGTTGATTACACGGGCTACTTTCCCAAGTACTTCTTTAGCACGCGTGGTTACCGAGTAGCTTCCACTACGGAATAAAAGTTTATCCGATATAGAAATAAACACCACACCTTTTTCGACATTTACTTCTATGTCAGAGTCGTTGATGTCAACCAACGCACCTTTGAGACTTGTTACCAAGGCAAGCGTCACAGAATCCCTTCTTGTAACAGCGTCTTGCATACGTGTAATACGAATGTCTTTTTCTTTTAGGGATTCTAAAGAACGCTCCAAATTCTCGGCACCTTTCTGTGACAGTGTAGTCAGGTTGCCCATGTTGTTGATTAGCTCTTGATTGTTTGCTTTTAAGAAGTTGATTTGATCGCGGAGAGCGCTAACAGTAGCGTCACTTTTCGCCTTTTCATCAATACAAGAATTTAACTTAACAGTTGCTGTATTAAGCAAGTTTTTGGTCTCTTTTTGACTGGACTCTAAGGCGCTGTATTTTTTTTGTGATACACACGAAGTCAGCAATACGGGAATTGCAAGTAACAAGATTAGGATTTTATTCATCATCAATTTATTTATAAGTGTAAAATTACTAGAAAAACGCTGATAACAGCTGTTTTCTTGTGTTAATGTTATGAAAAAATATAATTCTTTATTTTATTTAACTAAATTGAAAATTCAAATAACACAAAAAGTGAAGCATTTTTTAAATACATATTACCCCATAGTATTGGCTTTTATCAGTTTTCTATACTCGATATATTTATGGTTTACAGGAAACGAATTAGAGGGGATTTACGTAGGGCTTTGGCCAATAACTATTTTGGGTTTTGCTATAGCCATAAGACAACGCAGGAGAGATGACAAATAAAATAATGTTCCTTATCGGATTAGCTATTGTGGTAGTGTATGGGTATTTTTTTCTTAGTATCGTTACAAACCAATATAAATCAAAACAGCGCAATACGGCAGAGGATTACGATATACAAGACTTAGACGGCATGGGGAACCAAGGAAGAATACCCAATAAAAAACCGAAAAATAGGGCGTAATTCTGCCACTATAATTCGTTTTTTTTTTTTTACCAAACCATAACTATTTAACATATATTCGCACCTCCTAATTGAATTGGTCAAATTGAATAGCTATGGTTGGCTCTCTTTTTGGCCTTTTCGCTTTTTGGGAGTTAATTCTTTAATACCTTACAGGTTAGTTTTCTGTAATTTAGATTGAACGTTTATTTATAGCAACGATGTTACTTACCAATACAAAAGTTCGCAAAAATATTCCCTAAAATATCATCTGTAGTAACTTCACCCGTAATGGTTCCAAGTTCATGTAGTGTTTGTCGAATGTCAATGGCCAGTAAATCGCTGCTGCGGTTTTCTTCAATGCCTTGGGCCACTTCGCTTATGCTTTTCATGGCGGCTTGCAAGGCTGCCCAATGCCGCTGATTGCTAATGAGTGCAGATCCGGTGTTCCATTGCAATTGTCCGCTGAAATGGGTTTTTAAAGCTTCAATATCCGATTTGCTTTTTGTACTTATATACATGGTCGCAAACACAAGTTTTTCCACATTTAAGGATGTTAACGTTTTATTGTAATGCTCGATTATTTCTTCAGAGAGTAAATCTTTTTTATTGATAACTAGCAGTAGGGTAGCGTCTTTGCGGTGCATGCTTTTTAGTGCGTCTACTGTTTCGGTTACGGTTTGGGTTTGCGGATCAACAACATATAAAATGATGGACGCGCTATCCATTTTTTCTTGCGTCCGTTTTACGCCCATGGCTTCTACCGTATCCTCCGTTTTGCGTAGTCCAGCCGTATCTATAAACCTATACTGAATTCCGCCAATAGTCAAGGTGTCCTCAATGCTATCTCTGGTAGTTCCTTCAATATCCGAAACCAAGGCTTTCTCTTCGTCTAATAAGGCGTTTAACAACGATGATTTCCCTGCGTTCGGTTTTCCCACCAAAGCAACAGGAATTCCGTTTTTTACTGCATTCCCAGTAGCAAAAGAGTCCAATAGATTTTTGAGGGTTTCTCTAATGGTACTAATCAATTCGTTGAGTTGCTTTCTATCGGCAAACGCCACATCTTCTTCGCTAAAATCGAGTTCTAACTCAATTAGGGAAGCAAATGAAAGTAAGCGTTCACGTAATTCCCCTAAACTGCTGCTAATGCCACCTCTAAGGTGTTGCACAGCAATATGATGCGCCGCTTCACTTTCAGAAGCGATGAGGTCTGCTACTGCTTCTGCTTGTGCCAAATCCATTTTTTTATTCAAAAACGCGCGTAGTGTAAACTCTCCCGGTTCTGCCAATCGTGCACCCAAATCTTGTAGTGTTTGCAATACTTGCTGTTGCACATAAACCGATCCGTGACATGAAATTTCTACCACATCCTCACCTGTATAAGAGTTTGGGTTTTTAAAAATAGAAAGTAATACTTCGTCCAGTAGTGTGTCCTTTTGGTAAAAGTCACCGAGAAGCACGCTGTGCGTACTTTGCGCTGTAAGTTTTTTATTAAATCTTGAGCGAAAGCATTTATCGGCAATAGCAATGGCATCATCGCCACTGAGGCGAACTACCGCAATAGCAGCAGCACCCGGAACGGTAGATAAGGCTACAATAGTTTCGTTGATATTCAAAAGTGTACTTCTTTACGATAGGTGCGACGACGTTTGTGCAATTCGTGCTTATAATTTTTCCAAAGGGCTTGAATGGCCTTGTTTTCTTCTAATTCTGGATTGGTTTCAACGGCAGTTATACCACGGCGGTTAAACATGTCTTGAATTTCTTGAAAGATAATGGCTGTAACCCCTTTGTTTTGATAACTTTCTTTGATGCCTATAAGATAAAATGCTGCTCGATTGTTTTTGCGTTGTGCGCGCCACAAATGATACAATCCAAACGGGAACATTTTTCCGTTGATTTTCTTTAATGCTGTTGTAAAAGATGGCATCGTAATCGTAAATCCAATCATTTCATTATTTTCATCGACTACACATTTGATAAAATCAGGATGCACGTATGGAAGGTATTTTGTTTTGTAATGCTCAATTTGATGTTGCTGAATTGGAACAAAAGATTGTAATTTATTGTAGGTTTGATTGAGTAAATCAAACATTTCATCTACGCGGGGTTCAACTTCTTTTGTAGATTTAAAATCTAAGGTTTTAAGCTTGTATCGTTCCTTTATTACTTGGGCAAACTTTTTTACTTTTTCTGGGGCGTCTTTGGCATCGTAAATATCAATTTTAAACTCAATCCATTCACTTTGTTTCACAAGCCCTAATTGCTCTAAATGTTCTTTTTGATAGGGGTGATGATACCACGTAATCATGGTATTCATGTGTTCAAATCCTTTGACCAAAAGTCCAGCTTTGTCCATGTTGGAAAACCCCATCGGGCCCTCAATATAAGTCATGCCCTCAGCGATGGCGACACCCTCAACCGCCTCAATGAGTTTTTTACTTACTTCAATGTCATCTATGGTATCATACCACCCAAAGCGCACTTTGGTCTTTTTTAATTCTTCTACCTCAACCCAATTTATCATAGCGGCAATACGTCCAACGGTTTTGCCATTTTTGGTTGCTAAGAAAAGTCGAGCCATAGCATGATTAAAAACTTTGTTTTTTTTGGGATCAAAAATATCTTCTTCCTCTTTGGTTATCGGCGGAACCCACTGAGGGCAATTGCGATAGAGCACAAAGGGAAAACGAAAAAACTCGCGGTATTGTCGTCTGTTTTTAACCTCAATAATCTCTATCATCGCATCTTATTTAACTTGCGCTCAATGCGCTTTTGTTTTTTGTCCAATTTACGTAGTCCTTTATTGGTGCGTTTTTCAGCTTTTCGTGCTGCTTTCCCCTCTTTAAATGCTTTTTTCCGATTATTCCGAGCTTGCTTGATTTCTTTCAAATCTTGTGGTTGTCCTGCCCAAATATTGTGTTTATCAATTCGATATGAAACACCAATACCAGCCGTCAATAGCTTCGGCGTAGTTTTCATACTGTGCTGAACGGCAAGGTCTAATTGAAGGTTTTCTGTAAACAGATACGCTATTCCTGTTCCAAGTGTTATGTCCCGAAAAAATGGACTGTCATCAATTTGATACTCCCCAAAAACAGACCACTTTTCACGTGTGCTGTACGTTAGTGTTCCTATTAGTTTTTTTTGTTGGATATCTGCTGTTATATATCGCATGCCAACATTATGCACCAAAACAAGTCCAGGCTTTAAGTGTTGTTGTAAAATAAGCATAGCAGATGCAGAAATTGTAGGTTCTGTAATGGGACGATAATTAAAATCAAAAAGGGAATAAAATGGTTCTTGGTAGGGATATATTCCACCTGTTGAAAATTGTGTCCCTGCATAAATGGAAACGGCAGGGATCAAATCGCGCCAACGCACTCGATTGTTTGCATGATAGCTGTATAAATTAGGTTTATATTTTTCAGTATTGCGAAATGGATCATAAACCAAATATTTTACGCCTGCAGAAAAATCGCGAACTCCTTTACGGCTGGTAGTGGTTTTACCAATAGCATTTTCATATTCAAGTTCATCCATTTGGTAATCTAGCGTTCCAAGAACTTCTAATTGTTCTTTTAAGACACCAACACGGAGTTGTACTCGCGTACCCAAACCGGTATAGGATGCATTATAAAACGAATCAAAAGTGCCATGCCTAAGTGAAATTCCCTGTTCCCACTGGTATACATTTTTTCCCACACTAAATGCGCCCATTGATTGACTGGGTCTGTTACTGTTGATCACTTCTGTGTATTGCGCATGAGAGGTACTCAACATAAAAATACCAAGTAATGCAGCCCAAAAATGTGTAATATACTTGTGCATATTCAAATATACATGAATTATAAATTCTGTTGGTTACGTATAGAGTTGTATTTTTGAAAGATGATGCAACTTCTTAAGCTCCGTTTTTTGCTGCCTCACGTGCTTGTGATATTCTTATTTGCAGCTATTTCTTTATTGTATTTTTATCCTGTTCTTTCTGGAAAAGCACTTGTTCAATCTGATATTGTTCAGTTTAAAGGAATGCAACGCCAGGTTTTAGAACATCGTGCTGAATTTGAAGAAGAACCTTATTGGATCGACAATGCCTTTGTGGGAATGCCTACCTACCAAATTACACCGCGTTATCCTTTTGATGTGTTGCGCTATATCGATAGCGCTCTTCGTTTTTTACCCCGTCCCGCTGACATGCTTTTTTTGTACCTATTCTTTTTTTATCTGTTTGCCCAAAGCAGACGGTTTTCTATTCCCACCTCCATTTTTGGATCGTTGGCTTACGGGTTTTCAAGCTATTATATCATTATTTTGATGGTTGGCCATAACACCAAAGCCATGGCACTGGCTTATGCTCCGTTGTTGTTTTTAGGCTTGTTTCAAGTTTTAATTGATAAAAAGAAAAGGGGTTTTGTTTGGTTTCTGCTTGGCTTGGCATTACAACTACACGCCAACCACCTCCAAATGACATATTACACCCTCATAATGGCTGGTATTTTTGTGTTATTTTGGACTGTTTGGACGTGGCGTAAAGAGGGAATTCCAACAACGCTAAGAACTTTGGGTTCATTGATTGCAGCTGGGCTAATTGCACTTTTACTCAATGCACAAGGTATTTTGGCAACATTGGAATACACCAAGTTTAGCACAAGAAGTGCCTCAGAACTTACAATAAATCCCGATGGCTCACCCAAAGAAGCTACAGCAGGCTTGTCTTTTGATTATATTACAGAATACAGTTATGGTGTCTTTGAAACATTAACGTTTTTTGCGCCAAACGTGGTGGGTGGAAGCTCAAGCGCAAGTTTTCCCATGGACAGTGATTTTGTAAAGTTTCTTCGTAATCTCGATGCTGAAACAGCGAATACCATTTTTAGATACGCACGTCCTTACTGGGGCGATCAACCCATAGTTGCAGCACCAGTTTATTTGGGAATTGTTGTATTGTTTTTTGCCTTACTGGGACTACTTACAACCACCATCAAAACAAGAATCGTATTACTTGCCATAATAGGCGTTTCATTGTTGTTTTCTTGGGGGAAACATGTACCCGAACTTACGCAGTTTTTTATAGATTATTTGCCCTTATATGATAAGTTCAGAGCTGTCAGTTCAGCACAAATTATGATAATGCTTTGTGTGCCATTTGCAGCGATGTTAGGCGTACAGTTTTTGTTAAATGACAATGGCATTACCCGACAAAAATTGCTTCGATGTTTTTATGTATTATCTTTTTACATAGCCTTAATTTTGTTTTTTGTGGCTGGTACAAAAGGGTTCTTTTCTTTTACGTCTTCATATGAACCATTTGCGCAATATCCTGAAATAATGAAACCACTAACAGAAGCACGTGCAGCACTTCTTTTGGGCGATATCATTCAAATTATAGTTTTCGTTATCATATTGGTTGTTGTTGTACTCTTGTATTGGCGAAAAAAAATAACGTCAACAATATTTGTGTCGCTCTTAATAATTTTGGCACTTACCGATTTATGGATGCAAAACCGCACCTATTTTGATGAAGCCCAGTTTGTGTCATCTTACCAGCACAAAAAGGCATTTGTTCCTACCATACATGACAAAGAAATTTTAAAAGACAGCTCACGATACCGTGTATTTGAACCCCGATTAGGCGTATCTAACGCGCGAACCGCTTATTTTCACCGTACTATTGGAGGTTATCACGGCGCAAAACCTGCAGCCCTACAAGAAGTATATGATTTTTATCTCCAGCAAGAGGACAGTGTTGTATTAGATATGTTAAATGTTAAATATGTTTTGGATGACGCTTTTGAAGATGGTTATGCCATACGTAAATCAGCATTAGGAGCTGCTTGGCTGGTTGATGAAATTATTTCGGTGCATTCAGCAAATGAAGAAATGATGCAATTGGGAAAAATTAATCCGAAGTCAGAGGCGCTTTCACAAGAACTTGGGGCGACTTTATTTAAATCTGATCCTTCTGATTTCATAAAATTAATTGAACACAGAAATAATGTATTGCGATATAATGTAAAACTAAGTCATGAACGGCTTGCTGTATTTTCTGAAATGCATTATCCAAAAGGTTGGGAAGCCTACTTAAATGACAAGCCCATCCATCATTATAAAGTAAATTATCTATTACGGGGCGCTGTTATACCCCCAGGATCTTATGAGCTAATTTTTAAATTTGAGCCTGATGTTATTCGTCGTGGTTCACTTTTTATGGCGTCTGGATGGTTGATTTTTTTACTCACAATTGGATTGACTCTTCGTAAATATAAAGCCGTTGGATAATCCCAAACATATTGCTTTAGTCGTCTATTATTGGCCACCATCAGGAGGTTCGGGAGTACAGCGTTGGTTGTTTTTTGCAAATTACTTTGCCAAAAAGGGGATGAAAATTACGGTGTTCACTCCCTCAAATCCACGTGTTGCAGAGACAGATAAAGCCTTGTTACATAAAATGGATAAGAGTATTGATGTGGTTTATGTTGACGGATGGGAACCTTTACAAAAAAGTAAAAAGGCAATTGGGGAAAATGTGGCACAAGAAAAAAGCATAAAAAGCCATTTGATGCGCTATATACGTGCCAATTTCTTTATTCCTGACGCACGCGTGTTTTGGTCTAAATCAGCTGCCAAAGCTTTTTTAAAATTTCATGCAAAATCACCCTTTGATGTGCTGGTCACATCTGGACCACCACACTCGATACACCTCATTGGATTGAAAATAAAAAAGGCATATGATGTGCATTGGATTGCCGATTTTCGTGATCCATGGGTGGGTTTTTTCCAAAACGAGAGTTTGCCCATGGCTAAAGGCGCAAAATGCAAGCACGTTCAGTTGCAGGATCGTGTTTTAAAAACAGCAGATAGGGTAGTGGTTACAGCCCCGTCTTTAGCAAAAGAGTTTGAAAAACACGCCAAAGCAGTTTCGGTATTAACAAACGGCTTTGAAAAATTATTGGTAAATAGTTCTGACGAAAAAGTGGCGATGGTCTATGCTGGAAGTTTAAAAGCACAGCAGAATCCTAAACTACTATGGGAAGCCATTGCAGAGCTCACTCAAGAAAACAATGATTTTGCACTCCAATTTTCACTTGAAATTTATGGTAAAGTTGCTGAAAGTGTCAAAGAAGATGTACATCGATTAGGCTTAGAAAAGTGGGTTAAATTCTTGGGATATCAATCAAAAATGGAATTGGATAAGCGCTTACCACATGCAAAAGCCTTATTATTGCTGGGAATTGATATGCCAAAAACACACAATATCATCCACGGAAAACTATTTGAATATATGGCAGCGAATCGTCCCGTGCTTGGAATTGGCCCTAAGCCAAGTGATATGGAATCTTTATTTGCCATACATCAATTGGGTGTTTACGCCTCTTTCAAAGACAAGAAACGCATAAAATCCACCTTACTACATTGGTTTACAGCAATTGAAATTCCATTCCAAACAGAAAAAATAGAATCCTATCAACGTAAAGAAATTGCAGAAAAGTATTTAACGCTACTATTTGAAAAAGCATGAACAACCTTACGTCACAATCCACAAAAAACTTAGTCAGCATTATGCTTGGCTTTGCTATTGGTGCTGTGAATACACTGGTTTTATATCCATATTTTTTTGGCGCTGAGAAACAGGGATTGGTCGTTTTTTTGTTGTCCGTTTCTAACCTTTTGATGCCGCTTATTGGATTTGGTGTTGCACAAACCATCATTAAGTTTCATAGCAGTTATCCTGAAAATGAACAGCAAGGATTTCTGTCTTATGTGGTGTTGCTGCCTTTGCTTATTGCGTTGCCTTTGGGTTTTGTCGCTGTTTTTTTTCACGATAGTGTTGCTGCTTTACTGTCGGTTAAAAACCCCATTATTGGCACTTATACTTGGGTGATTTTTGCTGTTGCTTTTGCAACCGCCTATTTTGAGGTTTTTTATTCTTGGGCTAGGGTTCATTTTAAATCCGTCCTTGGAAACACGCTAAAGGAAATTTATCCACGACTTAGTATTTTGATATTATTACTGCTTTATGCAGGAAACACAATCAATTTAAATGTGTTTTTCTGGCTTCTTGTTGGCTTTTATTATTTGCGTTTGGCACTAATGGTTGTCATTGCATTCCGAATTAAACTTCCAAAATTTAACTTTCAAAAACCTAAAAATCTAAAGGAGCTTTTACGCTATAGTTTGTATTTGATTTTAGCGGCTTCTGCTGGTAGCTTGATTATTGATATCGATAAGTCCATGTTGTCACAATATTTGGATATTAGCCAAACAGGCTTTTATGCTGTGGCTATTTACACGGCTACGCTAATCGAAGTACCCGGACGTGCATTGTTTCAGATTTTAAATCCAATGGTGGCAAAAGCCTTAAACGAAAAGAATACAAGTCAGCTTTCCAAGCTTTACAAAGACAGTTCCATAAACCTATTGCTTTTAGCGGGATGGTTTTTTCTTTTGGTAAATGGGAATATATCCTCACTATTTGAATTATTAAATGATAAGGGCTACGGAAATGCCATCTGGGTGGTACTGATGATATCATTCGCCAAACTCGTTTCTATGAGTTCGGGAGCTTCCACAACCATTCTAATCAATTCTAAAAAATACCAAACGGCATTACTGCTAACCATATGTATGGCTGTTTTTGTAGTCATTGGGAATATTATCTTTATTCCAAAATATGGCATTAATGGGGCAGCAGGTACCACATTAGTTCTGGTGGTCTTATTTGCTTTTATTCGTATGGGGTTTGTATATGCGTATTTTGGGTCACAGCCTTATGGAAAACATACGCTTTATGCTTTTTTGCTTATAGCTGTTGTGTTTTTTGGAGGGTCATTTTTGCATTTTAAAGCACATCCTTTTTGGGAAATTATTCTGAAATCGATTGTAATTACTGCGGTTTATGCTAGCGGCGTAGTTGGTTTAAAACTATCTCCTACCTTACGCCAGATGCTAAAAAATCGATTTAAGTATTTCTCTTAAATAAGTATTTATGCAAGCTGGACTTCTTGTTTTGATTTACTTCTTCCGGAGTTCCTGTTGCTAAAATATTCCCGCCATTGGTGCCGCCCTCTGGTCCCAAGTCGATGATGTAATCTGCCTGCTCAATAAGGCCAACATTGTGTTCAATTACTATAAGCGAATGCCCACGTGCAATAAGGGCTCTAAACGAACCAACAAGTTTGTTGATGTCGTGCATATGAAGCCCAGTAGTAGGCTCGTCAAATAAAAATAAGGTCTTATTTTTTTGTGCTCCCTTGAGTAGAAAACTTGCCAGTTTTATGCGTTGTGCTTCGCCGCCAGAGAGGGTAGAGGAAGATTGACCTAGCGCAACATACCCCATTCCTACATCTTGTAGGGGTTGCAATTTGTCTGCAATTTTGGTTTGTTTATGAAGTTGAAAAAAGGCAATAGCTTCATCAATACTCATGGTTAGTAAATCGTGAATGGATTTACCTTCAAACTTGACTTCCAATACTTCTTTTTTAAAGCGTTTTCCGTTGCACTCATCGCAAACCAAATCCACGTCTGCCATAAACTGCATTTCAATTTTCACAGTTCCCTCCCCCTTACAGTTGGGACATCTTCCACCATCTACATTAAAAGAAAAGTGTTTGGATTGAAACCCACGCTGTTTGGAAACGCTTTGTTGCGCATAAAGTTTCCGAATGTCATCATAAGCCTTAATATAGGTGACAGGATTAGATCTAGAGGATAAGCCAATCGGTTTTTGAGAGATATATTGAATGTCATCAAAGCTATCCAAATCGCCCTCTAGCGCAGAGAATTCACCGGATTTATCACCATAAATATCTTTTTCCTTTTTTACGGCTGGCAATAAAATATCTTTCACAAGCGTGCTTTTACCACTTCCCGAAACCCCAGTTACAACGGTGAGCATATGCAATGGAAAAGACACATTGATGTTCTTTAGATTATGTTCTCTAGCACCAACTATTCGTAACTCATGAGCAGGCTTTTTTCGTTTTTTAGGAAGTGTGATTTCAGTTTTTCCAGAGAGATATTTACCTGTCCACGTATCTGCTTGAAGTATTTTTTGAATACTTCCTTGCGCTACTACTTCGCCACCAAAAACACCTGCATCGGGACCTAAATCTATAATTTCATCTGCTGCGTACATGATGTCATCGTCGTGTTCTACAACAATAACCGTATTGCCCAAATCACGTAACTTTTTAAGAACCTCAATTAATTTGGCCGTATCTTTTGGGTGCAGTCCAATACTGGGTTCATCCAATATGTATAACGACCCCACCAAACTACTCCCCAATGAAGTAGCAAGGTTGATACGCTGTGATTCGCCACCCGAAAGCGTGTTTGCTCTTCGGTTTAGGGTTAAATAACCCAACCCGACCTGATTTAAAAAATGCAATCGGTCATTTATTTCTACCAATAACCGTCGTGCAATGTATTGTTGATGTTCCGATAATTTCAATGATAACATTGTTTTGGTTAGTTCATCGATGGGCATATCAACCAAATCAGAGAGCGTGTACTGATCAACACGAACGTAAGTTGCTGCTGTATTTAGCCGCTTTCCATTACAAGTACTGCAAACAGTCCTTCCTCGATAGCGAGACAATAAGACACGGTTTTGAATTTTATAGTTTTTAGCCTCCAGCTTTGCAAAAAAGTGGTTGAGACCTTTCACGTATTTGTTGCCTTCCCAAAGTGTTTTTTTCTGCGTTTCACTTAGTTCAAAGTAGGGTTTATGCACTGGAAAATCGAATAAATAGGCATTGTCTATAAAGTCATTTTTGTACCGTTGCAAACGTTCGCCTTTCCAAGGCGCAACAGCTCCACCAAAGACCGATAAGTTTGTGTTTGGAATAACGAGTTGCTCGTCAATACCAATCAAATCTCCGTAGCCCTCACAATCTGGACACGCACCCAGGGGATTGTTAAAGCTGAACATATGTTCGTTTGGAGGCGTAAATGTGATACCGTCTAATGCAAACCTGTTGGAAAATTCCCGTTGCGTATTATTTGATAAATCATGAATATGTAGTGTACCACTGCCTTCGTGGAATGCCGTTTCGATGGATTCTGCTACACGATGAAAAAAATCTTCATCATGCTTTAAAACAATTCGGTCAACAATAAGTGAAATATCATCTTTTTTTGTTGGTGTGGTATCGTCTATGCGTACCATATTATTGTTCAGCCACAGGCGTGCATAACCTTGCTGTTTATAAACATCTAAGGTGCCTTGTAAGGTTCTGCTTTTAGCAATTTGAATTGGCGCGAGCACCAAAAGTTTTGTACCTTCTTCGATCTTTTTAAGATAAGCCAAAACATCTTTGGTATCATCTTTTTTGACTTCTTTTCCAGAAATGGGGGAGTAAGTTTTGCCTATGCGCGCAAACAACAGTTTGAGATAATCGTAAATTTCGGTAGTAGTTCCCACTGTAGATCGTGGGTTGTTGCTGATTACTTTTTGCTCAATAGCAATGGCAGGTGCAATTCCGTTGATTTGTTCGACCTTGGGTTTGTTCAGCCGCCCTAAAAATTGACGTGCATAAGAAGACAAACTTTCTACGTAGCGCCGTTGTCCCTCGGCATAAAGCGTATCAAAAGCCAGACTTGATTTTCCCGAACCAGATAATCCAGTAATAACCACAAGTTTATTTCTAGGGATTTGCACATCTAGGCTTTTGAGATTATGCATTTGTGCACCCTTTATTTCAATAAATTTTTCTTTTTTCAACGCTTTAAAATCGAAGCATTAAAGATATTGATTCAAATACATATAATCACACAAAGTAAGGTATTTGTTCTATGTCAAATATGTTTTTATATTTGTGTATCAATCAAATGCATATTTAGACACTTCTACTCAACACATTTTGTTTAATTCAAAAGGAGTAAACCATGTCTATAATTCCAGATAATATACTAATACAGCAGTATTTAAGTGGTAATAACGAAGCGTTTGAAACGCTGCTTACTAGGTACAAACAACGCATATACAGTTTTATTTATTCTAAAGTAAAGGATAGAGAGTTAACCGACGATATTTTTCAAGACACTTTTATCAAGGTCATAAAAACCCTAAAAAAAGGGAGTTATAATGATGACGGTCGTTTTTTATCTTGGGCTATGCGTATAGCACACAACCTCATTGTGGATCATTTTAGACGTAAACAACGCATGCCAAAGTACGAATCACACGATGCTGAAAAGGATGTTTTTTATCGTATTTCTGAGCCTTCACAGAATATTGAAGATATGCTCATAAACACCCAAATTAAAGAAGATTTGAATACATTAATACTTGAGCTTCCTGAAAATCAACATGAAGTTTTACGGATGCGTTTGTATCAAGATATGAGCTTTAAAGAGATTGCTGAGCGTACAAATGTGAGCATCAATACGTCGCTTGGAAGAATGCGCTATGGGCTTATTAACCTCAGAAAATTGATTGAGGAGCGGAATTTAACCATGACGCAATAATTTAATAATATAGTGCGTTATTCCATTAAACAAATTAATGGATAAACTTTACACACTACCTTTTTCAAAAAAATCGCCTGTACCATCAAAAGAATCCCTTCAATTGATTATGCAGTTTGCTACAGCTTACAATTCAATTAAAATAGGAAACGTTACTACTGATTTTAATGCAAATTAAATCCCTGTTTTTTTAGTACCGTCTTTCTGCCAACAGTTTGGGTAATGATGTCTTTGCTTATATCCCAACCTCTTGCAGGGCAATACTCTCTTCCATACCAGATGATTTGTAAGTGCAAGTCGTTCCATTTTTCTTTTGGAAACAAACGTTTTGCGTCGCGTTCAGTCTGTATGACGCTTTTTCCATTCGTAAAACCCCAGCGATACATAAGGCGGTGAATATGTGTATCCACTGGAAAAGCAGGTACTCCAAAAGCTTGCGCCATGACAACACTTGCTGTTTTATGCCCCACCGCCGGAAGCTCTTCCAACGCTTCAAAACTTTGCGGGACCTCTCCGTTGTACTTTTCAAGCAAAATTTCCGATAGGCCGTGAATTCCCTTCGACTTCATAGGCGAAAGCCCCACAGGCTTTATGATTTCTCTAATTTCCGCCACACTTAATTTTACCATATCTGTCGGGTTGTCGGCTTTGGCAAACAGTAAAGGTGTAATCTTATTTACGCGAACGTCAGTACTTTGTGCTGATAACAAAACAGCTATAAGTAATGTATAAGGATCTTTGTGGTCTAGCGGTATGGGGATGGTTGGATAAAGTTCCTCTAATTTTTTAATTACAAATGCAACCTTTTCGGCTTTGTTCATTTTCGTATTTTTAACATCTAAATTTACAAAAATGCTACAAGAAGGAAATAAAATACCTGAGTTTTCAGGTTTAAATCATTTAGGCGAGCCTGTATCACATACAGATTATGCCGGAAAGAAATTAATCGTGTTTTTTTACCCAAGAGCCAATACACCTGGTTGCACCGCTGAGGCGTGTAATTTAAGTGACAATTATGCAGCACTCCAAGCACAAGGATACGAACTTTTGGGCGTAAGTGCAGACTCGGTAAAAAAGCAAGCTGGTTTTGCAACAAAGTTTGGGTTTCCATATCCGCTATTAGCCGACGAAGATCATGTTGCCATAAAAGCCTTTGGCGTTTGGGGACCAAAAAAGTTTCAAGGTAAAGAATACGAAGGGATAATTCGTACAACATTTGTTATTGACGAAACGGGAACTATTGTGCGCGTAATTAATAAAGTGAAAACCAAAGATCACGCAGCACAAATTTTAGAGGGATAAATCGTTACGAAGATTTATATCCGAAAAGTTTTTTGCTTTTAATCAGTTTTGACACACCTGGCGGAAGTTTATTTTCCCAACCGCTTTCGCCAGATTTAATTTCGTCTAAAACATCTCTTGAATAGATTTTCATATCGTCGGTGTTATAGTCCAAGATGTCAACTACTTTACCATTGTATTTAAAGAAGTTATAAAGTTCCTTTAACCTTGGGTGTACACGTATTGAATTACTATCAATAATACCTCCTTTTTTAGGATCAAGAATAGGATAGAGGTATACCTTCAGGTTTTTAAAGAATAGTTTGCCAAACGCTTCCAAAATACCACCACTTAGGTGTCGGTAATACTTTTCGTTAAAGATTTCAATGAGGTTATTAACCCCCATGGTTAGACGAATTTTCTTCTCTGTATATTCTGAGAAATATTCGACAAGACGATAATACTCTTTAAAATTAGAAATCATAACTGTTTGCCCAAGCGAGCACAATAAACGAGCCCTATGCATAAAATCTTCTTCATCAATTTTCCCTGTTGACATCAAGTTTGAGAGGGTGATTTCAAAAACAACAAGTGTTTTGTTTGGATCAGTATCTGGTTCTTTTTCAAATATCTCTAAGGATTTTTGATACATATCCACATTTACTTTGGTTACAGGTCTAAAGCTACCACGAAGCGCTATGATATTTTTCTTGTATAACTCACGCGCAGGCAATAAATTGTTTCCATCTGGGCCAAACATAACGGCATCTGTCATTCCCAATCGAACAAGCTCTAGGCTCATCAAGCGATTGTCAACATCTTTAAACAACGGACCTGTAAAATTTATGGTATCGATTTCAATGGCTTCCCTGTCAAGATGATCAAATAAATACTGCAACATTCTCTTAGGACGATCGTTTTGATAAAACGCCCCGTAAATCAGATTAACGCCCATCACGCCTAAAGTTAATTGTTGCGATTTGGCATCATTTTCTTTAAAGCGTATATGAGATGTTATCATCGAATAAGGCTCGTCAGGTTTGGTTTGAAACTTGATTCCTATCCAACCGTGACCTTTAAATTTCTTTGCAAAATCTATCGTGGTTACGGTATTTGCGTAGGTAAAAAATAATTTATCCTTATTTTTTTTACGGTCAATACGCTTTTCAAGTAACCCAATTTCCCATTCCAGCATTTTATTTAGTCTGGACTCAGAGACATATCTACCATCATCTTCACGGCCATAGATGGCGTCGCTAAAGTCTTTGTCGTAGGCACTCATGGTTTTTGCGATGGTTCCAGATGCACCACCACATCTAAAAAAATGCCTTACTACTTCTTGACCGGCACCAATTTCTGCAAAAGTGCCGTAAATGTTGTCGTTTAAGTTGATTCTTAGGGCTTTTGCCTCTAAAGAAGGTGTGTTTTCAAAAGGTTGATCACCAGCTAATTTTAATGGCATGTGTAGAAGTTTTCTCAAAATTATAAAACTTATCCTCAAGGTTAGGTATCAATCTTGTAATTTTGTTATGTGGGTATCAAAATTTATTTTTTAGGAACAGGAACTTCACAAGGAATTCCAATTATTGGCAGTACTGATCCTGTTTGTCTCAGTCAAAATCCAAAAGACAAACGATTGCGCTCCTCGGTTTGGGTGCAATGGGATGATACAGATTTTGTAATTGATTGCGGCCCAGATTTTAGACAACAAATGCTCACAAGTGGTTGCCCTAAAATAGATGCATTATTATTTACTCATGAGCATGCAGATCATACAGCTGGCTTGGATGACATCCGTCCTTTTGTTTTTAGGCAAGGTGCACTTCCAGTTTATGGATTGTCTCGAGTTATGGAGAATCTTAAAAATCGTTTTGATTATATTTTCACGGACGAAAATAAATATCCAGGCGCCCCGTCTGTAAAATCCACTGTTATTGATGCACAAAACCCTTTTGTATGTGCTTCAAAGACCATTATTCCCATAAAAGTCACGCACTACGGTTTGGAAGTTTTAGGATATCGTTTTGGCACATTTGCATATATCACGGACATGTTTTCTATCGATTTCGATGAGGAAGCCAAACTTAGCGGGCTGGATGTTTTGGTGGTTAATGCGCTTCGCATTGAGCCGCATCCATCACATTTGCATTTAGAAGCTGCTATAGCATTTGCACAGCGCGTAGGGGCAAAACGCACTTATTTCACACATATCAGCCATAAGCTTGGCTTTCACGACGCAGTGGAGTCCTCTTTGCCAGAGGGGATACATTTGGCGTATGATAACTTAACGATTACCCTGTAATATGAAACAAAAAATACTTTTTTACGTCTTGATATTTTCCGCCTTAATCAATCTTTATTTGATTTCTGACTATGGCAAACGACTAAACTATGCGCAAGTTAAAATTGATACACAAGCAAAAAAAATCACACAATTAAAGGACTCAATTCAGATTTTACAGCAACTTAAAGCTGCGCCTTCAACCATTGAATAATAGACATTAAGTTATCTTGATTTATACCGTGTCCTTGCGGATAGGCACGGAATTCTGGAGAAAGACCATATTCTTTGAGCGTCTCTACAGTTTGTTCTGCCCAAGCGTATGGTACTACCATATCCGCTGTCCCATGCGACACATAAATTGACGAAAGGGTAGTATTGGTTACTTCAACAACCCGAGGGTCTATGTAGCCGCTAAGTGCGGCAATACCTTTTACGTTTTTTGTGGCTAATCCAACAGCGTAACTCAACATGGCTCCTTGACTGAAGCCCATCAAATACAGCTTTTTGTTGTCAAAATCGTGTTTTTTGGTATAATAAGATAAAAAGTCATGTATGTAATCTGTTGCCTTTTTAACCTCTTCTGGTGAAGTCCAGCGTTCCATACTTTCATTAAAATGTATGGGAAACCATGCAAAACTATTCTCTCCCATGGCCAATGGGGCTTGTAACGAAACCACATGAAAACTGGTGGGAATGTATTCCGCAAACGAAAACAAATCCGCATCATTGCTTCCATAACCATGTAGTAAAATGAGTAAGGGTGCGTTGGGCTGTGTCGCCTTACGTTCTAGGTAAACAAAAGACATATTAGGCGTTGTAGACTTGTGATTTTCCGCGGGCAACAATTCCATACACCTTGCCAGGTAAGGATTGTCCTATAAAAAGACTATTTTTAGAGGCAGAAAAAAGGGAAGATTTTGTGATTTCATGTGTGCCACTCGTAGTAAATAACGAAATATCTGCGGTTTCCCCAACATTAATGCTGTGTTCAGGAATACCAAACCGACTTTTTCCTCTGGTTAGTATTTCTATGGTTTGTTCGATGGAGAACATAGATAACAAACAACCAAAACTGTGTTCTAATCCTATTGAGCCAAAATGCGCACTGTCGAGTTCTACATGCTTTAGCTCATTGTTAAGCGGTTGATGATCGCTGGTTACCATATCAATAACACCGTCTAAAAGTGCTTGTCGTAAAGCTTTTTGATCTGATTCTTCTCGTAATGGTGGAATTAATTTAGCATTGGCATCAAAGCCTTGTAGGGCTTCATCTGTAAAAAATAAGTTATGAATCGCAACGCTACAACTTACATCTTGCTTTGCTTTTTTGGCCGCTTTAATGAGCGCAATAGCGGATTCTGTTGATAGCGTAGGGATGTGAAGTTTTCCATTAGCATATTTGAGCACTTCCAGATCGCGTTGTAGTTGCATGCTTTCTGCCACACTTGGAATTCCATTTAGCCCCAAAGCCGTACTCACAGTACCCTCATGCATGACACCGCCATTTGCCATATCATTGTTATATGGAAAAGACTCTACAATTGCATCGAAGTCATTTGTGTATTGGAGTGCCAATTTTAAGGTATTGGCATTAGTGATTGGTGTTTTGTGGTTGCTAAAGCTAAACGCTCCAGCAGCATGAAGTTCGCGAAGCGGTGCAAGTTTTTCCTCATTTTGCGTAGATGTTACACAAGCTTTTGGATAAAGCTTTACCGCATTTCCATTTGCTTGTTCCAACAAAAACGCAATATCTGCCCGGCTATCAGGTTTCGGTAAGGTGTTGGTATTATAGGCAATGTGCGAAAATCCGCTTCTTGCCGCTACATCAAGTCCATTTATAATGGTTTCGCGCTCTTCAAATCCAGGTTCGCCAAAAGACACACTACTGTCAAACCAACCTTGTGAAACATGTAAATTATCGAGGGATATTTCAGTTGCTTTTGGGTAATTTAAGTTATTGCCAATCGCTTTTATGATCCCATCTTCAATATAAATATCTTGCTGTGTGTTGTGATGCGAGCTGTTGGCATCTAAGATTTTTGCAGCTTTTATTAAGATATTCATTCGCTAAACCGCTAAGTCGTTAGTTGTGCAAAGATAGAAAATCCACCAACACAAATTAAAACCCCTCAAAAACACCTAAGCCAAAAAGTGCAAAATCATATTTTACAGGGTCATTTGGGTCTAAGGTTCTGAGTGATGCGTCTAGTTCTTGCACAGCTGCTAGGTCGTTTTGTTTGCGTTTTAGCAGTCCTAATGTGCGTGCTACATTACCAGAATGTACATCTAATGGACAGGATAGGAGTCGGGGAGAGATGTTCTTCCAGATACCTAAATCTACGCCAGCATTATCGTTGCGCGCCATCCAGCGCAAAAACATATGCAAACGTTTTGCTGCTGATTTTTTCGCGGGATTTGCCACGTGCTTTACCGTTCTCTTTTGATGTGGAATGGCAAAAAATAAATTGTGAAAATCGATTAATACGTCGTGCATATGCACGGCATCTGCATCAGGAGTAAATACATCTTCAAGACTTCCAAACTCGCTGTAAAGCTGTTGCAATCGCTGTGCGAAATATTTAACATCTGCTTCTTGAAACGTCCTATGAACAAATCCATTGAATACGTCCAAATCTGCTTTGGAATGATTCATAATAAAATCATGAGGTGCATGATCCATTCGCTCCATGAGTTTCATTGCATTTTTTAAAATACTTTTACGATTTCCCCACGCTATAATAGCAGCAAAAAAACCTGCAATTTCAATATCTTCTTTTTTTGAGAATGTGTGCGGAATAGAGATGGGGTCTGTTTCAATAAACGATGGATGATTATATTGCAGCACCTTTTCGTCCAAAAAGGCTTTGAGCTCATCTTGATTTAACTCCATTGCCCGTCGACTAGGGTTAGCATACGGTCTGCTCTAGCTGCTAAAGATTTGTTATGGGTCACCAAAACCATACTTATGGAAAAAGTATCTCTAAGACTAAAAAACATATCGTGAAGCTTATCCGCAGTAGTGGAATCTAAATTTCCACTTGGCTCATCTGCAAGGAGTAAACTTGGTTTATTGATAAGCGCACGCGCAACAGCTATGCGCTGTTGCTCACCACCAGAAAGTTCTGAAGGTTTATGTTTTGCTCTGTTGCTGAGTTCAAAAAAATCAAGTAATTCCATTGCTTTTTTTTCTGCCTCATGTTTTGAAGTTCCTTTAATAAAGGCAGGCATACATATATTTTCTATGGCGGTAAACTCGGGAAGTAATTGATGAAACTGAAACACAAATCCTAAGGATTCATTTCTAAACGCAGACAACGCCTTATCCGAAAGCCCGTTAATGTTTTTGCCATTTATGATAAGTTCGGTTTTTGGATGCGCGTCGGCGTGCTCTAGGGTACCTAAAATATGGAGTAGGGTGGTTTTTCCTGCTCCAGAAGGGCCAACAATGGAAACAATTTCAGATGGTGCTAACGAAAACGATACGTCTTTTAACACGTTTGTAGTGCCGTACGATTTCGAAATATGCTTCGCTTGAATCATCTTATGCAAAGTAATCAAATTTGATTTTTAAATGCATAATAAAGTTTATTTTTCCATTTTTTTCTTTCCCCAAGAAATCACTTGTACTCCTTTGGAGTAATGTGCTGTGTCCGGTTCATGATGTATTAAATTTTCAAATCTTGGATAATTAACCCCTATGCCACGTAATTCAATGTTGTTAATTGGCCATTCCAAATGATGTATTTCAAAAGCGTTAATATAATCTTCTGCGTCTTGAAAAAGGGCATACCTTTCGGTCAACCATATATCCAATTCGGTTTTTTCCTTTTGTTCTTTTCCAATATTAAAATCAATGTCGAGTTTATCATTATACGCTGAATTCTTAGATTGATAAGTGTTGTTGGTTCGTTTAATTTTTGAAAACCGATATGGTAGTTCGGAAATTCTCTTGGCGATTTTACAAGACAAGCTTTTTCCAGCCTCAATACTTAAAAAGTAAACCCCACATTTGTTATTCAATTTCACATACGTACGAATATTTATTTCATGAAAATTTGAGATTGGTGAAAATGCTGGAACATATTTAGGACGTATTTTTTTCATAGTGAAAGCTACAATTGAGACCCAAGAACTACCTTGAAAAAGATCTATTTCTAATGTTTTGGGAACGAATTTTTCTAATTCTTTTATATCAACTTTATAATGAAGAAATATGGCATGCTTCCACTCTTGGTAAAATTTCCAGTTCTCATCTGGGATGTTCCAAGGCCTGTGTATTGTTTTTTTTAATATTTCTTTGGGTTTCATTTTTAGTGTGTATTATGAAGTACCTGTTTTATTTCAACCCAAAAAAAAATAAAAATGGAGGTGTAGGCTCACAAAAGGATAATAAATTTAGATTTAGGTTGTATCAAAAGTAGTAAAAATTGTTTTTGTGTTTTTACACACACCTTATGCCTTGAATAATATATTATTTTTTCTGTTTATAGGAAAATAAACACATTTTGTTTAACTTTGCTTAATATTAATTAAACAATATGGCGTTAGCTACCTTAGCTGGAGGTTGTTTTTGGTGCACAGAAACATTATTTGCTCGACTCATTGGCGTTTCAGAGGTTATTGCAGGGTACACGGGTGGTCATATTAAGAATCCAGCATACAGAGAAGTATGTACAGGTAGAACAGGCCATGCGGAGTGCGTACAAATTACATTTGATCCTTCGTTAGTTTCATTTCAAACCTTATTGGAAATTTTTTTTGACACACACGATCCTACTACCTTAAATCGTCAAGGTAATGATGTAGGCACACAGTATCGTTCAGGGGTCTTTTATCATTCTATTGAACAAAAAGAAATCGCTGAAGCCTATATGGCAAGCTTGGAAAAGCAAAACATATTCACCAGCCCAATTGTAACTGAGCTAACCGCTTTTGATGTTTTTTATGCTGCTGAAATAGAGCATAATGACTATTATAATTTAAACAAGAATCAGCCGTATTGTAATGCTGTTATTTCGCCTAAAGTCAAAAAATTATTAAAAAATCATTCAACAAAAATTAAGACGCAATGACATTCGAAGCTAAAAACATATACGATGCTGACATGACCACATCTATTCAAAAACACTATTTAGAAGTGCTTACCGATTTGGGTGAAAATCCTTTCCGCGAGGGACTGATAGAAACACCAAAACGCGCCGCTAAAGCCATGCAATTTCTAACCCACGGTTACGATATGGATCCCGCAGCTATTTTGGAAGGTGCAAAATTTGCGGAATCCTATAACGAAATGGTTTTGGTTAAAGATATTGAGTTATACTCCTTGTGTGAGCATCACATGCTTCCCTTTTTTGGGAAGGCGCATATTGCCTATATCCCTGACGGACATATTGTTGGGTTGAGTAAAATTCCACGTGTGGTGGATGTTTTTTCTCGACGCCTTCAGGTACAAGAGCGTCTCACCGAGCAAATTTTAAATTGCATAGACGAAACGCTCAAACCTAAAGGTGTTGCTATTGTTATTGAAGCCTCGCACATGTGTATGATGATGCGTGGGGTACAAAAGCAAAACTCGCTAACCACAACCTCAGGATTCCGAGGTGCTTTTGAAGCTATGGAAACTCGAAATGAGTTTTTAAAGCTTATTCAAGGGAAGTTGTCTTAGTTAAAAAAGATACTTCGCAGATAGCACAAAATTACGCCCAGGTTGTTCAACACCAATCGTTTTTAGCCTGGACAAATGCGGAATATAATTTCGATTACCCAGGTTTCGAATCAATATTTGTAAACGCAATGCATCCCTTTTGCTGAGTGGAATATCGATATGTGTGCCTAAGTTAACCAGTTCATATGCTTTTGTTCTTGTTTCAAACGCACTCACATTGTTTTGGTTGTCAACCATGGTTAGCGAAACAAAGGCTGCCAAAACATCATTGATACTCCAATGAATTTCTTGATTGAATGAAAATGGGGGGATAAGCGGAAGCGATGTACCGTTTTTTTGTTCTCCTTTTACATATTCAACTGATGTTTCGAAATGAACCCTGCCTTGTGGGTGATAATGTGCGTAAAACTCACCACCCCATAGTCGCGAATTGACTTGATTATATTCAAAGACATTTATATCATTGACCACTTCATTTGTTGGGTTAAGAAAAATATAGTCTGAAATGGTATTATAAAATCCATCTACGCCAAGGTTTAAGAATTTTGTTTGTATGTCAAAACCTAAGTCAAACTGTATGTTTTTTTCTGATTTTAAGTTTGCATTCCCAACCTCAAAACGCTGCGTACCGTGATGTACGCCATAAGAAGTGAGCTCGGATAAATTAGGTGCGCGGTAGCCTGTACTTGCATTTAAACGCAGTTGCACTTTTTCTGTTAGGGGGTATATTACTCCAAGGGAACTGTTAAAGCTTGTAAATGTTTTGTCAATATTACCCTCTTCTTCATGTTCTATACCGTCCTCTTCGTGGTGTGATGTAAAGGATTCAGTTTTAATAAATCGAGTGTCATAACGCAAACCTAATTGCCACTTGATCTTGTTGGTTTTAAACTGATGTAACCAATACGCACCAAAATCACGTTGGGTTGCATTTGGAATAAGCTTTTCTTCTCCATTATTAAGATTGCGCTTTTCTAACCACTGTACTCCTGCAATTTGTTTCCATAAACTAGATGAAGGTAAGGTGTTTTTTAAATCAAATGATAAAACCCGATTATGCATATTAAGTGCAGCACCCTCTTCCTCATCTTCATGTTCATCTTCGTGGTCGTTATCATGTTCGTCATCATGTTCATCATGTTCTTCAAATTCACGTCGCTGATTTAACGACATTCCGATTGTCATATCCCACAATCCAATAGACGTATCTAGTTTTTGTCGTAAACTAAACTGATTGAGTTGTGTTTCTTGATAGGGGATTTCGATTCCAAAGTTTCGAGCACCGCCCGCTTTCTCCTCAATAATTCCTGCTTGCTTATCGGCATAAGAAAAACGAAAAGTAGCTTGATAATTTTTATTACTAAATCGGGTGTTAAAACCAGTTCCTTTGGAATTAAAACGGCTATTTGGCACAAAGTAAGTAGTTGATGTTTCATAATCAGCATGCGATAAGCGAGACGCATTAATTCCAAACTGCCATTTTCCAGCAGCAATACCTGCAGTGGCACTTGTCTCATCTCCAAAAGATTGCGACAAATAACGTTGCTGGATACTTCCTGTTAACAAAGTACTTTGCGTAAAATCTTGTGGTGTTATATACACCACACCCCCAATAGCATCAGATCCGTATAATAAAGAAAAGGGGCCTTTAATTACTTCAACAGATTTTGCTGTAGTTCCAATGTCTAAGCCGTGATCTGCACCAAATTGATAGTTTTCTAAACGCAAATCGTTCGAAAAAGTTACAACACGGTTTCCACTGAGTCCCCGGATAACGGGTTTTGCTATTCCAGGTCCTGAGCTAATGGCAGATACGCCTGGAATTTGTTGTAAGGCATCGGCCAAAACAGAAGCACCACTTTCTTGAATATGCTCACTATTGATTTTTGTTACTGCAATAGTGTTTTGGTTTTCAAGATTTGAAAAAGGAGAAGACACCACAACTTCTTCCATTTCAAAAACAGAGGGGGATAGACTTATGGGCATATCGTTTGAAGAAACTTCAATTTCAATGGTTTTGTACCCAAGTCTAGATACAACAACGACAAAAGGAATTTCCACGATATTTGATAATTCGAATGCACCATCGGCATTTGAATAAACAATATAATCCCGATTTGGGATTTGTATTTGAACCTCTTCAATAGGTTCGTTGGTTTCAGAGTTGGTAACGCGTCCTGATATTTGACTGTGACCGATATAAAAAGATATAAATGCGAAAACTAATCCGCTATAAATGGATTTCATGATAAAATATTTAGTTAAACAAAAGAAAAATCAAAAGGTGCAATTATGCACATGGCGGACCTCTTTTTTGTTTACTAAATACTGTTTTGCTGTGTGCAGCAGAAACAAGAAGTGTTTTTTCTAATAAAAATAATTCGGGTAATGAAATAAACGAAAATGAAGGTAGAACCGCCTGTACATTAGATACATAATCTAATAAATCACAAGTGGTATCGCCTTCGTGGAAGTGTAAGGCGTTTTCTTCACAAACAGGATGATCGTGATGCTCAAATATATGAACATGTTGCACCAGCGTAGGGTAAAATAATAACCCTAAAAAAAGCAACCGAAAAAAGAAAAGTTTAGGCATCATCTTTTGAGGTAAACAAAAAAGCCAACCCCATGCGGGAGAGCATTTTCTTCTCAAAGTTCCAAAAAAACTTGAATTGACCAAAAATAAACCCAAAAAATACTAGTAGAACCTGATAAATAGGGAAAATTAATAAAATTCTGACTGGCCAATAAATCCACCCTGAAAAGTTATCTGCTGTAATTCCCAAGTAGTTCGTTAGGGGAGTGGCAAGTTTTGCAGCGGACGATCCCGTTACCGCAAAAACAATGAATATCATGACCAATTGGAAATTGGAATCAATTCCCCAACGTTTTTTTAGTCTGTGCATTTAGCCTAAAAGTTCACTGATTTGTTGTGCCAATTCCGTACCTATACGGTCTTGAGCTTCTTTGGTAGCTGCACCGATATGAGGGGTAAGCGAAATTTTTGGATGCATCAATAATTTGATAGCCGGTGTAGGCTCATTAACAAAGGTGTCCAAGGCAGCAAAAGCCAAATGCTCGTTATCCAAAGCGGTAACTAGTGCTTCTTCATCTACAACTCCACCTCGAGCAGCGTTAATAAGACCTGCGCCTTTTTTCATTTTATCAAATTCAGCAGCACCAATAGTGGGTTTGTCCTGAGCGGGAACGTGTAGTGTAATAAAATCTGATTGCGAAAGCACCTCGTCAAATGAGCGTGTCTTAATGTTAATATCTACAGACTGACCATTGAAAAAATCAACTGCAATAGTAGCCTCGTCCATAAATGGATCATAGGCTGCCACGTCCATACCCAATCCCAATGCAATTTTAGCCGTTGCTTGACCAATACGGCCAAAACCAACAACTCCTAATGTTTTGCCACGTAGTTCAATACCACCAGCGTAGGCTTTTTTGAGTGCTTTAAATTTCGTTTCACCGTCAAGTGGCATATTGCGGTTTGCGTCGTATAAAAAACGTACGGCGCCAAACAAATGGGCAAACACCAACTCAGCCACAGAAGAAGACGAAGCTGCAGGCGTATTAATCACATGTAGCCCCTTTTCACGTGCATAGGCAACATCGATATTGTCCATGCCAACGCCACCACGACCAATAAGCTTTAAGCCAGGGCATGCGTCTATTAATTCTTTACGTGCCGTTGTAGCACTACGCACCAACAAGCCTGTAATATTATTTTCATTGATGTAAGCAACAAGTTGTTCTTGGGCTACATTGGTGGTGGTTACTGTGAAACCTGCTTGCGTTAATGCATCAATACCTGATTGCGATACGCCGTCATTTGCGTGAATATTCATGTGTGAATTATGCTTTTTGTTCTAATGTTTTCATAACATCTACCAATACTTGCACAGACTCAATAGGAAGTGCGTTGTACATCGATGCGCGGTAACCACCAACTGAGCGGTGACCGTTAATACCATTTAATCCTGCTTCTTTTGCCATGGCCTCGAAACTGTCTTTTAATTCGGGGGTATTCAGCGTAAAAGTAGCATTCATTGTACTTCTGTCCTCAGTGGCGGCAAATCCATCAAACAGTGGATTGCGGTCAATTTCGCCGTACATAAGCGCTGCTTTGGCATTATTTTCTTTTTCAATAGCAGCAATACCGCCTTTGTTTTTCAGCCACTCCAAGTTAAGCATAGAAGTGTAAACCGGAAATACAGGAGGTGTGTTAAACATACTTCCTTTATCTGCATGAATTTTATAATCCAACATAGAAGGAATTTTGTGTGAAACCTTTCCGAGTACTTCTTCTTTAACCACCACTAAGGTAGTTCCTGCAGGACCCATGTTTTTTTGCGCTCCAGCATATAAAATACCGAATTTGCTAAAATCCAATTCCCGTGAGAAAATATCAGATGATGAATCAGAAACTAACACCGCATCTGTTTCTGGTAGGGTTTTGTATTGCGTTCCAAAAATGGTGTTGTTTGTAGTAATGTGGAGATAATCAAGCCCATTCGGGATGTCAAAACCTTTTGGGATATAATTGAAATTGGTGTCTTTTGAAGAAGATACTTCTACCACTTCACCTAATAATTTTGCTTCTTTAATGGCTTTTGTTGACCATGTTCCCGTGTTACAATATCCGGCTTTATTTTCCAACAAGTTATAGGCAGTAGCAATAAACTGCAAGCTAGCTCCACCTTGCAAAAACATGGCTTTATACCCTTTGTCTTGAAGTCCTAAAAGTTCGAGTGCTAAAGAGGTCGCACGTTCCATGATATCGATAAATGCAGGACTACGGTGTGAGATTTCTATCAGCGACAAACCAGAGTTGTCCAGTTCAACTACCGCTTCAGCAGCTTTTTGCATGACTTCTTGTGGGAGGATACAAGGTCCAGCACTAAAGTTGTGCTTTTTCATAATTCATTTAAATTAAGTCGCAAAGTAACAAAAACCGATGCGGTTACGCATATTAATTTGTATTACTTTTTTAACAAAAACGCCATGGTATCCACATGATCGGCATAATCGTTGAGCTTTGGCTGTTGGGTTTGTCCAAAAGCCAATGTGTTTTCTAGACACGTACTTACCACACACTGAATTTGTTCCTGTTGTAGCTCGATTGATTTTTCAACTTCTTCAATACTTTTATAAGTGCTATAATGCACACAAGCAATTGGAGAATTTAGACTTTTATCTTTTTTTAGCATAATAAAACCATTCTCTAACAATGCTATTTCTTGCATCAAATACACCGCTTTATTATAGTCATAATTGTTGGCATATGCATTGTGGTGAATGATTTCTCGATATTCGTATAATGCCAAAAATAAATCGTTAAAATCGTAACCTTCAGGAACCATAAGATGCGAAACGCTCCGGCAACCCAATCCAAAATATTGCATGATGTCAAGGCATAGTGCTGCGAGTTCTTCTTGGGTTTCAGATCCATCAAGGACGGCTATGCCATTTCGAGTTTTTCGTACAATATGCGGAACATCTTTAAAATAATATTCAAAATAACGGGCGGTATTGGTGCTTCCCGTGGCAATTACACGATCAAATTTTTCTAATTTCCCATCTGTAAAATGAATTTTATCTTGCCACTCAGGTTGGATTTCAGTCAAAAAACCAACCACAAATGGGAGTAAGATATTATCATTACTAGATGATTTAATTTCAATGCTATATCCAGACGCCAAGCCGCTCAACACATCGTGAAGTCCTACAAGCGGAATGTTTCCTGCTAGTACCAAACCCAATCGCTGCGATGTTTGTTGGACAGGATAGGTGTTTAGCCATGCTGAAATGTTTGTTTCAGTAAGTGTCTCCCCCCATGTTTTAATACAAAAATCAAGGTTGTCTTTTGTAAACCATTTGTTTTGGCTGGATGCACTAACAATCGCATTATCAAGTTTTTCAACCCATGCATTGGTAGTATTTTTTTTATTACTGTAATCGCTAAAAAGCTGTCCTAATGCTGTATAGGCATTAATGGTATTTTGGTGTGAATTCATATTTTGCTGTGGTGTGCTTATGCACTAACTTTGCAAAGTTAAAGAAATGCTATGGCTATTATCATAACTGATGAATGTATTAATTGTGGGGCCTGTGAACCTGAATGCCCTAACACCGCTATTTATGAAGGTGCTTTTGATTGGAAATACGCAGACGGCACCTCTTTAAGCGGCGATGTTGTGTTGCCCAACGGAAATGCTGTTGATGCCGACGCCATGCAGGAACCCATTTCTGATGAAGTGTATTTTATTGTTCCAGATAAGTGTACCGAGTGTAAAGGGTTCCACGACGAGCCACAATGTGCTGCTGTTTGTCCTGTGGATTGCTGCGTTCCAGATGAAGATCATGAGGAAACCGAAGAGGTGCTCCTAGGCAAGCAACGCTTTATGCATCCCGAATAATATGAAAGCAGGTATTGTAGGATTGCCCAACGTAGGTAAATCAACACTTTTCAATTGTTTATCGAGTGCAAAGGCACAAAGTGCCAATTTTCCCTTTTGTACCATTGAGCCTAATATTGGTGTGGTAAATGTTCCTGACCCACGTTTAAATCGATTAGAAGAACTAGTTAATCCTCAAAAAGTTATTCCTGCTACTGTGGAGATTGTAGATATTGCAGGTTTGGTAAAAGGCGCAAGTAAAGGCGAGGGATTAGGCAATCAGTTTTTAGCAAATATTAGAGAAACCGATGCGATTCTCCACGTATTACGCTGCTTTGACAATGATAATATTGTGCATGTTGATAACTCTATTGACCCTTTGCGCGATAAAGAAACGATTGACATTGAATTGCAACTTAAAGACTTGGAAGCAGTTGAAAAACGTCTTGAAAAGGTAAAACGAGCTGCTAGAACAGGAAATAAAGAGGCACAAAAAGAACTTGCTGTTTTGGAAGTGTTACACAACGGACTTGAAGCAGCCAACTCGGTACGTGCTATTGAAATTTCTGACGATGATCGTGCTGCATTTGTAAGTCCCTTACAACTTATCACAGATAAACCTGTACTGTATGTTTGTAATGTGGACGAAAGTGCTGCTGCAACTGGAAACGACTATGTTGCCAAAGTAAAAAATGCAGTAGCTGCCGAAAATGCAGAGGTATTGGTACTTGCCGTTGCTACTGAGGCTGATATTAACGAATTGGAAACTTATGAAGAGCGCCAATTGTTTTTAGAAGATTTGGGCTTAGAAGAGCCTGGTGCTGCTAAGCTTATTCGTGCTGCATATAATCTCCTTGATTTAGAAACATATTTTACTGCTGGAGAAAAGGAAGTGCGCGCATGGACCATTCCTGCAGGTGCTTCTGCACCACAGGCAGCAGGTGTTATTCATACCGACTTCGAAAAAGGCTTTATCCGGGCGGAAGTTATTTCCTATTCAGATTACGATCATTTTGGTTCAGAACAAAAAGCCAAAGAAGCTGGAAAAGCTAGGGTAGAAGGCAAAGACTACACCGTAAAAGACGGCGATGTCATGCACTTTAGATTCAATGTCTAATTAATCCACAAAGGCTTCTTTGATAACTGACTTACAGGTATCAATTTCAGAACGGGTCAATATATCATATTTTTTGATGACACGACTTTTATCCACCGTTCGGATTTGGTCAATGACAATCATACCCTTTTTGCGCTGATGCAGCACCGGCACACGTGTTGGATAATTTTTCAAATTTGAAGTCATGGGCGCAAGGACTACTGTTTTCAGGTGTTTGTTCATTTCGTTAGGAGAAAGCACAACACAAGGGCGTGTTTTTTTTATTTCACTACTCACAGTAGGATCAAGGTTTACAAGAACAATGGCGTATTGGACTAGCTCCATTCTTCTAGATTTTCTTCTTCAAATACATCCGGAATAAGCAGTTCATCATCGCTATTTTGACGCATATCCAAAAAGGATGTCTCCCAATTTGCTCTGGGTATATTTATTGGCTTAACTATAATCTGACCTTTTTCAAAGATAAGCTCCACCTCGTCTGTAATATTGTATTGCTTTAAAATGGTCTTGCTTAAACGTAAGCCTTTTGAGTTACCGATTTGTATAATTGCTGTTTTCATAATCAATTATGTTATTACAAAGTAACTACAATTTAATTGTCAATCAAAATAATGAAAACACTACAACGTTTTAATAGAACATCCAATAGCTTTGGTATAAGTCACTTTAGGTAATTGACCGGCTAAAAGTGCATCTACAGCGTCTTCCACATAACGTTGGGTTACCTTTTCTGGATTTCTTGAACTATCATCGATAGCCCCGATATATTGCACCACATTGCCTTTTTCTTGTTTTTCTAAGATAAATACATGCGGAGTTTTAGTGGCCCCGTATTTTGGGTAAATATGCTGTCCTTTGTCTTGCAAATAGGGAAATGTAAATCCTTTTTCTGTGGCGCGTGTTTTCATGTCGATAAGTTGCTCACCACCAATGGCTGCAGGATCGTTAGGGTTAATGGCAATAACAGGATAGCCTTCTGGTTTATACTTATTGTCTAAAGCAATGATGCGGTCTTCGTAAGCAACAGAATAGGGACAGGTATTACAGGTGAAAATCACGATAAAGCCTTTGGCATCTGTATAATCTGCTAGGGAAACCATCTCGCCATTGATGTTAGAAAGTGAAAAGTCAGTGGCAACATCTCCGACCTTATAGCCGTGGTTGTGTGTAAATATAAAAAGTGAACTGATTAGAATTAGGATTATTTTCATGGGTTAGGGATTAAAAAGTGTTGATAATTTTATTTAATTCGTCTTCGGTAAAAGACTGTTCATAGAACATACGTTTGTTTTGGTTATAAATGATTGTTGCGGGTATGGCACCGCTCCATGTGGAGTCAATGGCATTGATCCAAAAATTTTCGTTGGCATCATCCAGGTGCACTACTTTTGATTGCAATTGGTGTTTTTTAATAAAGGGTAACAACCGACTTTCTTTATGTTTCGGAAAATCGAGGCTTACCAAAAGGACGTCTACATTTTCGTTTTGGTTTAGGGTTTCAAAATAGGGGAGTTCTTTAACACAAGGAGCACACCATGTTGCCCAAAAATTGACAACATAGGTTTTGTTTCCTTCTTTGTATAAAAAGGGTTTTAATTCCGAATATGAAAGCGTAGGAATTTCTGTTTTTTGTGTAATGGTACAGCTAAAACAAATTAAAATAACAAAAAAGTAGGTGCGTTTCATTTTATAAACCTACAAAATAAAAAATAACGTAAGTGCCTCATTAAAAATGAGTTGTTAAATTTTTACTAATTTTATGGGGAATAACAATTTAAAGTAAATAATCATGAAAAGAGTACTTTTTATAACGCTAGTTTTAGCCGTAGTGGGTTGTGCAACTCCTGCTGCTGAAACTACAGTGGAAGGCGTTGGTTTTTTTAAGTTCATGCCTGGTGAGAAATTCATCACAGGATCTGACGACGTTTTGGATGTATGGATGAAATACATAGATGCACACAACAATCAAGACTTGGAGACGATTAAGTCCATGAGTGTAGATTCCATTTACATTTTAAGCCCTGATGGTTCTGAGATTAAATCAAAAGAAGAACAAGCTACGCTTTTAGAAGGCTGGTTTGCTGTTGCAAATCCAAAATGGGATGCCTATTGGGGTATGCCGTACAAATCGGTTCCTAGTGGCGCAGATTGGGTACTTGCAGGACATAATGTAACCCAAACCATTGAGGGAGAAGAAACCACTATGCTTCAAATGATAGATGGTGAAATTAAAGACGGTAAAGTAGTACGTTTCTTTGTGTATTCTATTGAGCCCAAAACAGAATAGAGAAGCCCTTAAAATTTAATTTTTATAAAAGGCGCAAAACCATGTTTTGCGTCTTTTTTTTAATCCAAAGGTTTGGATAAACAGAGTTAGGATCGATGTTTTAAATAAGCTATTAAATGTTTAAACTTATAAAATCAGCACGAGACACAGCCCTGATTGCAGCAAGCAAGCTCGCGCTAGCAGGGAGAACAAGCAATTACTTTTAGCTAATGTTAGGCACAGTATATTTTTAAAATCCATAAGTCAATTGTTCAATAGTGTGACTATTATCAGCAGTATTAAAATTGATAATATTTTTATACGCAACATCAGTACAAATGAATAATGAGGGTAGTGTAATATTCAAAACTTCTACGCTACTTTCGACATTTGTAATCACTAATGACATATTATCTAAATAAGCTCCTTTGAAAGTCTCACTTGGATTATGTGGATTGAACTGAGCAAGATGAATTGTTATTTCTAAATTGTTTTCAATAGCACTGTCACTAACTCCTTGAGTTGATGAATGAGGATGACTCCAAGAGGCACCTTCAAAACCTTCAGCTGCTTCAAAAACAACTTCGTTGTCATCGATTTTATAATTTATTTCATAATAAATATAAGGTGCTTCAACGCTACAGCTATTCGTATAACCTTTTATGTTTAATTCAACTTTATATGTCGATGATTGAGTTGTAAATGTTTCTTCAGTTCCATACTTAATACCATTTTCATTTATAGCGTAAGCTCTAACGTAATAAATTGTGTTTTGCTGTAGTCCTGTAATATTTGAATTAAAATCATAGCTATTTGTATTATCTTCTATATGATTATCATCAACTGTTGGGTTTTGAGAAGTACTCCAGCATATTCCTTTACTTGTGATTGTTCCATCTCCATCATCATTTATTATCCCTCCACCCATTGCACTGTTTAATGTAATATTTTCTATAGTTTTTGTTATAATATCAAGTTCTCCTATTGCTGTTGTAAACTCAATTTCATTTCCATAATACTCTCCAGTTGGGTTTACAAAAAATGTTCTAATATAATAAGTTGTGTTTCTATCCAAATTACTTACTTCGGAAGAAATATTTTCTCCATTAACTTCTATAACAATATCATCAGTCTTTGGAAGAGTTGTTTTGGCATAAACAAAACCTTGAGAAGTAACTGTGCTTTCACAAGTTGGTGCTATAATTTGTCCAATAAATGTTGCGCTAGTCTCAGTAACGTTGGAAGTTTCTTCAGTATTTAAATCAGGGGTGAGAGTACAATCTGGATTATCCTCATTGCCTGTATCTGAGCAAGAGCTAAGTATTATTAATGAGATTAAAATTTTAATTGGATACTTCATATTTAAATATTTATATATAAAAATAATGATTTTTTCATTCGTATTGTGCCTAACTTATATTTATACGA
>CBFHOG010000007.1:0-90220 GCA_965657545.1 Flavobacteriaceae bacterium | reverse complement strand
AGTGCAAAAGCATGTGCCGTTTCAATGGCTGGAATAATGCCCTCCATTTGTGAAAGTGAAAGTCCCCAATCCATAGCTTCTTGATCTGGAATAGAAACAAATTCAGCGCGTTGACTGCGATACAAGTGTGCATGCATAGGTCCAACCCCAGGATAGTCTAAGCCTGCCGAAATGGAGTATGGCTCGGTGATTTGTCCATCGGGCGTTTGCATCAATAAGGTCTTGCTTCCATGGATAATGCCTTCTTTTCCTAAGGCGGAGGTTGCAGCACTTTCCCCCGAATCAATCCCTTTTCCTGCGGCCTCTACCGCAATAATATTCACACGTGGATCATCTAAATAATGATAATAAATACCAGCGGCATTGCTTCCACCGCCCACACAAGCGATAACGTGGTCGGGGTAATCACGACCTTCAACTTCTTGTAATTGTGTTTTGCATTCCTCACTGATCACTGCTTGAAAACGCGCTACCATGTCGGGGTAAGGATGCGGTCCAACCACAGAGCCAATAATGTAATGCGTATCAACAGGGTTGTTGATCCAATCCCTAATGGCTTCATTGGTTGCGTCTTTTAGTGTTTTACTACCTGATTGTGCTGGTCTAACTTCTGCACCTAACATTTTCATGCGGGCTACGTTTGGCGCTTGTCGTTTTATATCCAATTCACCCATATACACGATACATTCGATGCCCATAAGCGCACAAACGGTAGCTGTAGCTACGCCGTGTTGTCCAGCACCTGTTTCTGCAATGATGCGATTTTTACCCAAACGTTTTGCCAATAGAATTTGCCCAATGGTGTTGTTGATTTTGTGCGCACCGGTGTGACATAAATCTTCCCGTTTTAGGTAAATTTTGGTGTTGTATTTTTCAGATAAGCGCGACGCAAAATATAGTGGAGTTGGTCTTCCAACATAGTCTTTCAGCAATTGATCAAACTCGGCTTTGAAGTCTGGTTGTGCTGTAATCTCCAAATAACTTTGTCTTAGCTCTTCCACATTTGGATAAAGCATTTCTGGAATATAAGCTCCACCAAAATCGCCGTAGTAGCCTTTTTCGTTTACATTATATGTGTTCATAGCGCTAATTTTTCTTTAAAATTTTTAAGTTGCTCCACATTTTTAAACGCTGGAGCAGTTTCAAATTTACTGTTTACATCAATAGCATAGACAGGTAAATCTGCATTGCGAAGTTCGTTAATCTTATCAATTTCTTCTAACCCAATACCACCACTTATAAAAAAGGGTAAATCAAAGGCATAATTTTTTAAAATAGACCAGTCAAAAGTAATTCCGTTACCGCCAGGCATAGGCCCTTTGGTGTCAAACAAGAAAAAATCGCAGTAGGGCAGATAGTCTAAGAGTGTGGTAAAATCAAAACCTTCTCCAATACCAAATGCTTTTATTACTTGTGTTTTACCTTGCAGTTCACGACATTTTTGTGGCGATTCATTTCCGTGTAGTTGCACTGCACCGAGTTTGAATGTTTTGATAGCATGTTCAATTTCATTCAAAGGCGCATCTACAAAAACCCCCACTTTGGTAATGGAGGCAGGAACTTCTGGCAGCGTTTCGCAATAACGCTTAGAGCCATCCCACAATATGAACCCCATATAATCGGGTTGTAATGTTGCTACTTCAGCAACATTTTTGGGTTCGCGCATGCCACATACTTTTAATTTCATGGCTTAAACGTTTTTATGAATTCTTGTGCAGCTTCTCCAGGAGTTTCGTGCAACATAAAATGTTCGCCCATCAAAAAGCCATCAAATCCTACTTGTTGCAGTGTAGCAATAGCGCTGTGAGAGGAAATTCCACTTTCGGAAATTTTAACTTTATCGGATGGAATGTATTCCGCCAACGACAAACTTGTTTCTAGTGATACAGAAAAATCGTTAAGATTACGGTTATTAACCCCAACCACGTCAATAAATGTTAAAGGCGATTCATTGAGTTCAGTTTTATTATGGACTTCTAGGAGTACGTCCATGCCAATGCTTTTTGCGGTTTTGGCCAAAAGATTTGTTTCATCTGCGGTTAGACAAGCTGCAATGAGCAAAATAGCATCAGCGCCATAGGCTTTTGCCTCATGAATTTGATATGCATCTACAATAAATTCTTTCCGCAATAGGGGAAGATTGCATGCGCTTCTTGCGAGAAGCAAGTCTTCTAAAGAACCCCCAAAGTATTGACCATTTGTTAGCACCGACATGGCAGCAATGCCTGCTTTTTCATAGCCTTTTGCCACTGCTGCAGCTCTAGATTGCAATTTGATTTCTGGCTTAGACGGCGATCGTCTTTTGTGTTCCGCCACGATGCCTAATGGCGTGTTTTTTATTGCGTTAGAAAATGAAATTGTTCGCCTTTTGTAAAGTGGCATAGCATATAGCTGTTTTTCAGAAACCACCGTTTTTTTAAGTGCAATTTCTTTTCGTTGATCTGCAACAATTTGTGCTAAAATACTCATGACTTGCTTAGCTCTAGAAGTTTAGTAAAGGCTTGTAATGCTTTTTTTGATTCAATGGATTCTTTAGCTTTTTCATAGCCCTCGTCTAGCGAAACATCCAATGCGGTTGCAATGGCAGTTCCTGCATTTGCGCATACCACTTGCTTTTGCGCTGCTGTTGCCTCGTCATTCAAAACCGCTTTAAAAATAGTTGCGGCAGCTTCAACTGTGTTTCCGCCTCCAATGGATTTTGGCGCTAGCGGTTTAAGGCCAAAATCGGATGGGCGAATAAGCATTTCACCATTTTTAGAAACAGCTTTGGTAGCTCCCGTAAGCGAGATTTCATCATAGCCATCAAGTGCATGTAAAATACAAAAATTTGTATCTGTATCTTGAAATAAAAAGTGATACAATCTAAGTAGTGCCAGATTAAAAACACCAACAATTTGTTGCTTTGGCGCACATGGATTTACCAAAGGCCCCAACATGTTAAAAAAGGTTTTGAGCTGTAACGCACGGCGAATAGGTGCTACGTGTTTCATGGCAGGATGAAACAAGGGTGCGTGCAAAACACAAATTCCTGCGTTATCAATACATTTCTCCAAAAAACCGACATCATTAGAAAAGCGAATACCCAAAAACTCCATTACATTACTTGAGCCACACGATGAAGAAACGCCATAATTTCCGTGTTTTGCCACGTGAATACCCGCTCCTGCAGTTACAAAAGACGAAAGTGTTGAGATGTTAAAAGTGTCTTTGCCATCGCCGCCTGTTCCGCATAAGTCAATAGGATTATATGCAGACAAATCTATAGCAATGCATAGTTCTAAGAGTGCATCTCGGAAGCCAGCCAATTCATCTACCGTAATACTACGCATCATAAACACACTCAAAAAAGTAGTGATTTGATATGGGTCACCAGCACCATTACCAATAAATTGCAATGCCTCTTTTGCTTCTTTTCTCGAGAGCTTTTCGTGTTGGGTCAGTCGTGTTAAAATTTCTTTCATTATATATTTTCGTTTTGTTAAAGCGCAAGCATTATAACGAAACCCAATTTTTTAACATTTTTTTTCCTTGTGGCGTGAGTACAGATTCAGGGTGAAACTGAACGCCATATAGCGGATAGCTATCATGCTTAAATGCCATCACTTGTCCGTTTTCTTCTTCTGCTAATATGGTGAATCCAGCTGGAAGCGGTCTGTCAACCACCCAAGAATGGTAGCGTCCAACCTCCAAGCTTTTAGGTAAATCGGCAAATAGTGGATCATCTTGTAGCACCGTCATTATGCTGGAAATACCGTGAAAAACGGTAGAAAGATTTGTTAGCGTTCCGCCAAAAACCTCGGCAATGGCTTGATGGCCCAAACACACGCCCAGCATGGGAATGGTTTTCGCATATTGTTCAATTACGGGTTTTAATAACCCTGCCTCGTCAGGAATTCCAGGTCCTGGAGAAAGTACAATTTTATCAAATGTAGCCACTTCGTCCATGTCAAATTGATCGTTGCGTTTTACAGTAACCTCACAGTCGAGTTCCTCTAAATAATGCACCAAATTAAAAGTGAACGAATCGTAATTATCAATAACTAATATGTTCATGGAAATTGTTTTTCTGCTTTATCCATAGCGGTATTAAGCGCTCGTAATTTGTTATATACTTCTTGTAATTCACTTTCAGGCTTTGATTTGGATACCACTCCCGCTCCAGCGTGGTAGTGTAACATATTGTCTTTGCTCAAAAAGGAACGAATAATTATTGCGTGGTTGTAATTTCCTTTGAAGTCAATAAAACCAATTGCACCTCCATAAAAAGCACGGTCACTATTTTCATATGCGTCAATAAGCTGCATGGCACGGTGTTTAGGGGCACCGCTTAAGGTTCCTGCTGGGAAGGTGTCTGCAACGACCTGCATGGTAGAGGTGTCTGCCTTTTTTTGCCCTGTAACCTTAGAAACCAAGTGAATGACATGAGAATAAAACTGTACTTCTCGGTCTTTTTCTACGGTAACATGGTGTCCATGCCTACTTAAATCATTTCGTGCTAAATCCACAAGCATCATGTGTTCGGCATTTTCTTTAAGGTCTTGCGCCAATTCTTTGGCTTTAGCCTCGTCTTGGGCATCGTTTCCTGTTCGGATAAATGTTCCGGCAATAGGATGAATTTCTGCTACGCCGTCTTGCACAACCAATTGTGCCTCGGGTGAACTTCCAAAAATCTTGTAGTTTCCTAAATCAAAATAAAAAATATAGGGGGAGGGGTTGATGGATCGCAACACACGGTATAGGCTGAAATCGTCTCCTTTGAAGGCTTGTGTAAAGCGTCGCGACAAAACAATTTGGAACACATCTCCACGCATACAATGATGGATGCCTTTTTTGACCAATTCCACAAATTCATCGTCTGTCATGTTAGAGGCAGGCGAACCTACTTTACTAAAAGCAAACGAATCACGTGCAGGTGCTTGAAGTAGTTTTACTACCTCTTCTAAGTTGCTATCAGCCTGGTAGCAATGGGCAAATAATTTGGCTTGATTGTTAAATACATTTACTGCAACAATGTTTTGATACAGGGCGTAATAAACTTCTGGAATTCCAGTTTTACTCTCTTTCTCTGCTACATCAATATCCTCAAAATATTGAACAGCCTCGTATGAGGTGTAGCCAAAAAGACCATTGGTTAAAAAGCGGGATTCGGATAAATCAGTTTCAAAATAGGATATGAATGTTTCTAACGCTTCTACCACTGAAAGCTCTTTGGTCAGTAGTGTTTCTTGTTTTGTTCCGTCTGGAAAAGTTTGCGTCATAAGTCCTTTGTGCACCTTGAAAGAAGCGATTGGGTTAAAACACAAATACGCAACACTATTGTCTTTAGCGCCATAGTCAGAGCTTTCCAAAAGTACACTTTCTGGATATGCATCTCTAATTTTGAGGTACATATTCACCGGTGTCATGGTGTCGGTGAGTAATTCTCTATTATCTGTTTTGAGTACAAACTTCATGGTTCAAAAATAAAAAAAGGCTTGTCAATACGACAAGCCTTTTGTGTGTTTCTAAAACGCCTATCGACTCCTTACAAGGAGTTCCACCAAAGCGATTTAGTTATGAATTTTTTCATCTGTTCAAATATACAACTCGACAGCTAAAAAACAAGTGATTAATAAGTAAAGCTTACGCGGAGTTCTAATTCGTCGTTTATAAGCTTATCTCCAAGATTTTCAAAAAATGTTCCAGAACGGAATTTTACGTTGTACTTAGAACGGTCAATTTCCAAATCTGCAGTTGCTTTGTTACCGTCAAGTTTTAAAATAAAAGTTTCAGGATGTGTAATGCCTCTTATTGTAAAATCACCGGTCACTTTAAAACCACCTTCTGTTGGGATAGCTGAAGTGAATGTAAGTGTTGCTTCTGGGTGCTCATCAACACCAAAGAAATCATCTGATTTTAAGTGATCTACAAGTTTAGCTCCATATGATTCAGAAAGATCTGTGCATACAATGCTGTTCATATCAACTGTAAATGTTCCTCCCGTGAGATTGTCTCCATCAAACGAAATGCTTCCAGCGCTTATTGCAATAGTTCCTTCATGGGACTCATTTGTTATTTTGCTTCCTTTCCAATCAATTAAACCATTAGAAATGGCAGTTGTTTGTGCGTGTAGTCCAAGCGCTAAAAATAGTGATGCCCCGAGGGCGATAAGATTTCTCTTTTTCATGTGTGTGTATTTAATATTCATGTTATTATTTTAATTTTTCTAGTAGTTGCAATAATTGTTCCTTTTCTTTCAATGTAAGTGAAGCGGTGATTTCTACTTCTCTTGCATCCAAAATAGGGTCTATTTCAGCCAGCAATTTAAGGCCTTTATTGGTAATAAAAATATCCACTTTCCGTCGATTTTTTTCGCAAACCTTTCGTTTCACCAACGCTTTTACAATGAGTCTATCCACCAGTCTTGATGTATTACTCATGCGTTGAATCATGTCGTTTGTGATGCTTTCCAAACAAGCAGCCGAACCATTTCTGCCGCGTAAAATACGCAGTACATTAAATTGTTGAAGTGTTAGGCCATAAGATTGTAACATCGTGTTTATTTGGTCATATGCCATATTTCCACTTTTCATTAATCCTATAATAACATCTCTTTCAATCATTGTACTAACAATTATTGTCACTACAAATGTAATGTAATTTTTTAATTATATTTGATTTAATGAAAAAATACATATTTGTTGCGATTGGTTTGTTAATTGTTTCTTGTGTATTTTCGCCCAAAAAGCAAAAAACGATGAACGAATTATCACCTATTGAATGGGCGGAATTGCAAAGTCAAACCCCCGAATCTGTTATTCTTGATGTCCGTACAGAAGATGAGTTTGAAAGTGGATATATTAAAAATGCACTGAATTTAGATATTCGTGGAGGCTCGGAATTCATATCCTCCATTGAGGAATTAGACAAGTCCAAAGCATATTTTGTCTATTGTCGTTCGGGTGCTAGGAGTGGTCAAGCGTGTCAACTCATGGAGCAAATGGGCTTTGAACAAGTATATAATCTTGAAGGAGGTGTCCTTGCATGGGAGGGCGATTTGGAGGAGTAATACTTCTTATGTTAGGTGCGCGAAGAATTGCTTACCTATTTATGGAAAACCCAGAATTTTCGCCGTGGTCATTTAAAAACCACTAGCGGTGAGGCTATTGTTGTAGTTAAGCCTGGTCAAGAAAATGCACTGGCAGGTCCTGATTTTTTCAATGCACATATCAAAATCAACAGCACTCTTTGGGTCGGAAACGTGGAAATTCATGTAAATTCTTCCGATTGGTTTAATCACAATCACCAAAATGACAGCAATTATGATAATGTAATTCTTCACGTTGTTTGGAAACCTGATGTGCCTGTTTTTGACCCGAGTCAACAACCTTTACCAACATTGTGCCTTGAACAATATGCAAACAAAAACTTTGTCAAACGCTACACAAAATGGTTGACTCAAACCGATAAGTGGATACTATGCGAAGATAAGTTGCCTAAACTTTCTCAGTTCGTGCGCCAACAATTTTGGGAAAACCTATATGTGGAGCGTTTGATGGAAAAAACGACTTTATTACAAAGTTGGCTAACACTTACACAAAATAATTGGGAGGCCGTATTTTTTGTTGCCCTAGCTAAGGGGTTTGGACTTAGGCAAAACGGGATGGCATTTGCACAGTTGGCACTTTCTGTTCCGTGGATGGCGGTTTTAAAAAACACGTCTAATATAGAACGTTTAGAAGCGCTTTTTATGGGTCAAGCCGGACTTCTTAATAAGCCCTTTGAAAATGAATATTTTCAAAAGCTGCAAAAAACGTACGCGTATTTAAAGCATAAATACAAACTTAACCCTTCATCGGAAAGAGCCACTTTTTTTAGGTTACGTCCAACAAACTTCCCTACCATACGTTTGGCACAACTAGCGTGGTTGGTCCACCACAAACCACGGCTACTGAATCTGGTTCAAAGGGCTGAGACAATTCATGATTGGTATGACATATTGGATGCAAAAACCTCAACTTTTTGGGACAACCATTATCATTTTGGCACCCCATCCAAACCTCGTGTAAATCGGCTTACGCGCCACTTTAAAGACTTGCTGTTGCTTAATACCATTTTTCCATTTTTATTTCAATATTACAGCTATTTGGGAGATGCACGCAAGTCAGATATATTGGATTGGGTTCGTCAACTTCCTGCAGAAAAAAACAAGTATGTTGCAAATTTTAACCGGTTAGGGTGTCTTATAAAAGACGCCCTTGAAAGTCAGGCATGCATCCAGTTAAAGCATAATTATTGCACGCCCAGGCGTTGTTTAAAATGTGCTTTCGGACATACACTTTTAAATCTTTGATTACATTTGTGCGATGAGTTTGTTGCACGAAGCACGCTATTTTTTTGAAAAAAGAGGATTTGAAGTCTGTTCGCGCCTTGCCGAGCGACTTGGAATGAAAGCAAAAAATGTGCGTATTTTTTTTATATATCTTAGTTTCTTTTCGTTGGGTGCTGGTTTTGCATTATATTTAGTGCTTGCCTTTTGGCTCAAAATGAAAGATTTTTTATTTGCAAAACGCTCATCCGTTTTCGATTTATAATCCACAAAAACAGTATGAAATTACGAACCACATTTTTAGTATCACTTTTTTGTTTGCCACTTACAGCTCAATCCACAGAAAAGGGAATAGATGAACGTATCAATGAAGCTTTTACGCCAATCGCTGATTGGTGGGGTGGTGTGGTTTTGCATAATTTTCCAGGAACTGAAATTCCTACCATCATTTTCTTGTTGGTTGGTGGAGCATTATTTTTCACCATTTATTTTGGGTTTATCAATTTTAGACGTTTTCCAACTGCCATAGGGGTTGTTCGTGGAAAATACGATGATGTTGATCATCACGAAGCTGATAAAAAAGCAGCTGTGAGCATTGAAGATGGTGATGTTGTTGATACGATCAAAGACGAAAGTAAAGAGGGTGAGGTTAGTCACTTTCAGGCTTTAGCAACTGCAGTTTCTGGAACGGTTGGAAATGGGAATATTGCAGGTGTTGCGCTTGCTATTGCTGTTGGTGGTCCCGGGGCTACTTTTTGGATGATTTTATGTGGTCTTATTGGTATGTCAACCAAATTTGTAGAATGTACATTAGGAGTTAAATACCGCGATGTTGGTAAAGATGGAACTGTCTATGGTGGCCCGATGTATTATTTGACAAAAGGTTTAAAAGAAAGAGGATTTGCTAAATTTGGTAAGTTTTTAGCGATAGTATTTGCCGTATTGTGTGTTGGTGCCTCTTTTGGTGGAGGTAATGCCGCTCAGTCTAATCAGGCGGCCATGCAACTTGTTGACTCCTTTGGTATGACAGGCGGAAGCGCACGTACCATCATCGGAATTATCATGATGGTTTTTGTTGGGATTATAATCATTGGCGGTATTAAGCGTATTGCGTCAGTAACAGAAAAAGTGGTGCCGCTTATGGCAGCCATGTATATTGGTGCATGTTTATATATCATCATAACCAACTTCAGTTATGTAGATAACGCCTTTGGTCAAATTTTTTATCAAGCTTTTAACCCACAAGCTGGTTTAGGTGGTTTGTTAGGTGTTTTGATTACAGGATTTAGACGAGCAGCTTTTTCCAATGAAGCTGGAGCAGGGTCGGCATCAATTGCCCACTCCGCCGTAAAAACTAAATATGCGGCTTCTGAAGGGCTTGTGGCACTTCTGGAACCCTTTATCGATACCGTTGTGATTTGTACCATGACAGCATTGGTTATTATTATATTTAATGGAGATAATTCAGTTTTTGCATATGGTGGCGAAAACGGAGTAGTTCTAATAAACGGGGAGGCTGTTGAAGGTGCAGGAATTACCGCTGCTGCTTTTGCAGAATATATTTCTTTCTCTGGTCCTTTCTTAACAATCGCAGTAGTGTTGTTTGCTATATCAACCATGATTTCTTGGTCATATTACGGGCTGCAATCTTGGATGTTTATTTTTGGTAAAAGTAAATTATCAGACCTTACTTATAAATTATTGTTTTTGGCATTTATTGTTATTGGTGCTGCTGGGGATATGTCTGCAGTATGGACATTCTCAGATGCCATGATTTTAGCATTGGTATTTCCAAATATGATTGGGCTATTTTTCCTTTATCCAAAAGTTAAAGAAGAACTTACGCGCTACCTTTCTGCTATCAGGACTAAAATTTAGCGTATGCCGTGAAAACTCCCCCCAAATTTCTTAACCTAACCAAAGCCCAACGGAAAGGAATCCTATGGACGTTGGTGTTGTTCTCGGCAGCACACCTGGGTGTAATATATTTCCCTAAAAACACCCAAAAAGCTAATGTTTATTTGCAGCATGATAGTCTTAAGCAAATGCAAATTGAAGCACTTGTAGGAAAAAAACAGAAAAGCATTAAGGATACAATTTATCCATTTAACCCAAACTATATTACTGATTTTAAGGCATATCAGCTTGGTATTTCTGTAGATGCGGTAAATCGTATTCGCACTTATCGCGGTGCAGGAAAATATATAAGCTCAGAGCGTGTGTTTCAGCGAATAGCACAACTTTCAGACAGTGAATTATTACGCATACGACCTTATCTTAAAATTCCTAAACCGATTCTCGCCAAAAGAGAAAACCCAAAAAAGAAACGCGTCAAAAAGGAATTGAACGGAGCAACTGCCGCCGATTTACAACAAGTCTATGGTATAGGGGAGGTGTTTGCAAACCGTATCATTGCAGTGCGATACAAATTAGGAGGGTTTGTAGTAAAAGATCAACTGAGTGATGTGTGGGGGCTTAACTCAGAGACTCAAGATCAACTGTGGAAATATTTTATTCTCGACTCAGTCCCAATAATTAAAAAACAAAACATCAATAACTTAACCATAGCACAACTGGCTGAGCACTATTATATTAGCACTTCATTAGCAAGTAGTATAGTAGCAATTAGAACACAAAAGGAATATATTTCTTCGTGGAACGACTTGGCAGCTATTCAACAGTTGGATTCCGTTAAAAAAGCAAGATTATCATTATATTTGTCTTTTAATTAGCTATGAAAACTGAATTACAAATTGGGCCTAATTTCGAATTAGGAGAAACCCATAATATGGTAGCCGCTTCTGCGCGAGATTTTGCGCAACAGTACATTGCACCATATGTTATGGACTGGGACGAACGCCAGTTTTTTCCAAAAGAAGTCCTTCATCATGCCGGGAGTATGGGTTTTATGGGGATATTAGTACCTGAGATCTATGGCGGTGCTGGTTTGGGATATTTTGAATACACCGCAATTATTGAAGAAATTTCAAAGGTAGATCCTTCCATAGGGCTATCCATTGCTGCCCACAACTCATTGTGTACCAATCATATTTTACAGTTTGGCTCCGAAGATCAGAAACAGCGTTGGCTGCCAAAATTGGCATCTGGAGACTGGATTGGCGCGTGGGGACTGACAGAACACAATACAGGCTCTGATGCAGGCGGCATGAACTCAACTGCCGTACGTGATGGTGACGACTGGATTATAAATGGCACGAAAAATTTCATCACCCATGGCAGCAGTGGTGACATTGCAGTTGTGATAATACGAACTGGTGAGAAAGGTGATAGCCATGGCATGACGGCTTTTGCTATTGAACGGGGAACACCTGGTTTTAGCGCAGGAAAAAAAGAAAATAAACTAGGGATGCGAGCTTCTGAAACTGCAGAACTGGTATTTGATCAATGTCGTATTCCTGATGAAAATAGATTGGGTGAAGTGGGCGATGGTTTTATTCAGTCCATGAAAATTTTGGATGGTGGACGCATATCCATTGCTGCACTTTCATTGGGGATTGCACGTGGGGCATATGAGGCATCATTAAAATATTCTTCTGAGCGTGTACAGTTTGGTAAGCCAATTAATGCGTTTCAGGGTATCTCATTTAAGTTGGCACAAATGGCAACCGATATCGAAGCATCTGAATTGCTTATGCATAAAGCTTGCTACGAAAAGAATATGGGAAAACGAATGACCAAAATCAGTGCTATGTGTAAGCTATTTGCTTCGGAAACTTGTGTTCGTGTTGCTAATGAAGCAGTTCAAATTTTCGGTGGTTATGGTTACTCAAAAGAATTTCCGGTAGAAAAATATTTACGCGATTCAAAGCTGTGTACCATAGGCGAGGGAACTTCAGAAATACAAAAAGTAGTCATTGCGAAACAAATTTTGAAATAGTCCTTGCAGGGTATTAAAAATTACTACTATATTTGCAACTTAATCATAAAGAAAGGAGGTTCGGTTCATGTTAATAATTCCAATCAAAGACGGTGAAAATATCGATCGCGCACTAAAGCGCTTCAAACGAAAGTTTGATAAAACAGGAACCATGCGTCAGTTACGCAGTCGTCAGACATTCACGAAACCATCTGTTTCTAGACGTGCTCAGATACAAAAAGCTTCCTATATCCAACATCTTCGCGACCAAGAAGAAAATTAATTTCTTACCTTGTCCACATGGACAATGTAGCTGCTTTTCTTCGTTATCTTACGGCTGAGAAAAATTACTCTGCACATACACTTCGTGCCTATCAAAAAGATTTGCGCGATTTTTCCCTGCATTGTTTTGCTAGCTATCAAATTGATGACCTAACCAAAGTGCATTATGCTATGGTCAGGGATTACATCGTTTCCCTTTCAAAAAAGGGGTTGACTGCCCGTAGTATAAATAGAAAAGTCACAACGCTTAATTCTTTTTACACCTATTTGCGTACTATTGGTGCAATAGACAAGCACCCGCTTGCACAGCACAAGTCTTTAAAAGCTAAAAAGTCATTTATTGTTCCATTTAGTGAAATAGAAGTGGATCAGGCTATACGGCAGATTGATCGTACTGGCTTTGCAGGTCTCAGAGATGCAATGGTTTTAGAATTATTATACACTACAGGAATACGTCAAGCTGAACTTATTGGATTACAAGTATCTGATATTGACTGGTCACAAAATCAGTTGCGTGTTTTGGGAAAAAGAAATAAAGAAAGACTTGTACCCCTTTTACCATCGATGGTAGTTGCATTAAAGTCTTACTGTGAGCAACGAAATACAATTCATAAAGCAACCACACACAATTTTCTTCTTGTAACTGATAAAGGTAAAAAAACCTATCCCTCATTTGTATATCGGCTTATAAAATTGTATTTTGGTAGGGTATCTAGCAAGATACGCACCTCGCCTCATGTGTTGAGACACAGTTTTGCGACACATATGCTAGACGCAGGTGCAGACATAAACGTGGTTAAAGAAATTCTTGGACACGAAAGCTTAGCTGCCACACAAGAGTACACCAAAGTTCAGCTCCCTAAAGTGCAAGACGCATACCGCGCGGCACACCCCAGAGCAAAGAAATAAAAGTACCCTAGCACTAAGTCCACTCATTTTTAACGTAAAAACTCAGTAATTATGCGACTCACTATTCAGGCGATTAACTTCTCATTAAAATCAAATCTTAAAAAATTTATTTCCAAACGTATTGATAAATATCAACACTATTACGGTAAAATTTTAGCGACAGACCTTTATATGAAACTTGAAAAATCGGCGTTTAATAGAGCGAAACAAGTTGAAATTAAGGTTCAAATACCTGGAGATGTGCTTGTAGTGAAGAAAGAAAGTAGCACATTTGAAGAAGCTATTGATGCTGCTTCTAGCGCCGTTGAGCGTCTTCTTATTCGAAGCAAAGAAAAACATTTGCGTTCGCATCAAAATGGGGTTTAATTTTTTTGAAGCCAAATAAATTAATTGTTACATTTGCATCCGTTCTTAAAAAGAATAATAGTTGCCGATGTAGCTCAGCTGGCTAGAGCAGCTGATTTGTAATCAGCAGGTCGTGGGTTCGAGTCCCTCCATCGGCTCTTTTTTTTGAACATCAGTTCTTTGTAATATGGGGAGATACTCAAGCGGCCAACGAGGACAGACTGTAAATCTGTTGTTTTTTAACTTCGCAGGTTCGAATCCTGCTCTCCCCACAGATATAAGTAAAACGCGGGAGTAGCTCAGTTGGTACCCGCCCGAACGTACCATTCGGTACGGGCTGGGAGCGTCTTGACGCTCGTTAACCTAATAACGATTAAATATCGTTAGTTTTGAAATATTGATTTATAATGCGGGAGTAGCTCAGTTGGTAGAGCGTCAGCCTTCCAAGCTGAATGTCGCCGGTTCGAACCCGGTCTCCCGCTCTTTAACTTCTACAACGCCGATGTAGCTCAGGGGTAGAGCGTTTCCTTGGTAAGGAAGAGGTCGGCAGTTCAAATCTGCTCATTGGCTCTTACACTTCAGTCTTAGATTTATTTTTTTAGCTTTTTGTGGTAGGTTCTTGTGTTAACATTTGCATAAGGATCCAAAAGACTCCCAATGTCAAAGAAAGAATGTTCGTTTTTGTATTGTTTATGCAGTACTTCTATAAAAACATTGGCGGCCATTGATGCACAAAATAAAACCACCACAGCATTATCTCCTGCCTTTTTATTATCCAAATATTCCCGAACAGATCTCATGATAGTTTCCGCCTCAAGCCAGCAGTTTTTCATTGGTATTGTGATGTGTTTCTTGATGTTAATTTTATTTTGATTGGACAAATACGCTGGTCCTACAAGTACAACCTCCCTTGTGTTTAGCGCGTCAAAAAAAGGCTGAATCGAACCATACTCAGAGGCTTTGTGTAAAATATCTGCATTAAAATAGGAGTTGTTCGTATGACACGACAATGGTAGTATGTCTTGCGACATCGTTCGCCATGCAAGTGGTTGAATCCCTTTATAATATTCACTTGAGCTTATAAAAGCTTCTTTTAATTGTTCTCCCATGTCGTCAAAATACTGGTGACCATCGCAATTTTCTTTAGCGTCTAAATTCAAAATGGCTGTCCACTCTCCATCACCAAATCTAGAGAAACTAAAATTTATTTTTGCGCTAATTTTCTTGACGAATAAAACAAAATAAAAGCCATCCATCTCATTGAGTTTTTTTTCTTTGAGCCATTTTCGGAGTTTTCGTTTGATCATAATTGCTACAATATTAATGGTAGGGTTTGATTAGTTCTTTGAGACTATATGGATGTTATATTTAGATAGCATAAAAATATGTATTCATTATGAAATATATGCATCGTTAAATAGATAATCTTTGTGTTAAATGTTCAAAACAACCTCTTTAATCACCCAAAATTCGGTAAGCTAGTTGAATAGGGTTCAGTTTTGATATTTTTTACTTGATATCTAGGAGATAACAATTTATAAAAATTTCTTAATATTTTTTTTGATTGATACTGTTTTTAAAACAGGAAAAGATTATATTTGCGCTCATTTTAAAAGAATAAAGGTACATTATTATGGCTAAAGAAACTTTTGATCGGTCCAAACCACACCTTAATATTGGCACAATTGGACACGTTGATCACGGTAAAACAACGTTAACAGCTGCTATCACAAAGGTTTTGGCAGATGCAGGTTTGTCTGAAGCAAGAAGCTTTGATCAAATTGATAACGCTCCCGAGGAAAAAGAAAGAGGTATTACAATTAACACCTCTCACGTAGAATATCAAACGGCAAATCGTCACTACGCACACGTTGACTGTCCAGGTCACGCCGATTATGTGAAAAACATGGTTACAGGTGCTGCCCAAATGGATGGTGCAATTCTAGTTGTTGCTGCAACAGACGGACCAATGCCACAAACACGTGAGCACATTCTTCTTGGCCGTCAGGTAGGTATTCCACGCATCGTTGCTTTCTTGAACAAAGCCGATATGGTGGACGACGAAGAATTATTAGAGCTTGTTGAAATGGAAGTACGTGAACTACTTTCTTTCTACGATTATGATGGAGACAACGGACCTGTTGTTCTTGGTTCTGCACTTGGTGCACTTAACGGAGAACAAAAATGGGTTGATTCTGTTATGAAACTAATGGAAGAAGTTGATGCATGGATTGAGCTTCCAAAGCGTGACGTTGACAAAGACTTCTTAATGCCTATTGAAGATGTATTCTCCATTACAGGTCGTGGTACTGTTGCTACAGGTCGTATTGAAACTGGTGTTGCCAACACAGGTGATCCTGTTGATATTATTGGTATGGGTGCTGAAAAATTAGATTCTACCATTACGGGTGTAGAGATGTTCCGCAAAATCTTAGACCGCGGTGAAGCTGGAGATAACGTAGGTATCTTATTACGTGGTATCGAGAAAACAGACATCAAACGCGGAATGGTAATTTGTAAAACAGGTTCAGTAACACCACATGCTAAATTTAAAGCTGAGGTGTATATCTTGAAAAAAGAAGAAGGTGGTCGTCACACACCATTCCACAACAATTACCGTCCACAGTTTTACGTACGTACAACAGATGTTACCGGAAATATTGCTCTACCATCAGGTGTAGAAATGGTAATGCCTGGAGATAACTTGACAATTGAGGTTGATTTGATTCAGCCAATTGCATTGAATGTAGGTCTTCGTTTTGCGATTCGCGAAGGAGGTCGTACTGTAGGTGCTGGTCAGGTAACAGAGATATTAGATTAATATCATTAACGTTTTGTGCAATAAAGGTGCTGTATTTACAGCACCTTTTGGCGCACTTAACGGGTGTACCAAACCCATTGATAGGAGCAGTGCACCAACAGAGACGGGTTTAGCTCAGTTGGTAGAGCACTGGTCTCCAAAACCAGGTGTCGGGAGTTCGAGCCTCTCAACCCGTGCTAGTATAAAGTATAGTTAGAGGACGAGGAGTTTGCCTCATAATAACAAGGTAAGCCACTTAACTCAGGCAAGTAGAAACAAATTATGGCAGTTATTTCATATATAAAAGACGCATTCGCAGAGCTTAAAAATCACGTTACTTGGACTCCGCAGTCTGAGTTGTTGCGTCATACAACGGTAGTGGTTGTGTTTTCTATTATATTTTCACTTGCTATTTGGGGAGCTGATTCCGTGCTCTCTCGTGTTGTTAAATTTTACTTCCAATTAATAAGTTAATTATGTCAACAGAAACGGAAGTTAAAAATTGGTATGTTGTCCGCGCGGTGAGTGGGCAGGAAAATAAAATCAAGTCATATATTGAGTCTGATATTGCACGGCTTGGTTTATCTGATTATGTAGAGCAAGTTCTTGTTCCTACAGAAAAGGTTGTTCAAATACGCAATGGAAAAAAAGTAAATAAGGAACGTAATTATTTTCCTGGATACATCATGATTAAGGCAAACTTATCAGGTGAAGTCCCACATATTATTCGTTCGATAACAAATGTGATTGGTTTTCTTGGAGAAACAAAAGGTGGTGACCCTGTCCCACTTCGTGCTTCAGAAGTTAATCGTATGCTTGGTAAAGTAGATGAATTATCGGTGAAAACCGAAAACGTATATATACCATATAAAATTGGGGAAACGGTCAAGGTTATAGATGGTCCTTTCAACGGCTTTAATGGAAATATAGAAAAAGTAAATGAAGAAAAACGCAAGTTAGAAGTGATGGTGAAGATTTTCGGAAGAAAAACTCCACTAGAGCTTTCATACATGCAAGTAGAAAAAGTTTGAGTGTTACGCACACCGATGACTGTATAGCTTCCACTCATACAGTTGTCATTAATGTAGAGTTAAATTAATAATGGCTAAAGAAGTAAGTAAAGTAGTAAAACTACAAGTTAGGGGAGGCGCCGCGAATCCATCGCCGCCGGTTGGACCCGCTCTGGGGGCCGCAGGAGTAAATATCATGGAGTTCTGTAAGCAGTTTAATGCAAGAACCCAAGATAAAGCTGGTAAAGTATTACCAGTTGTTATTTCTGTGTATGCTGATAAATCTTTTGATTTTGTTGTAAAAACGCCACCCGCAGCCGTTCAATTGATGGAAGCCGCTAAGGTTAAAAAAGGATCAGGCGAACCCAACCGCAGCAAGGTAGCAAGTGTTACTTGGGAACAAGTGCGCACCATTGCAGAGGATAAAATGCAAGATTTAAATGCATTTACGGTTGAATCTGCCATGAAAATGGTAGCTGGTACTGCCCGTTCAATGGGGTTTAATGTTAAAGGAGAATCCCCTTTTTAATTGAAGTGATATGGGAAAAGTTACAAAAAAGCGTAAAGAAGCGCTCAGTAAAATAGACCGGACAAAACTGTACTCGATACAGGATGCTTCCGCATTGGTAAAAGAAATCGCTAGTTCAAAATTCGACGAATCTATTGATCTTGCCATCCGATTAGGAGTTGACCCACGTAAAGCCAACCAAATGGTTCGTGGCGTGGTAACACTTCCGCATGGTACAGGGAAAGATGTTCGTGTTTTGGCCTTAGTGACACCCGATAAAGAAGCCGAAGCTCAAGAAGCTGGAGCTGATTTTGTAGGGTTAGATGAGTATCTGCAGAAAATCAAAGACGGATGGACAGATGTTGACGTTATTATCACCATGCCAAGCGTGATGGGTAAGTTAGGTCCACTAGGTCGTGTTTTAGGACCTAGAGGATTAATGCCAAACCCAAAAACTGGTACGGTTACAATGGATGTTGCTAAAGCTGTTCGCGAGGTAAAAGCAGGTAAAATTGATTTTAAAGTTGATAAAACAGGAATTGTGCATGCGCCAATCGGAAAAGTATCCTTTGATGCGGATAAAATTTCGGGTAACGCTAACGAACTGTTACAAACAATTATCAAGCTTAAGCCATCGTCGGCAAAAGGCGCTTACATCAAAAGTATCGCCATGTCTAGTACGATGAGCCCAAGTATTCTCATTGATACTAAGGTAAGTTAATAGCGTACAGAACATATGACACGAGAAGAAAAAGCAATCGTTATTGAGCAGTTAACTGCCACTCTAGCTGAAAGCACTAACATCTATTTAACTGATGTTTCTGGGCTGAATGCTGAGACGACTTCTAATTTAAGACGTGCCTGTTTTAAGGCAAATATAAAATTGGAAGTGGTAAAAAACACATTGTTGGCCAAAGCCATGGAGGCTTCCGACAAAGACTTTGAAGATTTATCTACAGTCTTGGTTGGAAACACTGCCATGATGCTATCAGAAACAGGTAATGCACCTGCAAAACTGATTAAGGAATTCCGTAAAAAATCAGAAAAGCCTGTACTTAAAGGTGCTTTCATTGAGGAAGCAATTTATTTAGGCGATGATCAAGTGGAAGCATTGGTGAACATCAAATCTAGGGACGAATTGATTGGCGAGATTATTGGCTTGCTTCAATCGCCTGCGAAAAACGTGGTATCTGCCCTTCAATCGGGTGGGGGTACCCTTGCTGGAATAATTAAAACACTTTCTGAAAAGGAAGCTTAAAACGTAATACAAACACAATTAAATAGTTCAAAAATGGCAGATTTAAAAGATTTTGCAGAACAATTGGTCAATTTGACCGTAAAAGAGGTCAATGAATTGGCCGGTATCCTTAAAGAAGAGTACGGTATTGAGCCTGCAGCAGCAGCCGTTGCCGTAGCTGGACCTGCTGCCGGTGGCGGTGGTGAAGCAGCCGAGGAAAAATCAGAGTTTGATGTAATCCTTAAAGCCGCTGGTGGTTCTAAGCTAGCAGTTGTGAAGCTTGTAAAAGAGCTTACGGGTCTTGGACTTAAGGAAGCAAAAGAGCTTGTTGATAATGCACCTAGCCCAATTAAGGAAGGTGTAGCAAAAGACGAAGCGGAAGGACTTAAATCTTCTTTGGAAGAGGCTGGTGCTGAAGTTGAACTTAAGTAATTAAGTTCCCGATACAAACCGAAGGTTTAAGCCTTCCCGCCATGCGGGATAGGCTTAAACCATTTGGTGTTTTATGCCCCTTGTAGTAATTTTTTAAATAATTGTAACCCGTATGTCCAACATAACAAGCGCAATCCGACACAATTTTGCTTCGGCCATAGGTACCCCTCCCTATCCAGATTTTCTTGATATACAAATCAAGTCATTTCAAGATTTTTTCCAACTTGAAACCAAGTCTGATGAACGAGGTAACGAAGGTTTGTATAATACCTTCATGGAAAACTTTCCAATTTCGGATACCCGAAATCAGTTTGTTTTAGAATTCCTAGACTACTTTGTAGATCCACCACGATACTCTATTCAAGAGTGTATTGAGCGTGGTTTAACGTATAGCGTTCCCCTAAAGGCACGCCTGAAATTATATTGTACCGACCCCGAGCACGAGGATTTTGAAACCATTGTCCAGGATGTTTATTTGGGTGTTATCCCTTATATGACTCCTAGCGGTACGTTTGTTATTAATGGAGCAGAACGAATTGTTGTGTCGCAATTGCACCGCTCTCCTGGTGTGTTCTTTGGACAATCGTTCCATGCCAACGGCACAAAATTATATTCTGCACGTGTAATTCCGTTTAAAGGTTCTTGGATTGAATTTGCTACAGACATCAATAGCGTCATGTACGCCTACATTGATCGTAAGAAAAAACTTCCTGTAACAACACTTTTCCGTGCGATCGGATATGAGCGTGATAAAGATATTTTAGAAATTTTTGACCTTGCTGAAGAAATCAAAGTTTCCAAAACAGGACTTCGTAAAGTATTAGGGCGCAAACTGGCTGCACGTGTACTGAATACTTGGTTTGAGGACTTTGTTGATGAGGATACTGGCGAGGTGGTTTCTATTGAGCGAAACGAAATCGTATTGGATCGTGATACTGTTCTTGAAAAAGATCATATTGAGCAAATTTTAGAAGCAAATGCTGCAACTATTTTATTGCATAAAGAGGAGTCGCAATCTGCAGATTATGCTATCATTCACAACACCCTACAAAAAGATCCAACAAACTCTGAAAAAGAAGCGGTTGAACATATTTACCGTCAGTTGCGTAACGCTGAACCGCCAGATGAGGAAACGGCTCGAGGAATTATTGATAAATTATTCTTCTCTGACCAACGCTACAATTTGGGCGAGGTAGGTCGTTATCGAATGAATAAAAAATTGGGTCTTGATATTGACATGGATAAGCAAGTACTTACCAAAGATGATATCATTACCATTATCAAGTATTTGATTGAGTTAATTAACTCCAAGGCAGAAATTGACGACATCGATCACCTTTCAAACCGTCGTGTTCGTACGGTTGGAGAGCAACTATCATCTCAATTTGGTGTTGGTCTTTCTCGAATGGCACGTACCATCCGCGAGCGTATGAATGTTCGTGATAACGAGGTGTTTACTCCTATCGACCTGATCAATGCAAAAACATTATCTTCGGTAATTAATTCATTCTTTGGCACCAACCAGCTTTCGCAGTTTATGGATCAAACCAATCCACTTGCAGAAATTACGCACAAGCGTCGTTTGTCTGCATTAGGACCTGGTGGGCTTTCTCGTGAACGAGCTGGATTTGAAGTACGTGATGTACACTATACACACTACGGAAGATTGTGTCCGATTGAAACGCCTGAAGGTCCAAATATTGGTCTTATTTCTTCGCTTGGTGTGTTTGCAAAAGTGAATAACCTTGGATTTATCGAAACACCATATTATAAAGTTGAAAATGGGGTTGTTGATATGTCCGAATCAAAGTATTTATCTGCTGAGGAAGAAGAAGGCAAACTGTTTGCACAAGCCAATATCGAAAAGACTGAAACAGGCGAAATAGCTGCTGACAAAATTATTGCACGCTCAGAAGCGGATTATCCTGTTGTGGATAAAACAGAAGTGCATTACACAGACGTAGCACCAAACCAAATCGCTTCTATTTCTGCATCTTTGATTCCATTCTTGGAGCACGATGATGCAAACCGTGCGTTGATGGGCTCAAACATGATGCGTCAAGCCGTTCCATTATTGCGTCCGCAAGCACCAATCGTGGGAACTGGACTAGAGCGTCAGGTAGCTACAGATTCACGTGTACTTATCAATGCTGAGGGCGATGGTAAAGTCATATATGTTGATGCTGAGAAAATCACCATCAAATATGATATGTCTGATGATGAAAGACTTGTTTCCTTTGACTCAGATGAAAAGACATACGAGCTTATTAAATTCCGTAAAACGAATCAGGGTTCATGTATCAATCTAAAACCCATTGTTTCTATTGGAGATCAAGTAAAAAAAGGTCAAGTATTGTGTCAAGGGTATGCTACTGAAAACGGTGAGCTTGCTCTTGGTAGAAACATGAAAGTGGCCTTTATGCCATGGAAAGGTTATAACTTTGAGGATGCGATTGTAATTTCCGAAAAAGTAGTTCGTGACGACATCTTTACTTCTATTCATATTGATGAATACTCGCTTGAAGTGCGTGACACCAAATTGGGTAAGGAAGAATTGACGAACGATATTCCAAATGTTTCCGAGGAAGCTACAAGTGACCTAGACGAAAATGGTATGATTCGCGTTGGTGCTGAAGTTGGTGCAGGCGATATCCTTATTGGTAAGATTACACCAAAAGGCGAGTCTGATCCTACACCAGAAGAAAAGCTACTTCGTGCTATTTTTGGAGATAAAGCAGGTGACGTAAAAGACGCTTCGCTAAAAGCATCACCATCTCTAAATGGTGTTGTTATCAACAAAAAACTATTTACACGTATCTTAAAAGACAAGCGTAAACGCTCGCAAGACAAAGAGGCCATTATGGAACTCGAAGATAGCTACGATGTAAAATTCGAGAAGTTACAGTCTGTATTGGTAGAGAAGTTATTTTCTATCCTAAGTGGAAAAACCTGTCAAGGTGTAATGAACGACTTAGGGGAAGAAGTAATGCCAAAAGGAAAGAAGTTTACTTTAAAAATGCTTAATGCTGTTGACGATTATGCGCACCTTGTTAACTCCGATTGGACGGTTGACAAGCGTGTAAACAGTCTTGTTAATGACTTGATGCATAACTACAAAATAAAGGAAAACGACCTTCAAGGCGCATTGCGTAGAAACAAGTTTACCATATCTGTAGGAGACGAACTTCCTGCTGGAATTTTAAAACTTGCTAAGGTTTATATCGCGAAGAAGCGTAAGTTGAAAGTTGGAGATAAAATGGCTGGACGTCACGGAAACAAAGGTATTGTTGCCCGTATTGTACGTCAAGAAGATATGCCATTCCTAGAAGACGGAACGCCTGTGGATATTGTACTTAATCCACTTGGTGTACCCTCTCGAATGAACATTGGGCAGATTTATGAAACTGTTCTTGGGTGGGCAGGTCAAAAAATGGGTAAAACATTTGCTACACCAATTTTTGATGGAGCTACCAATGAACAGATCGATGAAATTACCAAGGAAGCGGGAATCCCTCAGTTTGGCCATACCTATTTATACGATGGCGGAACAGGTGAACGTTTTGATCAACCAGCAACGGTTGGTGTGATTTATATGCTGAAACTCGGACACATGGTGGACGATAAAATGCACTCGCGTTCTATTGGTCCATACTCGCTAATTACACAGCAGCCGCTTGGTGGTAAAGCACAGTTTGGTGGACAGCGATTTGGTGAGATGGAGGTATGGGCTCTTGAGGCATATGGTGCATCGAGTACCTTACAAGAAATCTTGACTGTGAAGTCTGATGACGTCATTGGTCGAGCCAAAACATACGAGTCCATTGTGAAAGGTGAAGCCATGCCAAAGCCTGGTCTTCCAGAGTCCTTTAATGTATTGATGCACGAACTTAAAGGTCTTGGCCTTGATATTCGTTTAGAAGAATAATAAAATATTGATATGGCACGTATAAACGAAACACAACAACAAAAAGATTTTAATAAAATCTCCATTGGGCTTTCATCGCCCGAAACTATTTTGGCTGCCTCTAAAGGTGAGGTGTTAAAGCCAGAAACCATTAATTATCGTACACACAAACCTGAGCGTGATGGCTTGTTTTGTGAGCGTATTTTTGGTCCTGTAAAGGATTTTGAATGTGCTTGTGGAAAATATAAGCGTATTCGTTACAAAGGAATCGTGTGTGACCGATGTGGGGTAGAGGTAACCGAAAAGAAAGTACGTCGTGACCGCGTTGGGCATATTAGTTTGGTTGTTCCTGTGGCGCATATTTGGTATTTCCGTTCTTTACCCAATAAAATTGGCTACTTACTTGGACTTCCGTCTAAGAAGTTAGACATGATTATTTATTATGAACGTTACGTCGTAATTCAACCTGGTATTGCTACCAATGAAGAAGGAGAACCAGTTCAAAAAATGGATTTCTTGACTGAGGAAGAGTACCTCAATATAATGGAAAAACTTCCGCAAGAAAACCAGTACTTGGAAGACAGCGATCCAAATAAGTTTATTGCTAAAATGGGAGCGGAATGTCTAATCGATATTCTTAATCGCATCGATTTAGATGAACTTTCATATCAGTTGCGCGACAAAGCAAACAACGAAACTTCCAAACAACGTAAAACAGAAGCGCTTAAGCGTTTACAGGTTGTTGAAGCCCTTCGTGATGCAAACAAAAATCGTGAAAACCGTCCTGAGTGGATGATTATGAAAGTTGTACCCGTAATTCCACCAGAATTACGTCCATTGGTGCCGCTTGATGGAGGTCGTTTTGCCACCTCGGATTTAAATGATTTATATCGACGTGTAATTATTCGTAACAACCGTCTCAAGAGACTGTTGGAAATCAAAGCACCTGAAGTAATTTTACGTAATGAAAAGCGTATGCTGCAAGAGTCGGTTGACTCCTTGTTTGACAATACACGTAAGTCATCTGCCGTAAAAACAGACGCTAACCGTCCGCTAAAATCACTGTCAGATTCATTAAAAGGTAAGCAAGGTCGTTTCCGTCAAAACTTACTTGGTAAGCGTGTGGATTATTCAGCACGTTCTGTAATTGTAGTTGGACCAGAGCTTAAACTTTACGAATGTGGATTGCCTAAAAATATGGCTGCGGAACTCTACAAGCCATTTATCATTCGTAAGCTTATTGAGCGTGGAATCGTAAAAACGGTTAAATCTGCAAAGAAAATTATTGATAAGCGCGAGCCTGTTGTATGGGATATTTTAGAAAATGTACTTAAAGGACATCCTGTATTATTGAACCGGGCCCCCACGCTTCACCGTTTGGGTATCCAAGCATTCCAACCAAAACTTATTGAAGGAAAAGCGATTCAGTTACACCCACTGGCGTGTACTGCATTTAACGCCGATTTTGATGGCGACCAGATGGCAGTTCACTTACCGTTAGGTCCTGAGGCTATTCTTGAGTCGCAATTATTGATGTTGGCATCGCACAACATCCTTAACCCTGCCAACGGTTCTCCAATTACAGTACCCTCTCAAGACATGGTACTCGGATTGTATTATATGACTAAAGCACGCAAGTCAACTAAAGACCATAAGGTAAAAGGCGAAGGCTTGACATTTTATAGCGCAGATGAGGTAAATATTGCTTTTAACGAAGGTAAAGTTGATCTTAATGCAACGGTTAAAATCCGTGCTAAAGACTTTAATGACGCTGGCGAATTGGTATATCAAATTATTGATACTACTGTTGGTAGAATATTATTTAACCAACATGTTCCAGAAAAAGCGGGTTACATCAATCAAGTATTGACTAAAAAATCACTTCGTGGTATTATCGGAGGTATTTTGAAAGTAACTAGCGTTCCTGAAACGGCTGAATTCCTTGATAAAATTAAGGATATGGGCTTCTCGTTTGCATTCAAAGGAGGATTGTCATTTAGTTTGGGAGATATTATTATCCCAAAAGAAAAAACAGCATTGATTGATGAGGCTAATGGACAAGTAGATGGCATTATTGCCAACTACAACATGGGGCTTATTACCAATAACGAGCGTTACAATCAGGTAATTGATATCTGGACATCTACCAACGCAACTCTTACTGAACTTGCTATGAAACGCATTAGCGAAGATCAGCAAGGATTTAATTCGGTATTTATGATGTTAGATTCAGGAGCTCGTGGTTCTAAAGAACAGATACGTCAGCTTACCGGTATGCGTGGACTTATGGCAAAGCCTAAAAAGTCAAACGCAGGTGGAGGCGAGATTATTGAAAATCCAATTTTATCGAACTTTAAAGAAGGTCTTTCGATTTTGGAATACTTTATTTCTACGCACGGTGCTCGTAAAGGTCTTGCCGATACGGCACTAAAAACTGCCGATGCTGGATACTTAACACGTCGTTTGCACGACGTAGCACAGGACGTTATTGTGAATCAAGTTGACTGTGGTACGCTAAGAGGTCTTTCGGTTTCCGCTCTTAAGAAAAACGAAGAAGTTGTAGAGGCACTTGGTGACCGAATTGTTGGGCGTGTAGCACTTCATGATGTTATTGACCCAATTTCTGGGGAAGTATTGGTAGCATCTGGAGATGAAATCTATGATGAAAATGCCAGTGCAATTGAGAACTCTGCACTTGAAAGTGTAGAAGTTCGTTCACCATTAACATGTGAAGCTAAAAAAGGAATTTGTGCCAAATGTTATGGGCGAAATCTCGCAACAGGAAAAATGGTACAACAAGGCGAGTCCGTTGGGGTAATTGCTGCGCAATCTATTGGAGAGCCTGGAACACAGCTAACCCTACGTACTTTCCACGTGGGTGGTATTGCTGGTAACATTTCTGAAGAGAATAAGCTTGTTGCTCGTTTTGACGGAGTTGCTGAAATTGAAGAACTCAAAACTGTTGATGGTAAAGACAATGATGGAAAACCTGCGAAAATTGTTATTTCTCGTACCTCAGAAATTAAGATCGTGGATAAGAATACGGGAATTGTACTTAGTACAAATAACATCCCTTATGGTTCTTTTGTTTTTGTGAAAGATGGTCAAAAAATCCAAAAAGACGATGTCGTTTGTCAATGGGATCCATATAATGGTGTTATTATTTCTGAATTTACAGGGTCTGTTGGTTACGAAAACATTGATCAAGGGGTAACATATCAAGTTGAAATTGATGAACAAACAGGTTTTCAAGAAAAAGTGATTTCAGAATCACGAAACAAGAAAATCATTCCAACACTATTAATTAAGGATGCCAAGGGTAAAACCTTACAGTCATATAACTTGCCTGTAGGAGCACACATTATGGTTGACGATGCTGAGAAAATTGAGAAGGGCAAAATTTTGGTTAAAATTCCACGTAAGTCTGCAAAATCTGGAGATATTACAGGTGGTCTTCCTCGAGTTACGGAGCTTTTTGAAGCACGTAATCCATCCAACCCAGCCGTTGTTTCTGAAATTGATGGAGTGGTGACTTTTGGTAAAATCAAGCGTGGTAACCGTGAGATTATTGTTGAATCCAGAACTGGACAAATAAAGAAATACTTAGTCAAACTCTCGAATCAGATTTTGGTTCAAGAAAACGACTTCGTAAAAGCGGGGATGCCACTTTCTGATGGGGCAATTACACCAAATGATATTTTATCTATTAAAGGTCCATCCGCAGTACAGCAGTATCTGGTTAATGAAGTTCAAGAAGTATATCGTTTACAAGGTGTAAAGATCAACGATAAGCATTTTGAAGTAGTAGTTCGTCAGATGATGCGTAAGGTTCAAATTCAGGATTCTGGTGATACCACCTTCCTTGAAGGTCAATTGGTGCACAAAATGGATTTCATTGAAGAAAATGATGCACTATTTGGTCAAAAAGTAGTGTTAGACGCAGGTGATTCTGAAAGCCTTAAAGCAGGTCAAATTATCACAGCACGTCAATTACGCGATGAAAATTCATTATTGAAACGTGAAGACAAAAATCTAGTAGAAGCTCGTGATGCTGTAAACGCTACCGCAACACCGATTCTACAGGGTATTACCCGTGCTTCGCTACAGACTAAGTCGTTTATTTCGGCAGCATCTTTCCAAGAAACCACTAAGGTACTTAACGAAGCCGCTGTTGCAGGTAAAATAGATACCCTTGAGGGACTTAAAGAAAACGTAATTGTAGGACACAAGATTCCAGCTGGTACAGGTAACCGCGCTTTTAATGATATTATTGTGGGATACACGGACGAATATGAAGCATTGATTGCTGAGAAATCTTTAAGCGCTGATGTATAATGAGTGATAAGGCTAAAAAAGACGGAAGTATCAATATTGAACTTGATCCGGAAACGGCTCAGGGTACCTACTCTAATTTGGCTATCATCAACCATTCAGCATCTGAATTTGTAGTGGATTTTATCAATATAATGCCAGGGGCGCCAAAGGCAAAAGTACGTTCGCGTATTATTCTAACGCCACAACATGCCAAGCGTTTCCTTAAAGCCTTAGGTGAAAATGTGCAGCGTTTTGAAGCTGCCCATGGTGAAATTAATGACTATGAGCAACCGCCCATACCACTTAATTTTGGGCCAACAGGCGAAGCGTAAAAAGCAAAACCCTCCAATTGGAGGGTTTTTTATTGGGATTAAAACTCCGATGTAGCATGAAAAACAACACCTGGATATTTGCTTTGAGTCATTTGTAAGGTGAAAGCAGAGTCTGCTAAAAACACCAACTGACCGTGTTTGTCTTTTGCTAAAAACTTGGATTTGGTTTGCTTAAAACCTGCAAAGTCAGCATCACCACCTTCATTGACTTCCACCCAACACGCCTTGTGCACGTTGAGGTTTTCGTAGGTGCAGCTTGCTCCATATTCGTGTTCTAGACGGTATTGAATTACATCAAATTGTAGTGCCCCTACCGTGCCTACAATCTTACGTCCGTTCAGTTCAAGTGTGAAAAGTTGCGCTACACCTTCATCCATAAGCTGGTCAATGCCTTTGTTGAGTTGCTTGGCTTTCATGGGATCAGCATTGTTGATATACCTAAAATGTTCAGGAGAAAAACTTGGAATTCCTTTAAAGTGAATTTGCTCTCCAGATGAAAGTGTATCACCAATTTTAAAATTACCTGTATCGTGTAATCCAACAATATCCCCGGGATAAGATACCTCTACAATCTCCTTTTTATCTGCAAAAAAAGCATTTGGACTACTAAACTTTAGTTTTTTATTGTGTCGAACATGCAGGTATGGTACATTACGTGTAAAGGTTCCTGAGACGATTTTTATAAATGCCAATCGGTCTCGATGCTTGGGATCCATGTTGGCATGGATTTTAAACACAAAACCAGAAAATGCTTTTTCGTCTGGGGCTATGCTACGCTCTTCGCTGTTTTTGGGTTGTGGTGGTGGAGCAATATCTACAAAGCAGTCCAATAATTCTTGTACACCAAAATTATTTAAAGCTGAACCAAAAAACACAGGGTGTTGCTGTCCTTTTAAATATGCACTTTGATCAAACGAAGGATAGACTTCCCGCACCAATTCCAACTCTTCTTCAAGTGTAGCTTTTGCATGGCTACCGATTGCTGTTTCCAAGGCAGTATCGTCAAGATTTTCGATGATACTACTATCGCTAATGGTTGTTTTGCTCTCTGATTTAAATAAGCGCACGTTATTGTTCCAGAGATTATAAATACCTTGAAAGTCATATCCCATTCCAATGGGAAAACTCAATGGCACGGTTGTAAGCCCTAATTTTTGTTCTACCTCGTCTAGAAGGTCAAACGCATCTTTTCCTTCGCGGTCTAACTTATTAATAAATACAATGATTGGTATATTTCGCATGCGGCAAACAGATACCAATTTTTCAGTTTGTTCTTCAACGCCTTTAGCCACATCAATCACCACAATTACGCTGTCAACTGCAGTTAAAGTGCGGAAGGTATCTTCGGCAAAATCTTTGTGACCAGGCGTATCTAAAATATTGATTTTCTTGTTTTTATATAAAAACGCAAGTACTGATGTAGCTACTGAGATGCCACGTTGACGCTCTATTTCCATAAAGTCACTGGTGGCTGTTTTTTTTATTTTATTGGACTTTACTGCCCCTGCCTCTTGAATAGCACCTCCAAACAAAAGTAACTTTTCAGTGAGTGTTGTTTTTCCTGCATCGGGATGCGAAATGATACCAAAAGTACGTCTGCGTGCTATTTCTTCCAAAAAACCCATAGGTGCAAAAATACGTTGATTTAAGAAAAAGGCGCTAGGCCACATCATTTTTTGTATTTTTATTTTCAATATGGAAGAACAGGTTATATTAGTGGATACGGCAGATAATCCATTGGGCTTAATGCCTAAAATGGAAGCGCACGAAAAAGGTGTATTACATCGTGCTTTTTCAGTTTTTATACTCAATGATAAAGGTGAGCTAATGCTTCAACAGCGTGCTTTACACAAATATCATTCACCGGGTTTGTGGACCAATACCTGTTGTAGTCATCAACGTGATGGCGAAAGCAACATTGCTGCTGGTCAACGCAGATTGCAGGAAGAAATGGGTTTTGTTGCAGCGCTTAGAGAAGTAACCTCGTTTATTTATAAAGCCCCCTTTGACAATGGACTAACCGAGCACGAATTAGACCACATCATGATTGGACAGTATGATGGTGTACCCAATATCAACACAGACGAGGTTGCCGATTGGAAGTGGATGCCTGTAGTTGAAGTACATGCTGATATTGTTGAGCATCCAGCACGCTATACCGCGTGGTTTATCATTATCTTTGAGCAATTCTATGAAAAAATAAAATCGCTATGAATAAAGTAACCGTGAGCCGAAAGGCACACTTTAATGCGGCGCATCGACTTTACAGAAAAGATTGGGATGATGCTCAAAATGAAGCTGTCTTTGATAAGTGTAGCAACCCTTATTTTCACGGGCACAATTATGATCTTATTGTTTCGGTTACTGGTGAAATTGACAAGGAAACAGGTTATGTGATGGATATGAAAGTCCTTAAAGATTTGATTAAAGTCCATATTGAAAATGCCTTTGATCACAAAAATCTAAACGAGCAAGTACCTGAGTTTGCAACCTTAATTCCTACTGCAGAAAATATTTCTGTAGTGATTTGGGAAAAGCTTCGACCACACATAGCCACAAAAAACGATTTATCCATAACTTTGTATGAAACCCCTCGAAATTATGTAACGTTTTCGGGACCTAAATAAAAAACGATGGCATCTATACGCGATTTAAAAAAAGACATCAACTACGTGTTGGGAGAAATTATTGAAATGACTTTTGATTGGGAAAAAGCCAATCCAGATGCCGACAGAAAATCTTCTTCGGCTATTGTTGACGAGGCTATAACTGCTTTCGATGCATTTAGTGTAAAACTCAATCAAAAAGACGTTGCAAACAAAAAAGCGCACTTTCGTGCGATTCAAGACGAGCTTACCGAAAAAGGAAATGCGCTGATTGAAAAGCTTAACGCGCTTTAATCACTTTTCTAAACGTTAGGTTTATGCGCGGCCCGACCTCCCGAGCCGTTTTTGCAATTTGATGTTTCCAATGGTGTTGTGTGCTTCCTTCCATAAGCAGTAAGCTTCCATGTGCTAACGCAAATTTTAGACGTTGGGATTTGTCCTGCTTATGCTTAAGATGGAAATACCGCTCTGCTCCTAGACTCACCGACGCTATTATGGGGTTTTGCCCCAATTCTGGCTCATCGTCGGCGTGCCAACCATTGCTGTCTTTTCCTGTTCGGTATAAATTCAGCAGTACGGTAGTAAAATGTTCCTCGCAAAGCGTTTGAATTTTCGTTTCAATATCTAAAAGCGTCTTGGTCATTGGGTTAGGTTGCATCACAATCCCTGAATATCCGTATGGGTCTGTGGTGTGCCCATGCAATGAAGTCATACGGGGTTGTGGATAGGTTTTTCCGAAAACGGTAATCGGATCATTTTGCCATGGAGTTGAATTTAACAACTCCAAAAAATAACTGTCTGAAATATCCTTTGCTAAAAAATGGGGGTAATACCGAATTGTAGCATCGGGAAGTTTGGGTTCAAAAACATCAAAAAGCAAAGACATTATTTATTTTGATTTTTATTATTTCGCTTTTTAATAGCTTCTTCTTTGTAGTGCAAAAACAAGGTGTTTACAAAGCCCAAAATCAGTGCCACACCAATAATAATATATGCCATGGTAAAGAGTTTACCCAGATTGGTTTGTGGTGAAAAATCGCCATAGCCAATGGTGGTAAGGGTAATAACGGAAAAATACAGGGAATCTAGCCAAGACCAATCTTCAATAAAGCGGTAAGCAATTGTACCAATTGCCAAAAAAGTATTGGTTGCAAAAAGCAAACTACGGTAAGCAGGGTCTCTCCAAAAAGAAAGCAGCGTGCGCCAAAAAAATAACATGGTGTAAGGTTTTTATAAAATTAGGGAAATTTTAAAGAAAAAACCCTCACTTTAAAGTGAGGGTTTTTGAATATAGGTACATTTAAAACTTATTTTATCATATCAAAGCTACGTTTGATAAAGGCAGTTAGTTCTTCTCCTTTAAGTAGCGATTGCGATAAACGTGCTAAATCTAACGATTGCTTTATCAAGCGTTCTTGCTTCTTTTTGGTTTTGGTTTCCAAAATTTGTGACACCAACGGATGATTTACATTTACCACTAATTGATACATTTCGGGAAAACCACCACCAAACATACCGCCGCCGCCAGTTTGCTGCATTTCTTTCATACGTCGCATAAATTCAGGCTGCGTAATCATAAATGGTGCGGCTTCGCTGTCCATAGCTTCTAATTGAACCGTGTATTTTTCTTTTGGTACAACGTCTTCAATAAGTGGCTTAAGCGTTTCTTTTTCGTCGTCACTAAGTTTTGAAAGTTGTGGCTCATCTTTCGCAATAAGCTTATCAATATGATCTGCATCAACGCGTACAAAGCCTAGCTTATCGTCTTCTTGCTCTAGCTTTTGCAACAGATGCCCCACAATGGGCGAGTCTAGCAACAACACCGTGTAGCCTTTGTCTTTAGCAGCCTGAATATAAGCGTGTTGCTCATCTATGTTTGCCGCATACAACTGAATCAATTTTCCGTCTTTGTCTGTCTGCGCTTCTTTGGTTTTTTCTTTAAGTTCGTCTAAGGTCAAGAATGTACTATCTGTTGTTGGGAAGAGGTTAAACTTTTTAGCTTTATCATAGAATTTTTCTTCTGAAAGCATTCCGTATTCGATCACCATTTTAATGTCGTTCCACTTTTGTTCTAAGTTTTCACGCTCATTTTTAAATATGGATTGCAATTTATCCGCTACTTTTTTGGTAATATAATTGCTGATTTTCTTTACGGCACCGTCTGCTTGAAGGTAGCTCCTGGATACATTTAATGGGATGTCTGGGGAATCAATCACCCCGCGTAACATGGTTAAAAATTCAGGTACAATCCCTTCTACATTATCTGTTACAAACACTTGATTTTGATATAGTTGGATGCGATCTTTTTGAATATTCAGATCGTTATTCAACTTTGGGAAATACAAAATTCCCGTCAGCGCAAAGGGGTAATCCACGTTAAGGTGAATATGAAATAGTGGCTCTTCAAACTGCATGGGATACAGTTCACGATAAAACGACGTATAGTCTTCGTCTTTTAATTCACTTGGCTTTTTTGTCCATGCCGGAGTTGGGTTGTTGATGATGTTATCAACTGTTTCTTTAACTTCTTTTTTGTCTTCACCCTCTCCCTCTTCACGGGTTTCTTCACGTGTCCCAAACTTAATTGGAATGGGCATGAATTTATTGTATTTAGAAAGCAATTCTTTGATACGCGCTTCCTCCAAAAATTCATCTGACTCGCTGTCAATATGTAAAATGATTTCTGTGCCTCTTGTTGTTTTGTCATGTTCAACAAGGGTGTATTCTGGAGAACCGTCACAAGTCCAATGCGCTGCCGGTTCGTCTTTATGAGACTTCGTAATGATTTCGACTTTTTCCGATACCATAAATGCCGAGTAAAAACCAAGACCAAAATGCCCGATAATACCGCTGTCTTTTGCGCTGTCTTTGTATTGGTTGATAAACTCTTCAGCACCAGAAAAAGCAACCTCATTGATGTATTTGTTGACTTCTTCAGTAGTCATTCCAAGACCCTCATCTATAATATGTAGGGTACGTTTGTCTTTATTGACTTTTATTTCAATGTGCGGATTACCGTACTCAACCTTTGCTTCGCCAATATTGGCAAGATGTTTTAGTTTTAGTGTGGCGTCAGTGGCGTTAGAAACCAACTCACGTAGAAAAATTTCGTGGTCACTGTAAAGGAATTTTTTTATTAGTGGAAAAATATTTTCGACTGCTACATTTATTTTACCTGAAGACATATTGTTTATTTTTTTCTATTTAAACCAAAAAAAATACCAAAATGAATATGCTGACATGATGGCATTATTTTTTTGTTTAAATAATTTGTTTATTTATTAAACATTTCTATATTTGTGGAGTAATCAATCAACATAATTGTTGCGGAGAAAATTGCTATGAAACTCTATTGATTACAACACTCCTTTTATTGGTTTGTTTAATTTTGGTTAAGTTGTTCGAAGGTGCATCGTGGTTGTTGCACCTTCATTTTTTTACTACCAATTTTATTTCGTTTATTGTGAGACCAATTTCATTAAATATGTACAGCTCTCGAATTATAGGACTAGGCCATTATGTACCAGAAAATATTGTTACTAATGACGATTTGTCCAAACTTATGGACACAAATGACGCATGGATTACTGAAAGAACAGGAATCAAAGAGCGTCGCATAATTAAAAAAGATTCTGGCGAGGGTACTGCAAGCATGGGTGTAAAGGCTGCCGAAATGGCGCTAGAGCGTGCCGGGGTTGATAAAAACGATATTGATCTAATCATATTTGCAACACTCAGCCCTGACTTGTATTTCCCGGGTTCTGGTGTACTGCTACAAGATCTAATGGGTATGGGCACCTGTCCTGCATTGGATATTAGAAATCAATGTTCAGGATTTATTTATGGTCTTTCTGTTGCAGATCAGTTCATTAAAACAGGCATGTATAAAAATGTGCTTTTAGTAGGGTCGGAATACCACTCTGGTGGTATGGATTTTACCACACGCGGACGAACCGTTTCGGTTATTTTTGGAGATGGTGCTGGTGCAGCCGTACTGACTAGAGAAGAAGATACATCAAAAGGAATTCAATCTACACATTTATATTCCGAGGGTAAATATGCCGAGGAATTGGCGATTATTGGGCCAAGTACCAAGCGTTGGATCCCTGAAATTGTTTCTGATTATGATGAAAATGACATGCGTTACCATCCCTATATGAATGGGCAATTGGTGTTTAAAAATGCGGTTGTACGTTTTAGTGAAGTAATTCAAGAGGCGTTGCAGAAAAATGAGAAAAACACCACTGATATTGATTTATTTATACCGCATCAAGCCAATTTACGCATAGCACAATTTGTACAGAAAAAGTTTAGTCTTCGCGACGATCAAGTGTATAATAACATCATGCGTTATGGAAACACTACGGCAGCATCTATACCAATTGCACTTTCTGAAGCTTGGGGAGAAGGTAAAATCAAACAAGGCGATACAGTATTATTAGCTGCTTTTGGAAGTGGATTTACTTGGGGAAGCGCCTTGATACATTGGTAAGCCAACACCCGAAATCCATAAAAAAAGTGCTGATAACGCTCCATTAAGTGCCAATACAAAAAAACCAAAATCATATCCGAAATATATTTTGCTCATTGTTGCTATGCCATATGTCACTACGGGACTAAAAACACAAATAATAGGCACATAGGCATCTCGAAGTAAACGTTTTGAAAAAATACCCAGCAGAAATAGTCCAAGTAGTGGACCGTAAGTATAGCCTGCAAAAAGCAGCAGTTGCGCAATCACACTTTCGTCTTTAATAACGTAATAGAAAACCACCATGCAGCACCATAGTGTAGCTGCCATGATGCGGTGCATGAGTTTGCGCTTTTTTACACCACTTTCATCATCTTGTATTTCCCATAAATCTATACTGGCACTTGTGGCTAGTGATGTCATGGAACTATCGGCGCTGCTAAATGCCGCTGCAATTAGCCCAAATACAAAAGTATAGGCAAATAATCTCCCTAATCCCGATTGCGTTGCTACCATAGGAAATAAGTTGTCTCCAGAAGCTGCGATTCCATTGGCTTGTGCGTAGGCGGTAAGCAATACACCTAAAATTAAAAATAAAAGGGTCACTACAACTAGTGCAATAGTAAACCAAAACATGTTTTTTTGTGCATCTCTTAAAGAACGACAACTCAAGTTTTTTTGCATCATTTCTTGGTCAAGTCCCGTCATGGCAAATGAAATGAGTGCACCAGCAAAAAATTGCTTTATAAAATGTTGGCCGCTGTTCCAATTCTCCCAAAAAAATATTTGTGTGGTAGGTTGCGCCTGCCACCATGTTCCCAAAGATGCTACATCCAGCTGCAATGCATCTACCAACACAAAAATGCCTACAAATAATGCCAGTAGCATAAAAATAGTTTGAACGGTGTCAGTGTAGATGATGGTTTTAATACCTGTTTTTTGGGTATAGAGCCAAATGCCAATAATCGTGACAGCCGAACTTGCCCAAAATGGAATATGTAGGGCATCTAAAGCAATCCAGTGCAATACTTTTAGTACTAGGAACATGCGGAAACTGGTTCCTGTAAGTCGAGATAAAATAAAAAAAGAGGCTCCTGTCTTGTATGTCCTTATTCCAAATCTATGATGTAAATAACTATAAATGCTAATTACATTCCACCTGTAATAGAGCGGTAGTAAAATTGTTCCAATAAATATATAACCCAGGGCGTAACCCAATACCATTTGTACGTAACCAAGCTGCGTGCTTGCCACCCAACCTGGTACAGAAACAAAAGTTAGTCCTGAAAGTGACGCGCCAATCATCCCAAAAGCAACTAAATACCACGGCGCTTTTTTGTTGGCTGAGAAAAAAGTAGCATTGCTATTGCTTTTCCCTACCCATCTTGAAATGCCATAAAGCACTCCGAAATAGGCCAATAAACAAAGCCCTAATGATTGAACGGACATCTATTTTTTTGGTAAATATAGTGTTGGTGTAGCTTTTAGTGAAATAGTGTATTTTTGAGCATGGATTTTCCGTCGTCTTTAGTGCAAAAAGCAGTAGATGAAATTGCACAACTTCCAGGCATTGGTCGTCGTTCTGCACTTCGACTTGTATTACATCTTTTACGCCAGCCCAAAGATTTTAGCGAAAGACTGTCAAGTGCTATTGCAACATTGCGTCAACAAATACGTTACTGTATTAAATGTCACAATATTTCTGATGCGGAAGTGTGCAGTATTTGTTCAAATCCGCTTCGAAACCAAGAGGTGTTGTGCGTAGTAGAAGATGTACGCGATGTTATGGCCATAGAAGCAACAGGACAATTTAAAGGGAGATATCATGTTTTGGGTGGCAAAATTGCACCCATGGAGGGAATTGGACCGCAGCAACTTACAATTGATGCGCTTGTAGAGCGCGTTGAAAATGAAGAGATTAAAGAGATAATATTTGCTCTTGGAAGCACTATGGAAGGCGATACAACGAATTACTATATTTTTAAAAAATTGAGCAAATTCCCATTGGTTTTCTCTGCTATTTCTCGTGGCATTGGGGTAGGCGATGAATTGGAATACGCCGATGAACTTACCCTTGGGCGCAGTATCAGTCAGCGGATTCCTTTTGAAGCATCTATGAAAAATTAAGCATGAAGTTATCTGTAGTTATCTTAAACTATAATGTTAAGTATTTTATTGATTTGTGCATACAAAGTGTTCTGGCCGCAACCAAAAAACTAGATGCAGAAATCATTGTAGTTGACAATGCATCTGTAGATGGTAGTGTTCCTTGGATAAAATCCCAGTTTCCACAAGTAAAACTTATTCAAAACAACCAAAATGTTGGCTTCCCAAAAGGCAATAATATTGGTGTAGAACAAGCAAAAGGGGAGTATCTGTGTATTTTGAATCCAGATACGGTTGTAGCGGAGGATACATTTACCAAGGCTTTGGATTTTATGGAGCAGAATAAGCAACTCGCCATTATGGGGCCAAAACTCATCGATGGATCAGGTCGCTTTTTAAAAGAGTCTAAACGAGGCGTGCCAACCCCTTGGGTGGCATTTACCAAAGTGTTGGGGTTGTATAAGGTATCTCCTAAACTTTTTGGAAAATACTACAACATGAAACTGCCTATTAATCAAGCAGGGGAGACCGATGTTTTAGTTGGGGCTTATATGTTTATGAAAACAGCGCATTACCGGCTACTTAATGGATTCGACGAAGATTGCTTTATGTACTCTGATGATATTGATTTAAGTTATCGCTCCTTACAACTTGATAAGCCAAATTTTTACAATTCAGATATAAATATTATACATTTTAAAGGGGAAAGCACCCCAAAAGATTTTGCCTATCAAATGATGTTTAGGGAAGCCATGAATTATTTTTACAACAAGCATTTTCATGTGTCTAATCTGGTCAAAATTTGGATTAAAATTGCCACGAATTTGTTTAGTTTTTTAAAGCGTTTTAAAGGGTCTAACCCAGTGAGCAACAATACACAACCCAATCGCTATTGGCTGATATCTAATGAGCTAAATTTAGAAATAGGTGTAAATAAAAACATTCCATTTATACATACTACCGGTTTAGATGAATTAATGAAATATAAAAACACGAGAACCGAAATCATTTTTGATCCTCAAAGTATTTCCTTTAAAGAAATCATTGCATTTATGGATTTGCATAAAAATTCATTCTCTTATAAATTTTTGAGTTCAGACAAAGGCCACGCCGTAGGAAGTAACTCCAGCAACACCAAAGGTGAAGTGCTTGTTATGTCTTAGTGCAACCCATGATTTATTCGTACTTTTGAAAAAAAATTGAAATGCCCATTTATCAGCTTGTATTGCCCGCAATGGGCGAGAGTGTTTCAGAAGCGACCGTTACGCAATGGTTGAAAAAAGAAGGTGACACCGTTGTTGCTGACGAAGCGGTTGTTGAAGTTGCTACCGATAAGGTTGACTCTGAAGTAGCGAGTGAGTATAGCGGAGTAATTAAAGAAATCTTACATCCCGTAAATGCAATTGTTGCTGTAGATGCACCCTTGGCTCTCATCGAAACGGATGAAGTTATTCCACAACAAACGACCAGTGAAAAAACAACTCCAATAGACACTCCATCCGAACAAAATGCTGCTGAAAATATCACAGCCGAAACCGCCGAAAGTTATATGCATCAAGCGCAAGACCTGGTCACTCCTGTGACGCAATCTTCAACGGATGATGCTCGTTTTTATTCACCTCTTGTAAAAAATATTGCCAAACAAGAAAATATTTCAGAAGCTGAGTTGGCAACTATTTCAGGTACGGGAAAAGATGGTCGTGTAACCAAGCGTGATATTTTCGCATATGTTCAAAACAGAAAAGCACCGCAAACACAAGCGTCCACTGCTACTGCTGTCAAAACACCTATTGTTACCCCTCCAATTTCAAGAGGGGTTGAAGATGCAATAGTTCCTATGACGCGCATGGAACAAATGATTTCGGAGCACATGACGCGAAGCCTTCAAACATCAGCACATGTGCAGTCTTTTATAGAAATCGATGTAACCAAATTGTGGAAATGGAGGGAAAAGGTTAAGCAAGACTTTGCAAATCAACACGGCGTAAAACTTACATTCACCCCAATATTTTTTCAGTTGGTAGCACAAATTTTGCCCGAGTTTCCACTACTAAATAGTTCCCTAGACGGCACAGATATTGTCAAGAAAAATGATATTAATTTGGGGATGGCTACCGCCTTACCCGATGGAAATCTCATCGTTCCTGTTATTAAACAGGCTGATTCGCTGAATCTTGTGGGGTTGGCTAAAAAGGTACATGAATTGGCTTCTAATGCCAGAAATAATGCCTTAAACCCCGACGACGTTCAGGGTGGAACATATACGATTACAAACGTGGGAATGTTTGGTAGTTTGACCGGAACCCCTATCATCAATCAACCACAGGTTGCCATTCTTGCGCTAGGCGCTATACGAAAAGTACCCGCTGTTTTGGAAACTGAACACGGCGATGTAATTGCGGTGCGTCACCAAATGGTGGTGTCTCATAGTTATGATCACCGTATTATTAACGGAGCTATGGGTGGTATGTTTTTACTTCGCCTAAAAGAACGCATCGAAAATTGGGACAATACGCAAACACTATAATATGGAACTTTCGTTAACACGCCCACTATGTTTTTTCGATTTGGAAACCACAGGAGTAAATGTGGCAAAAGATCGCATTGTAGAAATTTCTATTTTGAAAGTCTTTCCAAATGGAAATAAAGAAGCAAAAACGTGGTTGGTAAACCCTGAAATGCCCATTCCACCACAAACTACTGCCGTGCACGGTATCACAGATGAAAAAGTTGCCAATGAGCCCACTTTTAAGCAACTGAGCAAGCAAGTTAACGATATGATTAAGGGCTCCGATTTGGCAGGCTTTAATTCAGATCGATTTGATATTCCGCTATTGGCAGAAGAAATGCTTCGCGCTGGAATTGATGTGGATTTTAAAAAACAACTCACCGTAGATGTGCAAACCATTTTTCACAAAATGGAAAAGCGAAATCTAAGTGCTGCATACTCATTTTATTGTGGCAAAAACCTAGAAAATGCACACAGTGCTGAGGCAGACACCACAGCGACTTATGAAGTACTTAAGGCGCAAATTGAAAAATATGACGAATTAGATAATGATATTGTAAAGCTTAGTGCCTTTTCTACTCGACGTAAAAGCATAGACTTTGCAGGTTTTATTCTGGCAGATGATAACGGTGACCCCTGCTTTAGTTTTGGAAAGCATAAAGGAAAAAAAGTAGTTGATGTATTGCAACGCGAGCCAGGTTATTTTAGCTGGTTGCTAGACGCTGATTTTCCGCTTTATACTAAAAAAGTCCTCACTGCTATCAGATTGGAAACCTTGAATACCAATTCATGAAAATTATTTGCATTGGTAGAAATTATGCAGCGCACATTGACGAGTTGCAAAATGTTCGTCCAGATGAACCTGTGGTTTTTATTAAGCCTGATACTGCCATAGCGCAGTCCAATCTTCCGTTCTTCATTCCTGAATTTTCAAATGATGTTCATCACGAGGTTGAGGTATTGGTTAAAATCAAACGCATTGGAAAACATATTCAATCCAAGTTTGCACATAAATATTACAAAGAAATAGGATTAGGTATTGATTTTACCGCACGTGATCTCCAACAAAAACTTAAATCGAACGGACTGCCGTGGGAAAAGGCAAAGGCATTTGATGGCTCAGCCGTAGTGGGAAAGTGGTTTGATAAATCCTCCCTTGGTGATTTGTCAAATATCCCGTTTTTACTCCGTAAAAATGGTGAAGTGGTACAAGAAGCCAACACCAGTCTCATGCTTTGGAATATTGATGAGATCATAGCGCATGTGTCTCAATTTTTCACGTTAAAAATTGGAGATATTTTGTTTACAGGAACACCTGCCGGTGTAAGTGCTGTGGCAAAAAACGATAAATTAGAGGGGTTCATACAAGAGCACAAAGCATTTTCAGTAACTGTAAAATAGATGCGAGCAGATATCATAACCATCGGCGATGAGATTCTTATTGGGCAAATTGTGGACACGAATGCTGCTTTTCTTGGAAAAGCGCTTAATAAAATTGGGGTAGAGGTACGTCAAATACGCTCCATTTCAGACGAAAAGGCGGCAATATTAGAAGCGTTTAGCGAAGCCCAAAACAGTGTGGATTTGGTGGTCATGACAGGTGGTCTTGGGCCAACCAAAGACGATATCACCAAACACACCTTGTGTGAATATTTTGACGACTCTTTGGTGTTTTATCCTGAAGTAATGGCTCACATTGAAATGCTTTTTTCCAAGTATGTCAAAGCACCTGTAAATGCGCTAAACCGCTCTCAAGCCATGTTGCCATCTACCTGCAAGCAGCTTTTTAACCATCATGGAACTGCCATGGGCATGTGGATGCAAAAAGAAAACACTGTTTTTGTTTCGCTTCCTGGTGTGCCCTTTGAGATGAAATACCTTGTCAATGAATACCTTATACCAGGCATAAAAGATACCTTCTCGCTTCCTGCATTGGTTAATAAAACCATGATAACCTACGGCTTGGGAGAGAGTATCATTGCAGAGAAAATATCAGACTGGGAACATGCACTACCGTCGCATATCAAATTGGCATATTTACCCAACTTAGGGCGTGTTCGTTTGCGTCTGTCTGCAAAAGGAACGGATCAAGTCACCTTACGCAATGAAATCAATGTTCTTTTTGATGCACTTTATCCGCTTATTGGTGAAAATATAAAAGGGTTTGAGTCTGAAGAACCCATTGAAATGCAAATTGGAAACGCACTAATTACAAAAGGTTATACGCTTGTAACCGCAGAAAGTTGTACCGGGGGCGCTTTGGCTTCGTTGTTTACCAAGAACGCAGGTGCTTCCGCTTATTTTAAAGGCTCGGTGGTCAGTTATGCCACTGAGTTGAAACATGCCATTTTGGATGTTCCAAAAGATATTATATCTCAGTATTCTGTTGTAAGTGAGCAAGTTGCATTATCAATGGCGAGAGGTGTTTTGTCTCAAACAGGGGCAGACGTCGCTGTGGCAACTACTGGAAATTTTGGACCAACAAAAGGAGATGCCGATGCGGAAATTGGTACGGTTTGTATTGCTATAATCACTCCAGAACAAGAAGTTGCAGAAACTTTTTGCTTTGGTAAACACCGTGAAAGAAACCTTCAAAAAACAGTCAACAAAGCGTTGGAATTGTTACATGGAATTATGCTTCGTTAACTTCGACTAAAAAATTTTTTTAAAACACCATATTTCACTAAGTTTGCACCCTGTTAAAAAATAGGTCATGTCGAAAGTATGTGAATTAACGGGCAAAAAAGCGATGGTTGGGAACAACGTATCGCATGCCATGAATAAAACCAAGCGCAAATTTGGCGCAAATCTCATCAAGAAACGTTTTTATCTTGTAGAGGAAGACAAGTGGATTACCCTTAAATTATCTACTTCGGCGTTAAAAACCATAAACAAAAAAGGACTTTCAGCGGTGATAAAAGAAGCACGCGCACAAGGTCTAATTAAATAATATTCGTCATGGCTAAAAAAGGAAACCGCGTTCAAGTGATTTTAGAGTGTACAGAGCACAAAGACTCTGGTTTAGCAGGAACATCTCGTTATATCACTACCAAGAATAAAAAAAACACGCCAGATCGTATTGAAATAAAAAAATTCAATCCGATTTTAAAGCGCATGACTGTTCACAAAGAAATTAAGTAATTATGGCAAAGAAAACCGTAGCAACCTTACAGACAAAATCAAAGCGTCTTACGAAAGCCATCAAAATGGTTCGTAGCGAAAAATCTGGTGCATACACTTTTGTAGAAACCATCTTGGCACCAGAATTGGTAAACGACTGGTTATCTAAAAAATAAACCAATCCATATTAAACGATATAAAAGCCACTTTTTGTGGCTTTTTTTGTAGCCAAAACGTACCTTTAGCACATGGGTTTTTTCGATAAGTCTTCTAAACAATTACAATCAGGGATTTCTGCTACCAAACGCGCATGGACGCAACGCCTAAAAAAAGCAGTACTGGGACGCAGTTCTGTAGATGCTGATTTATTAGAAGAATTAGAAGAAGTATTGTTGATGTCTGATGTGGGTGTATCAACAACCCAAAAAATCATGGAACAGCTTCAAAGACAGGTGTCTAAAGAAAAGTATCTCCATGTGTCAGAGTTAGACAAATTGCTTTATAAGGAGATGGTTGCATTGCTGTCGTCATCTGAATCCTTACAAAACGCTGGTACAGACAGCCTCCAAGTAGTATTGGTTGTAGGAGTTAATGGAGCAGGTAAAACGACTTCTATTGGAAAGTTAGCACATCGTTACAAAAGCGAAGGGAAAAGCGTCATGTTGGCTGCAGCAGATACTTTTAGAGCAGGTGCTGTGGCACAGTTACGCTTATGGTCGGAGCGTGTTGATGTCCCCCTTGTTGAACTTAATGAAGGAAGTGATCCTGCATCAGTTGCTTACACGGCCGTGGAGCGCGCTAAAAAAGAACAAGTAGATGTGTTGTTAATTGATACGGCAGGGCGCTTACACAACAATACCAATCTCATGCAGGAGTTGGCAAAAATCCAGCGGGTTGTAAAAAAAGTAATTCCAGAAGCACCTCATGAAGTACTACTCGTCTTAGACGGTGGTACAGGCCAAAACGCCTTTATGCAAGCCAAATTATTTGCTGAAGCAACTGCCGTTTCAGGGCTTGTGCTTACCAAACTCGACGGTACGGCAAAAGGCGGTGTTGTTATTGGGATTTCTGATGAACTCGAAGTACCCATCCGATATATTGGTGTGGGCGAGGGTATGGAAGATTTGCTGCCTTTTGATGCAAAAGAATTCATAGATTCGTTATTTAATAATAACGGAGAATGAAAAAGCTTTTGTTACTTGTATTGTTTGTAGTTTTTGCTTCTTGCTCACAGTCCCCTCAACAGTACTGGGAATCCTATGATGAATCAGTTGAGCTAATGGAGAGCGAAACGCATGAAAATTCCAGGATGCGTTACAAACTTATTCAATCTAAATTTCATGATAAGAATGCAATGTGGTTTCCATTTGAAAAAGCACTTAATCGCTTTGGTGATGAAAAATACAATGCGCTCAAACCATTAATTATTGAGCAAAATATCCCAACGATTCAACAGCATATTGCTACTGGAAATTTATCATATGAAGACTTGGTGACTTTTTATTTATACCGCATACGGCTTCTTGAATCAAACCCCGAAACTACGCTTCATGCGGTATTGGCACTAAATCCTAATGTTATTGAAGAAGCCAAGCAAAAAGATGCTGATAAATCTTCCAAGAAGCACCCAATTTATGGAATGCCTATTTTATTAAAAGATAACATAAGTACTGCGAACATGCCTACAACGGCAGGTGCAGCGATTTTAGAAAATCATTTTCCAGACGAAGATGCTTTTGTAGTTCAGCAACTTAAAACCAAGGGTTCGCTCATTTTAGGAAAAGTAAATTTGAGTGAATGGGCGTATTATTTTTGTGATGGGTGCCCGTTGGGGTATAGCGCAATAGGTGGTCAAACTTTAAACCCATATGGAAGAAAAATATTTGAAACAGGGGGGTCGAGTTCAGGGAGTGGCGTTTCAATTGCAGCTAATTATGCTGTTGCGGCTCTTGGTTCTGAAACATCGGGCTCCATTTTATCACCTTCCTCAAAAAATGCTGTTGTTGGCCTAAAGCCTACCATTGGATTGGTTAGCAGAACCGGAATTGTGCCTATCTCTAGCACCTTGGATACCTCTGGCCCCATGACAAAAAACGTCACAGACAATGCCATTTTGTTAGATGCCATAGCAGCAGTTGACCAAAAAGATTCTGTAACGTTGACAGCCCCGAGAATTGGTTTATTTCTGGAGTCCACAAAGAAAATATCATTGAAAGGCATTCGTTTAGGTGCTATTGCCAATCTGGTAGAGACAGATTCACTTTATAATAATGCTATTGATGACTTAAAAAAAGCAGGAGCTGAAGTCGTTGAAATGACTCCATCAAATGTTTCTCTTTCGGGTTTTATAAATATTTTAAACGGGGATATGAAGCGGGATTTACCTGCTTATTTTTCGACTGCTTCAACGGCTGCTTTTTCGAATTTGGATGTACAGCAAATTATAGATTTTAACTCTAGCGATAGCCTGCGATATATGCCTTACAATCAAGCCAGATTAGACGGGGTACTTGCCGATACTGTGTCTGTAATACAGTTGTTAGATATCAAAAAACAGTTAAATAAAAATGCTTCCAGCTTTTTTGACACTCCCATTAAAACCCACAAATTGGATGCTGTTTTGTCCATAAATAATTACCATGCTGCTTATGCTGCGATAGCTTTTTATCCCTGCTTAACTGTTCCGATGGGGTATTCGGACTTGGGTGAGCCTGTGAGTTTGACGTTTATTGCGCCTAGTTTTAATGAAGAAAAATTATTTTCAATAGCTGCTGGATATGAAAACATTTCAAAACATAGAAAGCTGCCAAAAGGCTACGAATAGAGTATGCGAACAAAATCAACTAAGAAGAATAAAATTAACGTCGTCACCCTAGGGTGTTCCAAAAATATCTATGATTCAGAAGTATTGATGGGACAACTTAAGGCGAGCAATAAGGAAGTGGTTCATGAAGAACAAGGAAATATTGTTGTAGTTAATACCTGTGGCTTTATTGACAACGCCAAAGAAGAATCTGTAAATACCATCTTGTCATTTGCTGAACAAAAAGAGCAAGGTCAAATAGACAAACTTTTTGTAACAGGCTGTTTGAGTGAGCGTTATAAGCCTGAATTAGAGGCAGAAATCCCAAATGTTGATGATTACTTCGGCACAACCGATTTACCTCTGTTACTTAAGGCTTTAGGGGCAGATTATCGCCATGAGTTACTTGGAGAACGCCTTACGACAACACCTAAAAATTATGCATATTTAAAAATTTCAGAAGGCTGCGATCGCCCATGTTCGTTTTGTGCCATTCCGCTTATGCGCGGTTCACATCGTTCTAAACCCATTGAAGATTTGGTTCAAGAAGCCAAAGGGCTTGCCAAAAACGGAGTAAAAGAACTCATTATTATTGCGCAAGATTCTACCTATTATGGATTAGATTTATATAAAGAAAGACGATTGGCAGATTTGCTTAAGGCTCTAACGCAGGTTGAGGGCATCGTATGGATACGTTTGCATTATGCTTTTCCCACGGGCTTCCCAGAAGATGTGTTGGAAGTAATTGCAACGGAGCCCAAAGTCTGTTCCTATATTGATATTCCGCTGCAGCATATTTCAGATACTGTTTTGCGCTCTATGAGGCGTGGGACTACACAAGAAAAAACAACCACTTTGCTTAAAAAATTTAGAACCGCAGTTCCAAATATGGCGATTCGCACCTCACTTATTTTAGGCTATCCCGGTGAAACAGAAGAAGATTTTGAGTTGCTTAAGTCTTGGGTCAAAGAAATGCGTTTTGAACGATTGGGCTGTTTTCAGTACAGTCATGAAGAAAATACACACGCACACGCGCTAGAAGACGATGTTCCAGCTGAAGTAAAACAAGCGCGAGTAAACGAGCTCATGGAGCTTCAAGCACAGATTTCTTGGGAAAAAAATCAGGCGTTGATAGGGAAAACATTAAAATGTGTGATCGACAGAAAAGAAGGAAATTATTTTGTTGGGCGTACAGAATTTGATTCTCCTGATGTGGATAATGAGGTTTGGGTGGATGCGAAACTACACTACCTTAAAGTCGGCGACTTTGCCAATTTGACCATTACCGCTGCTCAAGATTTTGATTTACAGGCCATCCCTGCCAACCAAGAAATGGCGTAATATGCGTCAATTGCTTACATTAATTACTTTTGTCACGTGAAGTCAGTAGAATCTTTGGGGTTGCAGTCGGGTGTGTTTTCACCTTTGATGCAGCGTTTGTTGCAATCAGACAAGGCGCTTCTCCCTTTTCATAATGGATTGTCATCCGTTTCATCTGCTCAAAAAGCAGCTCAAAACAGGGCTGCTGCATTCTCAAACGAAAACCGACAAGTATTGGTGGATGCCATCCAAAATCAATACAGTTATTTAAAACAAAATGAACAAGTCGCTGCAAATATTCAGCTACTAAAGAATCCCAACACTGTTACGGTTACTACAGGTCATCAACTAAATATTTTTACGGGTCCTTTGTTTTTTTGGTATAAGATTTTGGATGTGATCAATACGACTGAACGTATGCAGCAAGCAGACAGCTCTCATCATTATATTCCAGTATTTTGGATGGCTTCTGAGGATCATGATTTTGAAGAAATCAATCACTTTTTTTTGGGTGAGCAAAAAGTACGTTGGGAAACTAAATCAGGCGGTCCAGTAGGGCGAATACCTACCAAAACTTTAAACGATTTATACAGTCAGTTGGAGCCGTATTGGAATAATACGCCATTGGGAAAGGAACTCTTGGCATTGTTTTCTGCCTGTTATTTAAAAGAAGACAATTTGGCTAACGCTACTCGAAAGTTAGTGCATCAGCTTTTTGGAAAATACGGATTGATAATCGTTGATGGAGATGATCCGAAACTCAAAAAATGCTTTGTTCCAACATTACTCAGTGAAGTTAGAGAACAGCTAACGGCCTCCTCTGTTTTGAGTACCGACAAAGCCTTAACAAAAGTAATACCAGGCTACAAACCACAGGTAAACCCGAGAGAATTGAACTTGTTTTACTTGCTTGATGATGATCGTTTACGCATTGTAAAAAAAGAAAATAAATACGAAACTATCGAAGGAACTCACGCTTGGAGTTTAAAAGAATTAGAAACAGAAATACAATCATATCCTGAGCGATTTTCTCCAAATGCACTAATGCGTCCCTTGTACCAAGAGTGTGTTTTGCCCAACATAGCTTATATTGGTGGCGGAGGTGAGTTGGCGTATTGGTTGCAGTTAAAAGCAACTTTTGAGGCATTTAATATTTCGTATCCACTGTTGAAGCACCGCTCTAGCGTGTTGCTGATGTCCGAAAAGCAAATAAAAAAATGTACCAACCTTAATCTTCGTTTTCAAGATTTATTTTTGCCAAAAGCTTCTTTTATTAACAAAAGGGTGCGTCAAATTAGTGATATTGACATTGATTTCAGTGCCCAAAAAAATATGTTAATCAATCATTTTGAAGCGCTAAAAGAACTTGCCAAACAAACGGATGCTTCTTTTTTGGGTGCGGTTAATGCACAAGAAAAGAAGCAAATCAAGGGGTTAGAAAATCTCGAAAAAAGATTGCTTAAAGCACAGCGTATCAAACTCAAAGATGAGATTATTCGTGTTACAGATATCCAAAATGCACTTTTCCCAAACGGAAAGTTGCAAGAACGCAGCGCTCACTTTTCTACTTTCATAAATGACGCTTCTATTGATGCATTTACCAGCGCATTAAAAAATGTACTTAATGATGTTGACGGATTACAAATCGTGCAGTTTTAAGCTGTTAAAAACTAATATAAAAGCCATAACCACCAATACACTTTAGTTGTATTTTTGCATATGCAAAACAAAGTTCTCATTCTCGATTTTGGTTCGCAATACACACAGCTTATTGCACGCCGTGTTCGAGAGCTCTCCATTTTTTGTGAAATTCACCCTTTCCACAATATTCCAGACGATGTAACCACCTTTAAAGCAGTTATCCTTTCTGGTTCCCCTTTTTCGGTGCGATCCGAAGATGCGCCACATCCCGATTTAAGTAAGATTCGGACTAAAGTACCCTTGCTTGGTGTGTGTTACGGAGCACAATATTTAGCGCATTTTAACGGGGGTGAAGTGGCGCCATCTAACACTAGAGAATACGGTCGTGCCCGCTTGGCAAAAGTTGAAAAACATCCTTTTTTAAAGGATATTCCACTGCACTCTCAAGTGTGGATGAGTCATAGTGATACCATAAAAAAATTACCAGAAAATGCTACGCAATTAGCATCAACTCAAGATGTTGCAAATGCTGCATATGCCATGGACAATAACATGACCTTTGGAATTCAGTTTCATCCTGAGGTTTATCATTCCACAGATGGAAAACAATTGCTACAAAACTTTTTGGTTGACATTGCTGGCATTACACCAGATTGGACATCGGACGCTTTTGTAGATACTACAGTAGCTCGATTGAAGGCGCAACTGGGAGATGACAAAGTTATTTTAGGGCTTAGTGGAGGTGTCGATTCCTCTGTCGCTGCCATTTTGTTACACAAGGCAATAGGGGTAAACTTGCACTGTATTTTTGTGAACAATGGCTTATTACGCAAAAATGAATTTTCGGAAGTACTTGAGCAGTATGAGCACATGGGGCTGAACGTTAAGGGTGTTGATGCTACGGATGCATTTTTAAGTCAATTGGAAGGTGTAAGTGATCCCGAAACCAAACGGAAAATTATCGGTCGGGTTTTTGTCGAAGTTTTTGATCAAGAGGCCAATAAAGTAGATGGTGCCAAATGGCTTGCTCAGGGAACCATTTACCCAGATGTGATAGAATCTGTTTCTGTAAATGGACCATCGGCAACTATTAAGTCGCATCATAATGTGGGGGGGCTTCCAGATTTCATGAAACTTAAAGTGGTAGAACCCTTGAATATGTTGTTTAAAGATGAAGTCCGTAGGGTAGGCGCAAGTCTTCAAATGGCACCTTCAATTTTAGGTCGTCATCCTTTTCCTGGACCTGGATTAGCGATACGTATCTTGGGCGATATTACAAGAGAAAAAGTAGCGATGCTGCAAGAAGCAGATGCCATTTTTATACAGGGATTACGCGATCATGGTTTGTACGATGATGTTTGGCAAGCTGGCGTGATGCTACTTCCTGTAAATTCTGTTGGCGTAATGGGCGATGAGCGCACATACGAAAAGTGTGTTGCCCTTCGTGCAGTAACATCAACTGACGGAATGACGGCAGATTGGGTACATTTGCCCTATGAGTTCTTACAAGAAATTTCAAACCAAATCATTAATCGTGTTCCAGGAATTAACCGTGTGGTATATGATATTAGTTCAAAACCTCCTGCAACTATTGAGTGGGAGTAAACGTTTTATCGTTTTTGTATGTGCTCTTTTTTGCTTTGTAGGCGTTGCTCAGCATGGAGAGGTGTCTCACTTTGTCATACACAAAGTAAAAAAGAAAGAAACCCTTGAGGCTATTGCTTCTAGGTATGACATCAGCACAGAACAGATTATTGTGCATAACCCATTTGCAAAAAAAGGGGTGCGTAAACGGGATAAGCTTAAAATTCCACGGTACAAAAAAGTGGTTCAGATTACAACCGTACCAACCCTTGGGAAACATGTTGTAGCACCCAAAGAAACGCTTTGGCGCGTGGCGTACACCTATGGAATTTCAATAGATTCCCTACGAGTATTAAATCCTGAGCTTGGAGATACACTTTCCATTGGAGCACTATTGAAAGTTCCAATAAAAACAGCTGAAGAAAAAGCAGCTCAGTTTGACTATTACTCCGTACAGCCAAGAGAAGGTTATTACAGGCTAGAGCAAAAATTAGGGCTAAATCGTGAAAAACTGGAGGCTTTAAACCCAGAACTGTTAAGTGTTGATTTACAAGCAGGTATGATTTTAAAAATCCCAAAAATTCAAGCGGATACACTGTTGCAACAAAACCCCCAACAAGACTCAAAGGCAAGTTTTTGGGACAGTACTTTTGTGTCTCCTGTAGTTCGTTTAGCACTAATGGCGCCGTTTCGACTTTCGCGTATTGAGTTGGACTCTGTTATGCAAACTGAAAAAACACTTACAGAACGTAACTTGACTACAGTTGCTTTGGACTTTTATGCAGGTATGCTATTTGCTGCTGACAGTCTGAATACAGCAGGACTAAGTGTTGAGCTTACTGTTTTTGATACTGAAAACCAACGCCATATCATAGAACAAGTACTCAATGAGCAAGACTTTGCTCAATTTGATGCAGTAATTGGTCCATTTACACCTGGGAATGTGAGCCGTGTTTCACAGGCATTGACCTTTTTTAACACGCCAGTTGTTTCGCCCTTGACTCCTAGAAACTTTCAATCCTATAAAACGAGTTTTAACGCTATTCCAAGTAAAGAAACTTTGAGCAAACGCATAGCATCCTACATAGACGCACTTGATACAATAACAGAAAATCCATGTATTTTAATTATTTCGGATGATAAAAACCGAAATACAGAGTTGAGGTTGCAGGAACAATTTCCGTTGGCTGAAATTATTCGTCCTAACGAGCGGTTTGGATATGTAGAGCCAGACGTCGTTGACTCATTACTTACACCTACACGACCAAACTGGGTGTTTTTAGAAAGTGAAGATTTAAATCTTGTCACAAGTATGACATCTATGCTTAATGCACAGCAACGAGAGGATAGGCAAGTGCAATTGTTTACACACTACCGCTCGGCAACTTATGACGACCCCAATGTTTCGCAAGAACACTTGGGTAACATACGATTTACATATCCTAGTAATTTTCATATAAAACAAGATAGCACAAGATTAAAATTTGACGCATCGTATAAAAGGCGTTTTGGTAAAGTGCCTAACCGCACTGCAGTAAAAGGTTTTGATATGATGATTGATGTAGCACTTCGTATCGCTGCGAAGAGGAGCTTATTTGATGGTGTGTCATTGGGGCTTGGTGAACAACTTCAGCATCGATTTGAATACACTCCTGTTCCTGGTGGAGGTTTCCGAAATACAGCTACTTATATCATTCAGCAACAGGGCTTTGAAATGGTTGAAGTAGAACCTCCAAGCATCGTCGTAGATTCGTTGCTGTCTAGGTAGTTTATTCTTTGTATTTTTGCACCTTTAATGCAGTCAAGCTATGCCTAAAACCAAATATGTTTTTGTTACTGGAGGAGTTACATCTTCCCTTGGGAAAGGCATTATTTCCGCATCTTTAGCAAACTTATTACAGGCACGTGGACTGAAAACCACAATTCAAAAATTTGATCCATATATCAATGTGGACCCTGGAACGCTTAATCCTTACGAACACGGAGAGTGTTTCGTTACGGATGATGGTGCAGAAACAGATCTCGATTTAGGACATTACGAACGCTTTTTGAACGTGCGTACTTCGCAAGCCAATAATGTAACCACAGGTCGAATTTATCAAAGTGTTATTCAGAAAGAACGCCGTGGCGAATTTTTAGGCAAAACAGTACAAGTAATTCCACATATCACCAATGAAATAAAAGAACGGATGCAGTTGCTTGGTTCTAGTGGTGAGTATGACGTGGTAATTACTGAAATTGGTGGAACTGTGGGAGATATTGAGTCCTTGCCATATATTGAAGCTGTACGTCAATTGCGATGGGAACTGGGTCGCGAAAACTGTATTGTAATCCACCTTACTCTTGTGCCTTACCTTTCAGCTGCTGCAGAGCTAAAAACAAAGCCCACACAGCACTCTGTAAAAACATTGATGGAAAGTGGTATTAATGCAGATGTTTTAGTCTGCCGTACTGAACACGAACTTTCCGATGATATTCGTAATAAATTGGCGCTGTTTTGTAATGTTAAGCGCGAGGCGGTAATTCAATCTATTGACGCAGAAACCATATACGAGGTTCCGCTTTTAATGCTTGAAGAAGGTTTAGATAGCGTTGTTTTAGATTTACTAGGACTTCCAGATCATGTAGCACCAGACCTTGAGAATTGGAAAGCGTTTTTATTGCGTCTTAAAAACCCACAGCAACATATCCGTATTGGGCTTGTTGGGAAATATGTTGAGTTACAAGATTCGTATAAATCTATTTTGGAGGCATTTATCCATGCTGGAGCTGCAAACGAAGTAAAAGTTGAGGTTGTTTCCATTCACTCGGAACACCTAACCCCTGAAAATTGTGCAGAAAATATTGAGGGGCTTCACGGGCTACTTGTTGCACCTGGTTTTGGCTCTCGAGGTATTGAAGGAAAAATTAGTGCCATTAAATATGTTCGAGAAAACAACATTCCATTTTTTGGAATTTGCCTAGGTATGCAAATGGCCGTAATTGAGTTTGCTCGTAATGTTCTTGGAATCAAAGATGCCAATTCAACTGAAATGGCAGAACAAACCCCAAACCCTGTGATTAGCCTTATGGATGAACAAAAAGAGGTGGAAAATAAAGGGGGAACAATGCGTCTTGGCGCTTGGGATTGTGCGCTTTCACCGGGCAGTCGAGCGCATAAAATTTATCAAAAGGATGCCATCAGCGAACGTCACCGTCATCGCTACGAACTCAATAATGCATTCCTAGAACAATTGAATTCTCATGGGTTAAAAGCTACAGGTGTAAATCCCGATACGGGACTTGCCGAAATTGTGGAGATTGAATCGCACCCTTGGTTTATGGGCGTACAATATCACCCTGAATATAAAAGTACTGTTTTGACGCCGCACCCACTTTTTTTAGCCTTTGTGCAGGCGTGTAGTCAATATGCAAAAAACTAATAATTAACGAATGGAAGAACGTCGTATAGACCCCTTACAAATCATAGGCATGGTTCTCGTCTTTGTCATTTTTACATGGATGATGTATAACCAATCTGCTGAAGACTTGGCACTTGCTAATACCCAACAAGAACAAACGTCAGAAGCGGTTACTGAAACCCAAAAGCAAACACCCGATCAAGCACTGGTTGTTTCCGAAGAAATACTTTCTTCAGACGATATCGCAAAAGAAACCATAACACTTCAAAATGAGGTGCTTACCCTTGGAATCTCTACCAAAGGGGGTGTGATGGAGCAAGTGTTGTTAAACGGAGAAACAAACTATCAAGATGCACCCCTATACCTCATAGACAAAGAAAACAATTCCCTTAATCTTGCTTTTACAACCGCTGCAGGACAGCTGTTGCAGACCAAATTTCTGATGTTTTCTCCAACCGTTACTAAAAACGACAACGGACAAGAATTACGCCTTCGCGCACCTATTGAGGCAAACGGTTATATTGAGTTTGTATATACACTTCCCAAAAATGGATTTCGGTTTGGTTTTGAGGTAGTTGCAGAAGGAATTGAAAACGCCTTAGACACGGCAATTCCTGCTGCTTTTTCATGGAATATGGACGGTTTCCGTCACGCCAAAAGTGCGCAATATGAAAATCGTTATACGCAATTGGCATACCGACACGAAAACGATAAGTACAGTACACTTTCTGCTTCGGGTGACGATGATGAAAAAGAAAAAAATGTGGAGTGGGTTTCTTACCGCCAACACTTTTTTAGCAGTATTCTGATTCCAGAACAACCCTTTGAACAAGCATTGCTTAGCGCAACAGACATGACTGACGAAGACGTAGAAGCCTCTGCGTACCTTAAAGGTTTTACTACAGAAACATCGCTTCCGTATGACCGTAACCGTTTTCAAGCCAATTTTGATTGGTATATGGGTCCAACAGATTACGCCATTCTTAAAGATTACAATGAAAATTTATTTGAAAGTATTTCGTTTGGGTGGGGGCTTATTGGCTGGATAAACCGCTCAGTATTCTATCCTCTTTTTGGTTTTTTAACAGGTATAGTGCCACACGGGATTGCCATTATTTTGCTTACAGTAATTGTACGATTGGTGTTGTCACCTGTATTGTATAAATCCTATGTGTCTCAAGCAAAAATGCGTGTCTTAAAACCTGAAATTTCAGAGATAAGTGAGAAGTATAAAAACGATGCTACCAAGCGTCAGCAGGAAACCATGAAGCTGTACACCAAAGCTGGGGCAAGTCCGCTTGCGGGTTGTATTCCTGCATTGATACAAATGCCTGTTTTCTTTGCTTTATTTTATTTTTTCCCCATTGCTTATGAGCTTCGAGGAAAATCATTTTTATGGGCAGATGACTTATCGTCTTACGATGTAATTGCGGAATTACCGTTTAGTATTCCTTTCTATGGCGATCATATTAGTTTGTTTCCGTTGTTGGCCTCCGTAGCGATATTTTTCTATACACGAATGACTACAGGTCAGCAAATGCAACCTTCTCAACCGGGTATGCCAAACATGAAATTTATCATGTATTTGATGCCTGTGATGATGCTGTTTTTCTTTAATAATTACGCCAGTGGATTTAGTTTGTATTACGTGATCTCAAACTTACTGATGATTGCTATTATGATTGTAGTTAAGAACGTGATTATCGATCAGGATAAAATCCATGCACAAATTGAGGAGAACAAAAAGAAGCCAAAAAAACAAAATCGTTTTCAGCGCAAGATGTCTGAGATGATGGAAGAAGCTGAACGTCAGAAAAAGCTTCGCAAATAAAACTGCCACAAACACTTCATTACTAGTTTGGTAGAGCGGTATCAACCTGCTTAACTTTACACTATGCAAGGAAAACGTGTTATTGTCGGACTTTCAGGGGGCGTTGACTCTAGTGTAGCCGCTTATTTATTATTGCAACAGGGCTATGAGGTTATAGGCTTGTTTATGAAAAATTGGCATGACGATTCCGTAACCCTTTCCGATGAATGCCCTTGGCTTGAAGATAGTAACGACGCAATGCTTGTGGCTGACAAACTTGGGATTCCGTTTCAAACCGTTGATTTGAGCGAGCAATATAAAGCACGTATCGTAGATTATATGTTTGCCGAATACCAACGTGGCCGCACTCCAAATCCGGATGTGTTGTGTAATCGTGAAATTAAATTTGATGTGTTTTTAGATATTGCGCTGTCGTTAGGAGCAGATTTTGTTGCTACAGGACACTATTGCCAAAAAGGAGAAATAGTTACTTCAGCCCACACTACCCATCAACTCTTGGCTGGTGCCGATTCCAACAAAGATCAATCTTATTTTTTATGCCAACTCAATCAAGCACAATTGGCAAAAACACTATTCCCTGTTGGAGGTTTGCAGAAAAATGAAGTGCGTAAAATTGCTGCCGATCAAGGTCTGATTACTGCTGACAAACGCGATTCACAAGGACTTTGTTTTATCGGAAAAGTAAGCCTCCCTGATTTTTTACAACAAAAACTCGCCGTTAAAAAAGGCGATATTGTTCAAGTATCCAGTTCGCATCCAATGTACAGCGATTTACGAGAAAATTCACCACAAGGATTGGCAAAAAAATATACCTATACGCCTTCTGATGGGAAGCAAGTAGGAACGCATAACGGCGCTCATTTTTTTACAGTTGGCCAGCGCAAAGGGTTAGCGGTTGGAGGTACCGTAGAACCGTTATTTGTATTGGCTACTGATGTAAAAACAAATACAATATATGTAGGCGAAGGAAAAAATCACCCCGGATTATTTCGCCGTGCGTTATGGATTGCACAAGAAGATGTTCATTGGGTGCGCCCTGATTTAGCCTCAGACAACCCCATGGAGGTACAAGCGCGTATTCGTTATAGACAGCCGCTAACCTCCGCCACGCTACATCCCACTACTGAAGGAATGTTCTTGGTTTTTGATGCATCTCAATCAGCGATTGCTGCTGGGCAGTTTGCCGCTTGGTATTTAAATCACGAATGTATTGGCTCTGGTGTAATTGGGTAGGTATAGCTTTCTGCTTGTTCACTTTTATGAATAAAAATGAAAGTTTAGATTCCTAAGTATTTTTATATAAACACACATTTATATAAGTTATGTTAACATCAAGGTTTCCTTTATCTTTGCGTTATGATTTTTTTTATAAGCGGAGCTGAACTGGTTTTTGTATTTATGATTGTGCTTTTGGTTTTTGGTGCAAATCGTATTCCAGAAATTGCACGTACACTTGCCAAAGGGATTCAGCAGGTAAAAAGTGCGAGTAGAGATTTTCGTGAAGAATTAGAGAAATCTGCAGAGGCACAAGGCTTAGACGCGAAAGAACTTCAAAAAGAAGTAGATGACCTCAAAAAAGAAATCAGCGAAATTACGGGAACTGTTAAACGCAGACTTTAAGTTTTTCGGATAAGCGTCAATCCATCTCTTACTGGTAACAATACGGTTTCTACACGAGTGTCTTCTACCACTTTTTTGTTAAATTGGTGCAGTGCTTTTGTGGCTTCGTCTGTGGCGTTTGTAACTACTTTTCCAGACCACAATACGTTATCCGCAATAATCAATCCGCCCGTTTGTATGCGATCTATTATCAAGTCAAAATATCGCGGATATTGCTCTTTGTCTGCATCAATGAAAACCAAATCAAAGTTTCCATTCAGAGCGGGGATAATATCAGCCGCATTTCCCAAATGCTGAAAAATTTGTTTTCCATAGCTAGAAGCATCAAAATAACGTCGTTGTAAATCTGTTAATTCTTCGTTAACGTCAATGGTGTCAATACGTCCATTTTCGTGTAACCCTTCCGCCATACAAAGCGCCGAATATCCTGTAAATGTGCCAATTTCTAAAATGTGTTTAGGCGTAATTAGTTTTGAAATAAGAGATAACAATCGCCCTTGGTAAGCACCGCTTAACATTCTTGGCTGTAACACTTTTAGGTGGGTTTCACGTGCCAATTCTTGCAATAAATCAGGTTCTTGTTCGGAGTGTTGTTGTACGTATGTTTCTAAATTCTCTATTAAAAAATTCATATTTTTTTTGGTCTTGCGTAAGGAAATCGTTCAATGAGTTCTGTTTTAGCGTAACCATCCAAACCATTGATGGTTACTGTGTCCGCATGTTGAAGTTTTAACCAGCCATCTTCTTGTAGAATATTTTCATCGGAAACATATACATGCTCTATTTGACTGACAAGCAATAGTGTGTTGTTTTCTTTGATTTCATATTCGTTTAAAAACTTACATCCCAATCTTATTTTTGCTCCTTTGATGTAAGGGGCATAAAAATCTTCTAAATACACTTCCTCTAATGCTGTTTGTGAAAATTCTGAAACTTCGGTTGGATATTTTGCAGAAGTATGATGTGCGTCTTCCACGATAGCGCTATGAATATGATTTACGGTAAAAAATCCGGTTTCTTTAATGTTTTTGTAGGTATCGCGGGGAACAGTAGTTGGACGTAAAACAAATCCAATAAGTGGTGGATTACTACCGAGGTGTGTGATGCTGCTAAAGACCGCCACATTGGGTGCGCCGTTTATGGATTTTGTCCCTAATAAATTAGCCGATTTAAACCCAGTACAACTATTGATGAGGTTAAGGCGGAAAATTTTATCCATTTGGTCAATATCCGCACGCGTATAATGTATCATTAGCTTTTTTACAAATTTACGGAATAAATGAATTCATTACTTTTGTACTCTTGGGTCATTAACTCAGTTGGTTCAGAGTGTCGCCTTGACAGGGCGGAAGTCATTGGTTCGAATCCAATATGACCCACAATAAAACAAAATGCGCGTTACTCTTTTATTTTATATAACATGTTTGAGCGCTCTTTTTGGTTATACCCAGCCTCAAAAAATCAGTTTATTTTCTGAAAGTATTCCTTGTGAAAGTAATGTAGCACTGTCGCTTAGGTATGATTTTGAAAGAAAAATGATCGTTGAAGTTGAATTGCCAGAGATGTGGTTTTTCCCTGCTGAAAATTCAAATGTAAAAAGTGCAGCCGTTTTAATAATACCAGGCGGCGGATATGGTGGACTCTCATATGAAAGGGAAGGAAATCAAGTAGCCTCGTGGTTAAATTCTTTAGGCATTTCTGCTTTTGTGCTTATTCACAGATTACCTTCTCCAGCGTATGGAGATTGTCAAAATTCAGTACCCCTTACAGACGCCAAGCGCGCAATAGAACTGATTCGTGAAAATGCTGATATCTGGAAAATAGATTCCTCGCAGATTGGTGTAATGGGTTTCTCGGCAGGAGGACATTTGGCAGCAACATTGTCAACAAAATATTCAGATAAATATGATGATTCAGTAAATACTACCAAAGATTATAATGCTAGGCCTGATTTTACAATTCTTATTTATCCTGTCATCACTATGTCGTTACCGGAAACGCATTACGGCTCAAGAAAAAATTTGTTAGGTGAAAACCCGTCAAACGACGATGTTATGCTGTTTTCAAACGAAAATCATGTTACCCCTAACACGCCGCCAACCTTACTAATACATGCTAGTGATGATAAAGCTGTAGTGGTAGAAAATAGTATTAAATACTTTTCTGCATTACAATCAAATGCGGTTCCGTCAGCGATGCATATTTGGGAAAAAGGAGGACATGGTTTTGGTATGCGTGGCGGGGAAGGATCTATAAAATCTTGGCCTATTGTTGCTGAAGATTGGCTCATTCAGCGCGAAATTATTCGGAAGTAGTATATTTAAAGATAGGGCAACAGGTTTTCCAGTCTTACACTTCTTGAACCTTTCACCAAAATTTCGTCTGCTTCAATAGGATTATTTTTCAGTTGCGTTACTAGGTCTTCGGTTGTTTCAAAACAGTTTTCGTCAACAAAAGGTTTGTAGGGACTACCTACCCAGTAGCAACATTCAATTTTCATGGTTTTTACAAGCTTTACAAGTGCTTTATGTTCATTTGCTTCATGCAATCCTAACTCTGCCATAGTTCCTAAAATCACCGCTTTTTTTCCTGCCCTTTTGCTGAAAGAATTCACGGCGGCATGCATACTTGTTGGGTTTGCGTTATAAGCGTCAAGCACAATGGTTTTATTGTTTTGTTGTACCAGTTGTGAACGATGATTTACGGGTGTGTAATCCGAAATGGCAGTTGCACTTTGTTCTACGGAAACGCCAAAAGCGCTTCCTACACAAACAGCTGCAGCAATGTTGTTTATATTATAAATTCCTGCTAGTTGTGTTTTAATTTTAATATTATTGAATAATATTTCGAGTGTTGGATGGTCTTTATGTATTATAAAATCAGATGGAGTATAAGCGATACTTAAATTCTCACCGAGAGCGTTTTGTAGCTTTCCGTCTTGTTGATTGATAAAAACAACCCCATTGTTTTTTTCTAAAAACCTGTAAAGTTCTGTTTTTCCTTGAAGCACCCCATCTTCAGAGCCAAACCCTTCGAGGTGCGCTTTACCTACATTGGTAATAAGTCCATGCGTGGGTTGGGCAATGTGGCATAAAAAATCGATTTCATTTAAATGATTTGCGCCCATTTCTATAAGCGCATGACTGTGTTTGTTGTTCAGGCGCAATAGCGTAAGAGGAACGCCAATATGATTGTTTAAATTTCCCTCTGTTGACAGTATATTGAATGAGGTATTGAGTACTGCAGCGATCAGTTCTTTGGTGGTGGTTTTTCCGTTACTTCCAGTAAGGGCAATAACTGGAATATCAAATTGTTTTCTGTGATGATTGGCGAGTGATTGAAGCGTTTGTAATACATCATCTACCAAAAGACATTTTGGATGTGCTGCTGCTATTTCTTGTTGGTCAACAATTGCGGCAACGGCTCCTTTCTCTATGGCGCTGAGTGCATATGTATTTCCATCAAATTTTTCCCCTTTGAGTGCGAAAAAGAGTTTGTTGTCAAGGGATTTTCGGCTATCGGTTTCTACACCCGATGACGCCAAGAAAAATGAATAAACTTCTTTAAGCGAAGTCATGGGCTAGTCGCGCGGACGTTTCTTTACGTTGCTCTCACCAAGATAAGACATGGCACATCTAAATCCAATAAAATCAGCTGCCATAAACTCAGGTAGATAGCGTCTTTGCGCAGGGTCTAACCAGTAAGAACGGTCTTTCCAAGACCCTCCTTTTACAACACGTGTTTGATCTGAAACCAGTGATTTCACATCTTCATTGTTTGTGACAGTACTGCCTTTATCATCTACAGCGAATTTGTACATGTTTTTCTCAGAAGGGTTAGATTGATCATCACCATCCATGAAATCACTGTTATAGGCTCTATTAAAGTTTGGTCTTAATTGCGCATCAGAAGTCTCAATTTCTGTAAATTTAACCTCACCAGGAAGTGCTTTTACATAAAGCTTGTTGTTTGGCATGGTATCAATTTCAACATCTTTTACTACAACTGTTTTGCCCTCAGGGCCAATGGCAGGCTTAGCATAAAGATTTCCCCTGTAATAGCTCATATCAGAAATGTCGTTACTTATAATAGGTCGATATACATCAGCCACCCATTCGGCAACATTTCCTGCCATACCATAAAGTCCGTAGTCGTTTGGCGGGAACGATCTAACAGGTGCCGTGACATCTGCATTATCTGACGACCAACCCGATACGCCACTGTAATCCCCTTTTCCTTGTTTGAAGTTTGCCAATTGGTCCCCTTCATTTTTTCGTTTGGCAGAACGTGTTGAAGCGCCAGACCAAGGATATTTTTTCTTGCCGCGATAGCTGTTATACTCGCGAATTTCTGATAAGCCTAAAGCGGCATATTCCCATTCTGCTTCTGTTGGGAGGCGGTATTCGGGTAATAACAAACCGTCTTTGCGTTTTACAAAATTTAATGCTGAGGAATCAGCATCTCTGCTTCTAGGTTGCGCATTCCGTCCAGCTTTGTCTCCAAAAGAACCTCCATAGACTTGATCTGGTGCTTTTAAATAAGTTTGAGTGTTAAACACCCCTTCAGGAGCAATACTGTCAATTTGAAGACTAACCCCTTTTTCAATATATCCCTCACGTTCCAAAATACGTTCGTTTACACGTTCGGTACGCCACTTGGCGTAGTTTGTAGCTTGCTGCCATGTTACTCCAACAACAGGATAATCTCTAAATGCAGGGTGGCGTAAATAATTATTTACCATATCTTCATTAAAGCCTAATGGGCTTCGCCAAACCATAGTATCCGGTATGGCAGCTACGTATACATTACGGAAATTGCCGCCAGTGTTCTTATATACACGCTCTAGCCAATCTAAATATTCAATATACATGAGGTTGGTCACTTCTGTTTCGTCGATAAAAAACGAACGTACTTGCACGCGAACAGGTGCATTATTCCAATCGCGCATGACGTCGTCTTGGACTCTTCCTTTAACAAAAGTTCCACCAGGAACAAATACCAATCCTGGACCAGTTTCTTGTCCTTTATAATTCGTTTTATATTGAAATCCTCCTCGCTTTGAATTTATTTCAAGACCCGTACCTTGCGATACATTTGATCCGCGATTACCTGAGCTACAGCTTGAAAGTAATGCAATAAAAATGAGAGAAATGAATAATTTTGCGTGTGTGTTCATTTGTAAGTTTCAAATCATAACAATGGTGCAATATACGAATAAATCATCCGTTTTATAATTACTAAACGCTGTCAAATCAAAAATAGTATATCTAAATATCAAATACAATTAACTTACATCCACCGTTATCTTTATATATGACAATAAAAAACGCAGGCTTTTTTGTTTCGATTTTTTGCTCTTTGTGGATGCTGGTTTCTGCTCAACCCATCCCATTACATCCATTTTTGGATAGTACCATTACGTCTTGGTATCGTTTTTCAGTTGAAGAAACAGGGGTTCAGAAATTGGATAAAAACTTTTTAAAACAATTGGGAATACCCATTGACAATGTTGATCCAAAAACGCTCCGTGTTTTTGGACGTGGTGGTCAAATGCTTCCGTTAAAAAATGCTGCTGAAGTAGAAACGCTCTATGAGAATGCCCTGTGGGTTGTTGGTGAAGACAACGGATCTTTTGACGATGAAGATTATATTTTATTCATGGGGTATGCAGGTGATACTTGGAATGCAGAAAGTCAAACATTTAAAAACCTATATCATAACACGGCAACCTATTATATAACCTATGGAACTTCGGATGGAAAACGGGTTGTGGTTGAAAATGGGAAAGAGGTTGTTTCATCTACTGCAGTTCATGCTGGGATTTACCAAACGGTAATTGAAGAAGATAAATATAATATTGGCTCATTGGGCAGGCGTTGGTTTGGGGAGCGTTTTACAGATGGACAAAAAGAAACCTATACGCTGCAAACACCAAATGTATTGGATGGAACTACAATCGATGTAGTTGCACGAGTTGCTTCTGCTGCAAACATCAAGACTTCTTTTAATTTTAGCATAGGCGATGAATCAAAAACCAGCACGCTTGGATCTAAAGGCAGTACGATTATCGCAACAGAACCTTCAACGCGTTTTAACTCTTTGTCGGGTGCAATACAGCTTCAGTCTAGTGCTACTGATGAGGTGACTACTGAACTCGAGTATATCGCAAACGGCGATTTTAGTTCTTATGGATATTTGGATTTTATTTTGGCGCAGTATAGCAGAAAGCTTTCAGGATCAGGGACAAGCTTTTTATTTACGCTTGACGCAACAGCAAGTGTTCAAGAGTTAGCTATTTCTGAAGCAACACCAGAAACATCGCTGTGGGAATTGAATAGCGACAAGGTGCACACACCTCCTGTGGATGCAACAACATTTGGTGTAGATATTCCGGTAAATGGTGAGAAGTTCTTTTTCTTGGCTTCGGACTACAAAACGCCAACCTTTAGACGAAATTCACGCACGTTTTCACCCCCTTCATTTTTGGCTCAAATCAATAAACTGCCAACGACTACATATTTGCTTATAACTTCAGAAGCATATAGAGATGAAGCGGAGCGATTGATCACTCACAGACAAGAAAAACGAGGGTTGCAAGCCCAAATGGTTACCCTTGAAGAAATTTACGAAGCCTTTTCCACAGGCCAACAAGACATTGCAGCAATTCGGAATTTTGTGCGCTATTTATATGATTCGCAAGGCAAGCAACTCAAATATTTGTGTTTGTTTGGCGATACAAGTTTTGATTATCAAAAACGAACGCGCAGTAATGATATGATTGTGCCTACCTTTCATGCCCTTTCTAGTTTTTCTTTATCAAATTCATTTATGTCCGATGATTTTTTTACCATGATGGATGCTAGCGAGGGTCTTTTAGGTTCAGTAGATGAAATGGATTTGGCGGTTGGACGCATGGTGTTTTCAAACAAGACACAAGCTACCGTTGCCGTAGATAAAGTAATGGCTTACGAATCTCCTGAAAACAAAGGAAGCTGGAACAATAGTTTTACCATTTTAGCCGATGATGCAGACTATTTCCCCCCAAAAAACGATTATACTTTACAAATTGAGTTAAATCAAGTTGCGGATAATCTTACCAGTGAAAACCAATTCTTAAACATGACAAAGCTGCTTGCTGATTCATACAAACAAGAAGCTTCTGCTGGTGGAGACAGCTATCCAGAAGTAAAATTAGCACTAGAAAATCGTCTGTCACAAGGCACCTTAGCTGTTCAGTATTTTGGTCATGGTGGAGAGGACGGATTAGCAAGTGAATTCTTGATGGATAAAAAAATGGCTCAAAGCCTATTTCACCCTGGAAAGTATCCGCTTTTTATTGTTGTAACATGTGAATTCACTCGTTTTGACAATCACGATAGGCAAACCGCAGGTGAGCTACTCTATCAAAATCCAACTGGAGGAGCATTAGGGCTTATTTCTACTACACGTCAAATTTATGTAAACGAAGGAATAGCATTTAACAAACTCATCACGAAATATTTATTTCCCTCAAATAGAGATGAAACTCCCAGCATTGCAGAAGCATTGCGAAAAGCAAAAAGTGAATTTCGAAATACCAATCAAAAGCGTGTCATTTTTTGCATTGGGGATCCTGCCCTCAAATTAAATGCCCCGAAGCCTAAAGTTGATATTACACATGTTAATGGTGTTCCAATTGAGTCTGCTACAGATGATCAAAAAACGATGAATGCGCTAAAAAAAATCACACTTAGCGGGGTGCTTTCTAATCCAAATGGAGAAATACAAAAGGATTTTAATGGAGAAGTAACGCTTCAAGTGTTTGATAAAAATCAAATACGAAACGTATTAAACAATGATGGCAATCCCAGTTACAAGGAAAATCCATTTGATTTCCAGGTCATTGGAAAACAAATTTTTCAAGGTTTATCTACCGTTAAAGATGGAAAATTTACATTTAATTATGTGGTACCTAAAGATATAGATTTGGATCTTGGCGAAGCTCGACTAACCATGATTGCCTTTAACGAAGACAAAAGCGAATCCTTAGGCGGATACTCTGATAAACTGCGTATTGGCGGATTAAATTCATTAGCTCCTGAAGACAACCAAGGACCAAAAATTGACGTGTATCTCAACGATAGGAACTTTATTGATGGTGACAGAGTCTTTAGCAGCCCAGCACTTATCATAGATTTAGCAGACGAAAATGGTATAAATACTGCCGGAGGGATTGGACACGACATTACCGCAGTTCTAGATAATAACCAAATGAATCCATTGGTGCTTAATGCCTTTTATTCAACAGCCTTAGACGATTTTACCAAAGGAACGCTATCCTACCCTTTGAATAATTTGGCAACAGGTGCCCATACCCTTACCGTAAAAGCATGGGATACGTACAACAATCCCAGCACAAAAACTATTGCGTTTTGGGTCATGGATAACAGTGATATTAAGATAGAACGTGTTTTCAACTCACCTAATCCTGTTACAAATCAAACAACATTTTTTGTACAGCACAACCGACCTCGTGAACTTTTAAAAGCGAATTTGTATATATTTACAATGGATGGGAAACGCATATATGACAGCAGTCAAAATGTTTCCTCATCGGGGTATTTATTAGATAGTTTACGTTGGGATGCAACTTCTTACAGTGGGCAAAAAGTAAATAAAGGTACTTACTTGTACACGATTGAGCTTATTTCTGCGTTATCACAATCAAACGACACCTATTCGGCTAAACTTATTATTAAATAACATGAAACAACTTACCACCCTATTTTTCTTCATCATACTTTTTCAATTCTCCTTTGCACAAAATCGTGTTGTTACTACAGGAGTTCCATTTTTAAATATTGCTCCCGACGCACGTTCAGCTGCCTTAGGTGACCAAGGGGTTGCCACTTCTGCCGATGCCTTTTCCAATCATTGGAATCCCGCAAAGTTTGCGTTTGCACCTAACGAAATAGGAGCTGCAATCAGCTATACACCATATTTGAGCAAACTTGTCAATGATATTTTTCTTGCAAACCTGACTTACTACCGCGCTATTGACGACCGCTCTGCTTGGGCTGTGGGATTACGCTATTTTAGTTTGGGTGAGATAATAACAGGTAACACCCCACAAGAAATTTTGAATAACCCATTAATACTTAGACCTAACGAATTTGTTTTAGATGCTTCTTATGCGCTAAAACTTAGCGATAAATTCTCTATGGCTATTCAGGGTTCATTCATAACTTCTGATTTAAAACTGCCAACAGGTAATAACGAAAGTGTTGCTGCCAGTACAGTTTCCGTAGGTGTCTCAGGTTTTTATGAATCTTATGAAGTGCCGTATTCTAATTTTTCAGGGATTTGGCGCGCAGGATTTAACATCTCCAATATTGGACCAAAACTTAAATACGAGGATGAAGGTGAGTCAGACTTTTTACCTACTAATTTGAAACTTGGAGGAGGTTTTGATTTTATTTTTGATTCCTATAACAAGCTTAACGTAAGTTTGGAGCTAAACAAGCTTTTGGTGCCTTCACCTAGTGTTGTTGATGAGAACGGGGATTATAGTCAACCCAGTGATGTGGGTGTTCTTTCGGGAATTTTTAAATCATTTGGCGACGCACCTGATGGTTTTAGCGAGGAGTTAAAAGAATTTACTTGGGCACTCGGTGCTGAGTTTATGTACGACGAATCATTTGCATTACGTGCTGGATATTTTAACGAAAATGAGCTTAAAGGTGCGCGAAAATTTATTACCGTCGGAGCAGGGTTTAAATACAATACCATTGACATAGACTTATCCTACCTGATTTCTGCCACCAGGGTGGTAAATCCACTTGAAAATACGCTTCGTTTTTCACTAACATTTAACTTTGGCGAAGAACGTTACTAAGCTTTTTCGTTTTGTTTTTTTCCATGAATTAGTTGCCCTATCTTTGCGCAACTTATAACAGTCAAATCCTATGGAAAAAGTTACGCGCGAAACCTACCTGAGTTGGTACGAGAATATGATGTTTTGGCGCAAGTTTGAAGATAAACTTGCATCAGTTTATATCCAACAAAAAGTACGTGGATTTTTGCATCTATACAACGGACAGGAAGCCATTCTTGCTGGTTCTCTTCACGCCATGGATCTCACCAAAGATCGTATGATTACAGCCTATCGTAATCACGTACAGCCTATAGGAATGGGTGTTGATCCCAAAAGAGTAATGGCTGAACTGTTCGGGAAAGCCACAGGAACTTCTAACGGTTTGGGTGGTTCAATGCACATATTTTCAAAAGAACACCGTTTCCACGGAGGCCATGGGATAGTTGGCGGTCAAATTCCATTAGGTGCAGGTATGGCATTTGGCGATAAATACCACGGCAGCGATGCAGTTACCCTTTGTTTTATGGGTGATGGTGCTGTTCGTCAAGGGTCGTTGCACGAAACCTTAAACTTGGCAATGCTCTGGAAACTTCCTGTTGTTTTTATTGTAGAAAACAATGGATATGCCATGGGAACATCGGTTGAGCGTACGGCTAACCACACTGATATTTGGAAACTTGGATTAGGATACGAAATGCCTTGTGGTCCAATTGATGGCATGAATCCAGTTGCTGTTGCAGAAGGGATAGATGAAGCCATTCAGCGCGCACGACGCGGCGATGGCCCTACATTCTTAGAGGCGAAAACATACCGTTATCGTGGTCATTCCATGTCTGATGCGCAACATTACCGCACCAAAGACGAAGTGGAAGAATACCGCAAAATAGATCCAATTACGCAGGTCAAAGACATTGTTCTAAAAGAAGGATACGCTTCTGAAGAGGAGTTAGCAGCAATTGATGCAAGTGTAAAAGCACGTGTTAAAGAATGCGAAGAATTTGCAGAATCGTCTCCATTCCCAGAAAAGAGTTTGATGTACGACGCTGTTTACGAACAAAAAGACTACCCATTTATTTCTCACAAATTATAATATGGCAACAATTATTAACATGCCGCGCTTAAGCGACACGATGGAAGAAGGAACTGTGGCAACATGGCTCAAAAATGTTGGAGATACAGTAACTGAAGGTGATATTTTAGCTGAAATTGAAACCGACAAAGCCACCATGGAGTTTGAGTCCTTTTATGACGGAACACTTTTGCATATCGGAGTTCAAGCTGGTGAAACTGCTCCCGTGGATGTGTTGTTGGCTATTATTGGAGAAGAAGGTGAAGATATTACAGCGCTGCTAAGTGGCGAAACAGCTACTACTGAAGCTCCTGCTAAGGCTGCTGCAGAACCAGTAGAATCAGCTGAAGCTGCTCCTGTAGCTGCTCCTGCAGCTATTCCCGAGGGTGTTGAAATTATTAATATGCCACGACTTAGTGATACCATGGAAGAGGGAACAGTTGCCTCTTGGCTAAAGCAAGTTGGCGACCCTGTAGATGAAGGTGATATCTTGGCAGAGATTGAAACCGATAAGGCTACGATGGAATTTGAGTCGTTCTTTTCTGGAGTATTACTTCATATAGGAACAGCAGTAGGTGAAACGGCACCTGTGGATACACTTCTTGCTATTATTGGTCCAGCTGGAACTGATGTGTCTGCTATTTTGGCTGCAGCTGTTGCTGCGCCAAAAGCAGCTATTTCTGAAGTAAAAGAAGTACCTGTTGCTACCCCTGCACCAAAAGCAACACCTGTAGCTGCACCAGTTGTAACTGAAACGGTCACAACGCCAAATACAGGTCGTGTTATGGCATCACCTTTAGCAAAGAAAATTGCCAAAGAAAAAGGAATTGATTTACAGCTTGTCACTGGAACAGGCGAGTCAGGACGTATTGTAAAACGCGATGTAGAACAATATACGCCTACTGCAACTTCAAGTGCACAACCCACTGTTTTTGTACCTGCCGGTCAAGAAAAACAAGAAGAAATTCCAAACTCACAAATGCGTAAAACCATTGCAAAGCGTTTGGGAACTTCCAAGTTTAGTGCTCCGCACTATTATCTCTCTGTTGAGTTGGATATGGATGCTGCTATAGCATTTAGAAAACAATACAATTCAATTCCAGACACCAAGATTTCTTTTAACGATATTGTAGTAAAAGCTGTTGCGTTGTCGCTTAAAGAACACCCACAAGTAAATTCGCAGTGGTTTGATGACAAAATGGTCTTAAACCATCATGTGCATGTCGGCGTAGCCGTAGCGGTAGAGGACGGACTGGTAGTTCCAGTATTGCGATTTGCCAATGAAATGAACTTACCACAAATTGGCACACAAGTAAGAGATTTCGCCGGTCGTGCAAGAAGTAAAAAACTAACGCCACAAGAAATGGACGGTAGTACATTTACAGTTTCTAACTTAGGGATGTTTGGTATTACCGAATTTACTTCAATCATCAATCAACCCAATTCTGCCATACTTTCTGTAGGAGCAATTGTACAAAAACCAGTGGTGAAAGAAGGTGAAATAGTAGTCGGAAACACGATGAAACTCACTCTTGCATGCGATCACAGAACTGTAGATGGTGCAACAGGAGCGCAGTTCTTACAAACCCTTAAGGATTATATTGAAAATCCAATCCGATTGGTAGTATAAGTATTTTGGGAGCATCAAAAAACATTGTGATTTCAGGAGCAAGCAGGGGAATTGGCTTGGCTATGGCGCAATGGTTTTCAGATAATCAACATCATGTTTGGGTATTGTCGCGTAATATTGCGCCCATCGAGGCCCTAAATGCCTCAAATGTAAATGCATTTTCGCTAGATATTTCCGATGATGAAGCATTGCAGAAATGGTCAACTTCCTTCGCTCCAAAATCTGTTGATGTACTCATTAATAATGCAGGAAAACTCATCAACAAACCTTTTTTAGAAACCACGCAGTCCGATTTTGAATTGGTTTATAAAGTCAATGTTTTTGGATTGGCGAATCTTACGCGAACCTTACTTTCGAAAATGAACTCCGATAGTCATATTGTAAATATTAGCAGTATGGGGGGGATAAATGGAACATCAAAATTTCCAGGTTTAGCAGCATATAGCAGCAGCAAAGGGGCAGTTTCTATACTTACCGAATTGCTCGCTGAGGAATTTAAAGATTCAGGTCCATCTGTGAATGCTTTGGCACTTGGTGCTGTTCAAACTGAAATGCTTTCCGAAGCTTTTCCAGGTTTAGATGTTCCCATGGATGCTAAAACCATGGCAGCTTATATAGCACAATTTGCCTTAACGGGACACCAATTCTATAATGGTAAAGTGCTTCCCGTTTCGAACACCACCCCTTAATGAATCTCGATTTTTATTCTTTTTTGCCAGTAGCAGCACAGGAAAAATGTGCTTCGCTGATTGGAGATAATAATGTTCAGATAAAAGTGGTACAACAACGCAAAACCAAACATGGCGATTTTCGTGTTCAACGCGGTAAGCCCCTTACCATCACCCTTAACGCTATGGAAAACCCATACCGTTTTCTGCTTACTTTTTTGCATGAATGGGCGCATTACGTCGTGTTTTCCAATTATAGAAAAAGACAAAAACCTCATGGTACAACTTGGCAAAACACCTTTCAGAAGTTAGTTGCACCTTTTTTAACTGCCGATTTTTTCCCTCAACCACTGTTAAAACCTTTGCAAAAACATATGCAAAAACCAAAGGCAACTTTTTCTGCAGATGCATCATTAATGCTTGCCTTACGTCAATTTGATCCGCCCAATAATAAAAAATGTATTTTTGAATTGGAACAAGGCACGCTATTTCGTGTTTCCGACGGTCGTGTTTTTCAAAAAGGAGCAAAACGCCGAACCCGATTTGTATGCACTTGTACCCAAACCAAAAGGAAATATTTATTTCCGCCATTTGTGGAAGTTAATGAAGTGTAATGGAGTCAAAATTTGATTTTTCTGAATCAAGCGAACAGTCGAAACAAACCGTTTCGGAAAAGCATACATGGGTAACACGTTTGCGTCACATACGTCAATTATTACACATTGCTCGCGATACAGACTACGCAGCTACTTTAGAAGCTGTTAGGGCAGATATTCCGTTTCGAGGTGCGACTGCTTGGGTGTTAATTTGTTCCATTTTTATTGCGTCAATCGGATTAAATACCAACGCCACAGCTGTGGTTATTGGAGCCATGCTTATTGCACCGCTAATGGGTCCTGTTTTGGGAATAGGTGTTTCTTTGGCAATCAATGATCTCAGCATGCTAAGGCAAGCACTACAGAACTTTGTGATTATGGTAGGATTGAGTGTTGCAACTGCTACCTTTTATTTTTTAATTTTTCCCTTGCAACAAGAGTCGTCTGAACTATTAGCACGAACACAACCTGATATCCGAGACGTATTTATTGCCTTTTGTGGAGGTGCTGCACTTGCTATTGCCAGAACAAAAAAAGGAACGATAGCCTCTGTTATTTTTGGTGTTGCCATCGCCACTGCGTTGATGCCGCCTTTGTGTACCATTGGCTATGGCGTTGCAGTAGCAAATCCCAGCTATGCTTTGGGTGCGCTGTATTTATTTTTTATTAATGCCACATTCATTGCATTTGCATCTTTTTTGGTAGTAAAATTGTTGCGTTTCCCCATGATTCAATATGCCGATTCAAAACAGCGCAGAAGTACAGCAAGAGTTGTAAGTTTTATTGCACTATTGGTTATGATTCCAGCTGGGATAACTTTTACACATGCACTTAAAGAAAATGCTTTCCGAAAAGAAGTTCGTGTTTTTTTGGAAGATCACATTATTACACTGCCTTTTGGGAATTACTTGAGTAAGTCCGCTGAAATATACTATATCCGAGGTGAGCGTCAAGAGATTGTTTTGAACCCGCTAGGCTTGGTTGATATTGATGCAGAAACGAAACTGAGACTGCGAGAAGAGATAAAAACCTACGACGATTTGGAAAAAGCTACCTTGACAATAGTACCAAGCGTACAGAAGTAGTTTATTGATATACCTCTTTTACTTTTTTCATCAAATTTGAAGAATATACGAAGTCGTTAATGGCTTCATTATTTGTCTTAAAAATGAGTTCTTTACTGCCTTCCCAAGCTTTTATTCCGTCTTTCAAAAACAATATACTATCGCCAATTTCCATCACAGAATTCATATCGTGTGAATTTATCACTGTTGTGATGTTGTTTTCTTGTGTGATTTCTCGGATTAGATTATCAATTACAATAGCTGTTTTGGGATCTAGTCCAGAGTTCGGCTCATCGCAAAATAGGTATTTGGGTTTCATAACAACGGCACGTGCAATAGCAACTCGTTTTTGCATACCGCCCGACAACTCGGCCGGTAGTTTATGTTGTGCGTCCACTAAATTCACACGCTCAATAACTTCTTCTGCTGCTTTTCGCATGTCTCCGTCACTTTGTTTGGTAAGCATTTGCATGGGAAACATGACGTTTTCCAAAACGGTCATGGAGTCAAAAAGAGCACTTCCTTGAAACACCATTCCCATTTCACGTCGCAGCGTTCTTCGCCCACTGTCGCTCATTTCGCCATATGCTTGTTGGCTAAAAAGCATCGAGCCGCCATCGGTTTGGTGCAATCCCAGCAAACACTTGAGTAAAACTGTTTTTCCAGAACCGCTTTGTCCAATAATCAAATTGGTTTTTCCAGGCTCAAAAGTCATGCTTATGCCTTTTAATACCTCTATTCCATTAAAAGATTTTGTTATGTCGCGTAGTTCAATCATTAGGCAAGTAGGAGTTGTGTTACGATGTAATTCAGTACAATAATTACAATTGAAGTCCACACAAAAGCCACCGTTGCTGCCTTGCCAACTTCCAAGGCACCACCCTTCATAAAATATCCATGATACGATGGAATTGTAGCCAGAACCACAGCAAAAATGAGTGTTTTAATAAATGCATAGATCACATGAAAAGGTTTAAAATCCATCTGAATCCCCTCTATAAAATCTGCACTACTTGAAAATCCGCCATAAAGCGTAGCAGCATAACCACCTAAGATGCCCAAAAACATAGAAATGTTTATCACAAAAGGAAGTAATAACATGGCAACGATTTTTGGGAAAACCAAATAATTTACAGAGTTAATTCCCATCACCTCAAGAGCATCAATCTGTTCCGTAACGCGCATGGTTCCAATACTTGAAGTGATATACGAGCCTACTTTTCCAGCCAAAATTATACACATAAATGTTGGTGCGAACTCAAGAATAACGGACTGTCTTGTTGCAAAGCCAACTAAATTTTTTGGGATAAGTGGACTTTCAATATTAAGTGCTGTTTGAATGGAAACCACACCACCCACAAAAAAAGACAGAAAGCCTACTATGCCTAAAGATCCAATAATGAGGTCTTGAATGTCTTGAAATACGAGTTTTCGCATCACTTTTGCTTTGGTAGGTTTGATGAAAACCATTCTGAGCATAAGTAAATAAGCACCAACGTGATGTAGAAGTTTCATGCGAACGAATGTAAAAAAATAATGTTACTATAATATAAGAACTAACATAAAAAAATACATTTGTAAAAATTCCAAATTATGAACGCAAAACATATTGCTCTATTAGTTTTACTGTCTGTGATGGCGTGTAATACACCAATTCAGCCCTCAAAGCCCAAACTTGTTGTAGGGATTGTTGTAGACCAAATGCGAATTGATTACCTCACACGATTTGAAAACCATTTTGGGAATGAAGGATTTAAACGATTTTACAACCAAGGATTTGTAGCAAAAAACCATCATTTTGACTATGCACAGACGAAAACGGGTCCTGGTCACGCGAGTATTTCATCTGGAACGCCACCGGCAATTCATGGAATTATTGCTAATGATTGGTTTGATAAAACCAGGGGCGTTAAGCAATATTGTGTCGATGATGCCTCTTATAAAAGTGTAGGAACATTAACCGACGAAGGCAAAAAAGCACCAACGCAGTTTTTGGTATCTACGTTTTCAGACGAAAACAGGCTAGCAACACAATCTCGTGGTAAGTCCATTGGGATTTCCATTAAAGACAGAAGTGCTATTTTATCCATTGGACATGCTGCAAATGGTGCTTACTGGTTTTCAGGTGAAGAGGACGGTAAATTTGTTAGCAGTACTTTTTATATGAATGCGCTTCCAAAATGGGCTGCAGATTTTAATGCAAACAGAAGTATTGACAATTATTTGACTACCTGGGACACCTATTATCCTATAGATTCTTATGTTGAAACGGGTTCTGATAATACACCATACGAGCGTATTTTTAAGGGCAGGGAAACACCAACTTTTCCCTATCATTTGGATGAATTAGCTTCAGAAAATGATGGGTATGATATTATAAAAGAAACACCCTTTGGTAATAGTTTGATTACAGATTTTGCTTTGGAAGCGGTACAAGGCGAAGCTCTTGGTACAGATGATGATGCGGATGTTTTGATGATTAGTTACTCTTCTACAGATTATGTTGGGCATGCATTTGGCGTAAATTCAAAAGAGGTTCAAGATACTTATGTTCGGTTAGATTTGGATTTGGCACGTTTGTTTGCTGCGCTTGATAAGCAAGTAGGTAAAGGAAATTATACCGCATTTTTAACTTCAGATCACGGTGTCGCGCATGTGCCACTTTATTTGATGGATAACAATATTCCTGCAGGTTACTTTATGAAGAAAGACTTTGTAAAGAAATTAAAAAAGCATGCTGCGGACTATTTTGGTTCAGATAAAATCATCCGAAACGTGTCGAATAATGAAATTCACTTGAACTACGCGGAAATAGCAGCTCAACGTTTTGATGTAAGTCAAATCAAATCGGTTATCACCTCATTTGCGACTTCTTTTGATGGAATTGCAGTAGCATATGATACCGGAGAGCTTATGAAAATGAATAAAAGCAATACCATGATTCAACGGTTGCAACGCGGTTTTCATCCAAAACGCTCAGGTGATATTGTATTTGTTTTAGAACCCGGCTTTATGGACAATGGTAAATATGGCACAAAGGGAACCACACATGGATCGGCATATATATATGACACACATGTTCCATTTATGTTATTTGGTGAAGGCGTAAGAAAAGGACATACCTATGAGCGCACTAATATCACAGACATTGCTCCTACGATTTGTGCTATTTTAGGTGTTAGTAATCCTACGGGGACAATTGGAGATCCAGTTAAAGAGGCCTTAAAATAAATACTAAAACTTATAGGAGAACGCATTGATGTTCATTCCTGCTCCTACACTGGCAAAAAGGGCAATATCTCCCTCCTGAACAATATGATTTTTCATTTGGTTGCGCTTTACTAAGTCTAAAAGTGTGGGTACCGTAGCTACAGAACTATTACCCAACTTTTGAATACTTATGGGTAATACATTTTCCGGTTGTGGGTGTCTGTAGAGTCTATAAAAGCGTTTTACAATGGCTTCATCCATTTTCTCATTGGCCTGATGCAAAAATACTTTTGACAATGCGCCAATCTCTTCACCACTTTCGTCTAAGCAATTTTTTAAAGCTTGTGGCACATGGCTTATGGCAAACTCATAAACTTTCCGTCCATACATTTTTATGTATTTGTCGGAGGGATCAGCATCAGATTCATATGATTTTGCAGCATAAATATAAAAGGCTTCTCCGTTACTAAAACTTTGAGTACAGTGACTCAAAATCCCGCCTTCTTTATCCGTTTCTTCGATAATAGTTGCGCCTGCACCGTCGGCAAAAATCATGGAATCTCTGTCGCTTGAATCGGTAATTCTTGAGAGTGTATCAGCTCCAATAACCAAGCATTTTTTTGCCATTCCTGCTTTGATAAAGGCTTGTGCTTGAATCACACCTTCAATCCAACCCGGACAACCAAAAATAACATCATAGGCTACACAATTTGGATTTTTAATCTGCAATTGATGCTTTACGCGCGTAGCAAGCGAGGGTAGCATTTCGGTTTGGATACATCCATGCTTAATATCGCCAAAATTATGTGCTACAATGATATAATCTAGTGTTTCTGGGTCTAACGCAGCATCTTCTATGGCTTTTTCCGCAGCTAAAAATGCGAGATCGGAAGCCGCTTGGTCGGGTTTGGCATAACGACGTTCTTCAATACCCGTAATAGCTTTGAACTTTTCAATAATATCATCATTTTCATTGTTAAATGGACTGCCGTCCGCATCTAAAAATGAATGGTTTAGAAAGGCTTCATTTTTTTTAGTGTGAGATGGAATATAGCTCCCAACACCAGTAATGTGAATTCCCATTGTTTTTTTTTGGTTGTTTGATAGTCATCTTACGATTAGACCATATGTCAAAGATAAAAATCTATACCAATCATAAAAACTAATTTTAATAAATTAAGGGATGAGTTATTCGTATTTCAGTTGTTATGAATGACTTCTTTTATTGCATATGCTTCTATTGGAGTACAAGTACACACCAAATTACGATCTCCAAAAGCTTCATCGACGCGTTGAACGCTAGCCCAAAATTTATTTTCACGCACAAATTGGAGTGGATACGCCGCTTCCTCTCTTGTATAGGGGAAATCCCATGTATTTGCGGTGAGTTGGGCCATAGTGTGCGGTGCATTTCGCAGTATATTATGTTCTTGATCTGCATCACTTGCTTCAATCTCATAACGGATAGATATCAGTGCCTCGCAAAAGCGATCCAACTCCTCTTTGTTCTCGCTCTCGGTTGGCTCAATCATCATTGTTCCCGCTACTGGAAACGAAACGGTAGGCGCATGAAAGCCATAATCAATGAGTCTCTTGGCAATATCCATTACTTCAATACCTTTTTCTTTAAAAGCACGACAATCAATGATGAATTCATGAGCTGCTCTGTTATTGTCTCCGCTATATAATACGGGGTAATGCTTCGCAATACGTTCTTTGATATAGTTTGCATTTAGAATGGCAATTTCTGTGGATTTTTTGAGTCCATCTGCCCCTAATAATCGGATATAGGCATATGAGATTAAACATGCTAAAGCAGAACCAAAAGGGGCGGCAGAAAGCGCGGCGATACCTTGTTTCCCACTTGTAGGGACAATGTCATGGGTCGGTAAAAAAGGAACTAGATGATCGGCAACACAAATGGGTCCTACGCCTGGGCCACCACCGCCATGTGGAATCGCAAATGTTTTATGTAGATTTAAATGACAAACATCTGCACCAATAGCTGCAGGGTTTGTAAGTCCTACTTGCGCGTTCATGTTTGCGCCGTCCATATAAATCTGACCCCCTTTGCTATGAACATAAGCTGTTATTTCTTTGATAGCCGATTCAAAAACACCATGCGTTGATGGATATGTAATCATCAGAGCTGCCAGGTTTTCAGCATGTGTATCCGCTTTTTCTTTTAAATCATCAAGATCAATATTACCGCGCTCATCTGTACCCACAACCACTACTTGCATGCCCGCCATAACTGCAGATGCCGGGTTTGTGCCATGTGCCGATGCTGGAATTAAACAAATATTTCTATTCGTGTTGTTGTTTGCCTGATGATATGCTCGTATCACCATAAGTCCTGCAAATTCGCCTTGGGCACCAGAGTTGGGTTGTAATGATGTGCCTCCAAATCCTGTAATTTCAGTAAGATAATCGGCAAGGTCATGCAGCATATGCGTATATCCCTTCACTTGGTTAAGAGGAGCAAATGGGTGAATGTTGTTCCATTGCGGATCGCTTAGCGCAAACATTTCGGTAGCTGCATTGAGTTTCATGGTACAAGAACCCAAAGCAATCATGGAATGGTTTAATGCTAAATCTTTTCGCTCCAACGATTTGATATAACGCATCATACTGGTTTCGGCATGATAGCGGTGGAAAACATCGTGTGATAAAAACGTCGTACTGCGTTTAAGCGAATCTGGTAAGCAGCTTTCTGTAAAAATTGTTTTTGTAATATCGCTGTTGGTAGCCTCCGCAAATATTTCGATTAATGTTTTGATCTGCTTAGAATCTGTTGCCTCATTTACAGAAAGTGTCAATTCATTTTCATTGATGTAATGCAGGTTTATACCTGCTTTTTCTGCCAATGGGCGTATCTTTTTTTCAGGTGCCTCTATCCATAGCGTGTCAAAAAATGCTTTGTTTTTTTGTGTGATACCCAAACTACCTAATGCGGTATTTAATTTACATGCATTGTGGTGTATTCTCGATGCAATTTCTCTTAATCCTTTTGGACCATGATACACGGCATACATCCCAGCCATTACAGCCAATAATACTTGTGCAGTACAGATATTAGATGTGGCTCTGTCTCTTTTGATGTGTTGCTCACGTGTTTGTAATGCCATTCTTAGCGCACGATTCCCCGATTTGTCTTGCGTAACACCAATAATTCTTCCGGGAACACTTCTTTTGTAATCTGTTTTGGTAGCAAAATAGGCAGCGTGCGGACCTCCGTAACCAAGTGGAATACCGAATCGTTGTGTGCTTCCTACAACAACATCTGCGCCCAGTGTTCCAGGGGCTTCTAAAAGCACCAAACTCATAAGGTCTGCAGCTACAGCCGTTTTTATTTCTGCTTCAGTTGCAGCTTCAATAAAAGATTTTAAATCAGGAATGGAACCCTTAGACCCTGGGTATTGAACTAAGGCACCAAAATATTCATTGGACGGTACAAAGTTTTCGGGTGCGCCGTAAATTAATGTAATCCCAATAGGATTTGCGCGCGTTTCTAACACAGATTTTGTTTGTGGTAAGGTGTTTTCATCTACAAAAAACAAGGAGGCATTACTCTTTTTTTGCGCTCTTGAGCGTTGTCCAAATAACAGGCTCATTGCCTCGGCTGCTGCCGTAGATTCGTCAAGCAAAGATGCGTTTGCCAATTCCATTCCTGTGAGGTCGGTTATCATGGTTTGGAAATTTAGTAAAGCTTCCATTCTTCCTTGAGCAATCTCAGCCTGATAAGGCGTGTAAGCGGTGTACCATCCTGGATTTTCTAAAATATTACGCTGGATTACGCCTGGTAAAATAGACTCGTGATATCCCAATCCAATTAGCGATGTAAAAGCCTTATTACGTTTTCCTAATGCTGAAATATGTTTTGAAAATGCATGCTCACTTATGGCAGCAGGAAGTGAAATAGGTTGCCTTAAACGGATTGCCTCTGGAAGTGTTTGTGCAACCAACTCATCAATAGATGAAGCATTAATTTCAGAAAGCATTATTGCTTCCTCATTTTCGTTTGGGCCAACATGTCTAAAAACAAAACCTTGTGTATTCATAGCATTACCATAAAGTTAAAATCAAAGTTAATTTTTTGCTGAACATCTTAAAATAGAACCTAATCATTTCACACTAAAGTTGTTAACCGCAAAACCGTATGTTATTAACACATTTGGTATTTTTGCCATTCACATTGGAAAATTGCTTCAACGCTACACATCATCTAACCTTCATGTTGCTCTTGCGCTTTGGGCATTTTGCTATGTCTTTGCTTTCCAACAAGGCGTTCCATTTTCTTTTTCGCTTCAGTGTGCTGTTTTTGGTTTTGGATGGGCAGCGTATCAATATCTGCATGTTTTTGTTCCTGTATTATTCCAGCAGCAACCTATAATCCTAAAAAAGGTATTTCCCTTTGTACTGGCACTATCTCTTGGTTTTTACGGATTGATTTCTCAACCCGTTTTTATTTGGATTGTCTTTGGGGTAGTAGGTACATTGACATTTTGCTATGCACTTCCTTTTGGTGTAAAAATGGGTCTGCGCTTTGTGCCAACACTAAAAATTTTCGTCGTTGCACTTTGCTGGGTAATGTTGGCCATGTTAAGTTTATATGTTTTACCCATGAATGTATTTATATTGATTTCAATAAAAGCAATGTTGTGGATGATTTGCCTGATCCTGCCTTTCGAGCTTCGCGACATGCAGAAAGATGAAAAAGCCTTAAAAACCTTGCCGCAATTATTAGGTGTTAATGGCGTGAAACTATTGGGTGTTATATTGATTGGCTTAACGGCATTTATGGGGTTTCATACTGTGCCAGTGAAAACGCTACTTTGGATAGAGTGGGGGGTGCTAATGCTTTTGGGAATTGCCCTGTATAATATTTCACCAAAGCGATCAGCTATGTTTACTTCCTTTTGGGTGGAAGGGATTCCCATTCTGTGGTTAGTGGTGAGTTTATTGTTTTCATACAGATGATTTTGTCCAAAATCATGTAAGCAAATCAGGGCGTTTTTTTTTGGTAATTTCTATTGCTTGATCTTCGCGCCAAGCATCTATTTTTGGGGTATTTCCAGATGTAAGTATTTCTGGGACTTTGTGTCCATTATAGTCTGCGGGTCGGGTGTAAACAGGAGGTGCTAATAGCCCATCTTGGAACGAATCCGTTAGGGCAGAGGTTTCATTGCCTAATACGCCAGGGATCAACCTAATAATACTATCGCAAAGCACGGCAGCAGCCAATTCGCCCCCAGAAAGGACGTAATCGCCAATCGAAATTTCGTGGGTAACAAATAGATCTCGTACCCGCTGATCTACGCCTTTATAGTGCCCACACAACACAATGATATTTTTTAACAGCGAAATTTTATTTGCTGTTCCTTGATTCAGTACTTCGCCATCTGGTGTCATGTAAATGACAGCATCATAATCACGAGCTGCTTTTAGTGTGCTAATACACTTTTCGATGGGGGCAATCATAAGAACCATCCCTGCACCTCCTCCGTATGGATAATCGTCCACTTGCTTATAGTTGTTGGTAGTGTAGTTTCTTAGGTTGTGGAAATACACCTCTACCAAGCCAGCATCTTGCGCTCGCTTCATAATAGATCCGTCAAAAGGACTTTGTATAATGTCAGGAACAACGCTAATGATATCTATTCGCATGGGGTAAAGATAGTAATAGAAAATTAGGCAATAGTGAAGTGGGTTTTTGAAAAGTCAAAAAATTATGGCTTAGAAGTGTTGATTGGAAATAAGAAAAGAGGTGGTCGAAATTTTCGACCACCTTGAATCATTGAAACACACGACCAAACGAAAAAAAGTATAACGGACTATTCAAAAATAAAGCGCATACGTTCTTTGTCCTGATTCATAAACTCCAATTCGTATATACTGTCTTCTTCCAGTTTCAGCACATCATCAATGGAGGATATGTCATTTCCATTTACAGAGAGCAATACATCTCCTTCTTGTACTCCTCGACGATATAAACGTCCGTTTTGAACGGCAGATACGTGTACCCCTTCATTGAGGTCTAATTTGTTCGCTTCTTTTTTGGTTAGTTCTCTTAAACGCATTCCGTAATAGTTTACAAAAGGTGTACGCTTTAGTTCCACTGAAAGTGTTTGTTCTTTGCCTTTTCGTAAAAAAGTCACATTCACACGATCGCCGGGACGTTTTGAGCCCAAGTAGCCTGTAAGGTCTGCAAATTTCCGAATAGGCGCATCATTGATTTTGATGATAATATCCTCTTCTTGTATTCCAGCTTCTTTGGCACCCATGCTTTCTTCGAGTCCAGCAACATAGAACCCTTCGGTTTCTTCAATGCCAAGTTCTTCGGCAATGCGCGCGTTAAGTCCGTTTCCAGTAACACCCAAAAGTGCTTTTTGTACGTTTCCAAACTCAACAATATCTTCATAAATTTTACGCGCCATGTTGCTTGGAACTGCAAACGAATACCCAATAAATGTGCCCATACCGTTGCTGGTAATGGCTGTGTTGATGCCAATTAAATCACCATCTAAGTTTACTAAGGCTCCTCCACTATTTCCAGAATTTACAGCAGCATCGGTTTGAATAAAGGATTGATTGTTACTGTCATAACTATTCAAATCTCTCGATTTTGCACTAATAATTCCAGCTGTTACAGTAGAGTTTAGGTTGTATGGATTTCCTACTGCCAATACCCATTCGCCAATGCGTGTTAAGTCTGAATCTGCAAAGCGCACATGGGGAAATACCTCTTCGCTATTAATGCGCAATACGGCAATATCTGCACTTGAATCTGCGCCTATAAGTTCTGCTTCATATATTTTATTGTTATTTGTGGTCACTTCAATTTCGGTAGCATTTTCAATAACGTGGTAGTTGGTAATGATATACCCGTCAGGGGAAACGATAACTCCCGATCCCATTCCAATTCTTGGATATTCACGACTTGGGGTATTGTAAAAATACTCCCAAATGCTATTGGGTTGACGTGTTTTCCCAACACTAGTGTTGGTGATATGAACCACAGCATCAATCGTTTTTTCTGCCGCCATAGTAAAATCTGTACTTATGGCGCTAACAGTTGTTGATGGTGTAAAATTTGTGTTCACTACTTGTGGAGTAGTAGTATAGGTAGCTGGGGTTTCATCTAGATTTTTTTGAACTCGATTGAACGCCCAAACGGCTACAAAAGAGGTAATAAAAGCAATAGTACTGGTTTTAAGAATCGATTTCATCTATTTAAATTTTAAGTTTGGATGTCGTGATACCCATATTTTTGGGTGTATTTCATTCAAAATTCAAGCACCCTGCTGGGAGTTTTATAGCAATTATTTTCAATTTCACCACCAAATGTAAAGGAACTTATTGTGAGTTAAAAGTGCTTTAACGCATTTTTAACAATAGGGTGTCATGGTAGATTACCTATATTTGCGCATGATTTTTTCATTTGTAAAATATCAGGGAACAGGTAACGACTTTGTTGTTATTGATAATAGAGATAAGAGGTTTCCTATCGAAAATCACGATGCTGTTGCCCAAATATGTCACCGAAATTTTGGTGTTGGCGCTGATGGATTCATTGCTGTTGAGCAGGACGAAAGTTCCGATTTTTATATGCGTTACTTTAACGCTGATGGTCATGAGGGTAGCCTTTGTGGTAACGGCTCTCGTTGCGCCATACATTACGCTAAAACTCTAGGGCTTACTAAAAATAATGTTGTGTTTCGTGCCGCCGACGGTTTACATAAGGCTCAATTTGTTGGAGATGAAGTGGCTTTAAAACTTCATACAGTGTCACACTGGGAATTCCGTGAATCGGATATTTTTTTAGATACAGGTTCTCCGCATCATGTGGTTTTTGTTTCGGATATTGATAAGGTTGACGTGGCAGTTTTGGGGTCAAAAATTGCACACGGTGCTCCCTACTTTTCAGATGGTACAAACGTAAACTTTGTACAATATGTTGATGCTAACTCCTTAAGCGTAAGGACTTTTGAACGTGGGGTAGAAGCGGAAACACTTTCTTGCGGTACTGGAGTGACAGCATCTGCCTTGGCAGCACACATAAGCGCCCTAACGACTTCAAAAAAAATTCAAATACATACACGTGGAGGAAATCTCAGCGTATCTTTTTCTGTCACCGAAAACGGGTATGAATCTATTATTTTACAAGGACCTGCAACCCCAGTTTTTACAGGGATGTGGGAATTAAATCAAGCATGAAAAAAAGATTATTAGTAGCTATCGCTTTGGTTGGCTTTGTTTTAGGTGGCGTATTTGTAGGTCATTTTTACAGGGTGTTTTTTGCAAAAAATACGGCATTTGATTCACCTACCAAAGAAGTACTTATCCCTTCTGTAAATATTAATGCAGCAGCTTATGATACGTTGTCAAAAGTGGTAAAACGTATCGATTTATTTCAGCAAGCGGCGATACGCAAAGGATATAGTCCAATTCCGGGTCGTTTTATATTAGAAAACGGAATGAATAATAACGATATGATTAATCGTTTACGTTCTGAAAATAAACCCATTAAACTGACTTTTAATAACCAACAAACCTTGATGCATTTGGCTGGTTTTGTGGCTCAAAGAATAGAGGCGGACAGTACCTCAATTATCAATTCTTTTTTAGATCCATCTTTTTTAGAAAAAAAGGGCTTTACTTCGGAAAATGTATTTTCTATCTGTATCCCAAATACTTACGAGTTTTTTTGGAATACAAATGCTACACAGTTTCGTGATAGAATGCTCTTAGAATACAACCGCTTTTGGACACCCAAACGTGAGACTGCTCGCAAAAAGATGCGTCTTGAGCGCGTTGAGGTAATTGCTTTAGCAGCCATTGTTCAATTAGAATCGTATCGAGTTATTGAACGCCCAACAGTAGCGGGGGTTTATCTTAATCGAATTCGAAAGCGGATGCGTCTTCAAGCCGATCCTACTGTAATTTATGCCTTGAAACGAAAGGCCAATGATTTTGATTTGGATATTCGTAGGGTTTTGTACAAAGACCTTAAAATAAAATCTCCCTATAATACCTACCGCAATAGAGGGATTCCACCTGGTCCGATTACCATGCCTGACGTAAGCGCAATAGATGCCGTCCTGTTTCCTAAAAATCACAACCACTTGTACTTTGTTGCTGATCCTGATCGGACAGGCTTTCATTTATTTGCTAACACACTGAGTCAGCACAATAAGAATAAAAAGAAATACACCACTTGGTTGCGTCAGCGCAATATTTATCGTTAAGAAGCGAAAAAGGAAAATACGGCAGGGCGTCGAAGAAAGTCTTCTTTTGAGTTTTTCCAATCAGCTGCTGCTTTTGTTTTTATATATTCTGTAGAGAGTGTTATATCACAAGCTATGCTCAGCTTAGTTTCTGGACGTAAACTTTTATATAAATCTTCCAACAATGCATTATTTCGATAAGGCGTCTCGATGAATACTTGCGTTTGCTGTAATTCTTTGGATTTCTTTTCGAACTGTTTGATTGCTTTTTTGCGCTCAGCTTTGTCAATAGGTAAATACCCATTAAATGCAAATGACTGTCCATTTAGTCCAGAAGCCATTACGGCTAGTAATATGGATGATGGGCCTACAAGTGGGGTTACGCTTATGTTGTTTTGATGTGCAAGAGCTACTAAATCTGCACCTGGATCTGCAACTCCTGGGCAACCTGCATCCGTAATAAGTCCAATATCGTTGCCTTCAAGCAGTGGGTTAAGTATTTGATGAAGCTCTTCGGAAGTGGTGAATTTATTGAGCAAAAATACACTCATGGTGTTTTGTGGTACTGTGGGACTGATTCGTTTTACAAATGCACGTCCTGCTTTTTCTTTTTCAAATACAAAATAACGGAGTTGTTCTATCGTTTTTTTTACTGACATGGGAACAACCTCTAGTGGGGCTGTATCACCCAACACATTGGGAATTAAAAACAATCTGCCTTTTGAAGGAGTATCCATAGTTTAATGTTTGTTTAGCCATGCCTTACAGCACGAATATACCAATTCATAAACGGTATCAAACCCTTTTTTATTTCCGTAATAGGGGTCAGGAACATTGGAAGCAGTAAGACCACTTGCCGTGGTAAGCAATTCAATTTTATGTCGATCCTCTTGTGTGTTACACAGCGCTAGTGCATCTGTAAGGTTTTGTTGATCCATAACTAAAATATGATCAAATTTTACGATGTCGTCTTGAGTAAGTTGTCGCGCTTTTTGGTTACTAATGTCTATACCGTTTTTGGCAGCCACTGCTATACTTCTAGGATCCGGAGCAGCACCTGTATGGTAGTTTGCAGTACCTGCAGAGTCAACAACAAAATCAGTAGGGTTACTAAGATGTCGAAAAATACCCTCAGCCAATGGTGAACGGCAAATATTGCCTAGACACACCATAAGCACTTTGGTTGCCATGGTTTAGTGCGTGAGTTTTTTTCCTAAGTCTTCCACATATTTACGGAATTGTTTATCCGTAAATGCCAGATTATCAACAGTTTTACAAGCATGTAGGACTGTTGCGTGGTCTCGATGTCCAATTTTAGCACCAATACTTGCTAGAGATGCCTTTGTCATCTTTTTAGAAAAATACATAGCAAGTTGCCGGGCTTGCACAATATGACGTTTTCGTGTTTTTGATTGCAATGTGGTAACATCCATTTGAAAATATTCAGACACTACTTTTTGAATGTGATCTATAGAAACTTCTCTTTTGGTGTTTTTAACGAATTTCTCAACGACTTGCTTCGCAAGGTCTAGAGTGACTTCTTTGCGGTTGAAAGAGGATTGCGCAATTAATGATATAATAGCACCCTCAAGTTCACGAATATTTGTTTTAACAGATTTGGCCACATAGTCAATAATCTCTTCTGGTAATTCAACGCCATCACGATACAGTTTGTTTTTCAGAATAGAAATACGGGTTTCGAAATCAGGCCGCATCAGTTCTGCAGAGAGCCCCCATTTAAAACGAGACAATAAACGTTGCTCAATGTCTTGCATATCAACTGGCGCTTTGTCTGATGTAAGGATAACTTGCTTTCCGTTTTGATGCAAATGATTGAAAATATGGAAGAATACATCTTGTGTGCCAGACTTTCCAGAGAAAAATTGCACATCATCAATAATGAGTACATCCATCACTTGATAAAAGTGAATAAAGTCGTTACGGGTGTTTTTCTTTACCGCCTCTATGTACTGTTGTGTAAATTTTTCAGCTGAAATATAAAGGACAGTTTTGTCTGGATATTTGCTTTTTATGTCCACCCCAATGGCATGTGCTAAGTGGGTTTTACCTAAGCCCACACCGCCAAAAATCAAAAGCGGATTAAATGAAGTTCCACCTGGCTTATTAGAAACAGCAATTCCTGCAGAACGTGCCAGTCTGTTGGCATCGCCTTCTAGGAAATTTTCAAAATTATAGTTTGGATTTAACTGCGATTCTACTTTTAAATTTCGAATTCCAGGGATCACAAAAGGATTTGTCAGTTCAGCTGTTTGTGTGCGCAATGGAGCCTCTACGTGCTGTACTTTTATAAGTCCTTTGTTTTGACTGGGAATTTGTTCTGTGAAGGGTTTTTTGTTTCCAAAAGTATTCTGCATTCGGATAACGTAAACAAGTCTAGCGTTTGGACCCAGTTCTTTAGTAAGTGCAACTTTTAAAATTTGAATATAATGTTCTTCGAGCCACTCATAGAAAAATTTGCTTGGCACCTCAACGCTAAGTGCTTCGCCGTTTAGTTTCAGTGGTTTTATGGGTTCAAACCAAGTTCTAAATGCCTGATTTTGAATGTTATCCTGTACAAATTTCAAACAACTATCCCAGATGCTTTGAGCGGTTTGTTGCATTTTAATTATTGATTGTTATGTGTTTTGTAGTGCAAAATAGGTGATGTTTAGAACACAACTGACCTAGCTTTTCCACTGCACAAATATGTGTGTAAATTTTATGAAAAAAAAGTCCTTTTGCTATTGAATTTTCAAAAAGTTTATTGCATATTAAAGACCATTTCACAACATTTTTTTTGACATATAGATTTTACAATGAGTAGGAAAAGTACTACAATTAAACTTAAAGTTAATTATCATCAAGTAGATCAAATGGGCATTGTACATCATGCCCAATATGCCTATTTCTTTGAACAAGCTAGGATAGATTGGTTACAACGTCAAGGAGTTAGCTATGCGTCTTTGGAGCAAAGCAAAATTTTGCTTCCGCTTACCGAAATTTCCATTGCTTATAAGCGTCCGCTAAGATTTGATGAATTATTTTTTGTGCACACCACGTTAGATATTTTCGAACCCTATTTTGTCGTATTTTCCTATCGCATTGAAAATGAACAAGGAAAAGTAATCACCACTGCTTCTACACGTTTGGTTTTTGTTGATGGGGAAACAATGCGCGCGATGAAATGCCCCTCTTTTTTATTGGATAAGTTTACCTTTTAATTAGATGTAAGCAATCTCCTACAATCATTTTTTCTTCCTTTTTACCCTTTGGTATTTCAGGTGCCATTACACCTCCTTTTAGATTTTTTTGGCTTATTATTACACGGCATTCATCCCACATATTTGTCCCAAAAAAATGTTGTAAAGTAACAGCACCGCCCTCAACCAGTATCGATTGAATGCCATGTTCGTGTACCTTTTCTAAGAACGACGTAAGTTTATTTTCTTCATCAATTTTTTTCCAAAATACGTTTCCCTTTTTTTTGTCTAATAGCTCATTAAAAATTATTGATTGTGCTGCGCTATTAAACACGTTTGTGTTTTCTTGTATTTTTAATGTAGGATCAAAAACCAATCTTATTGGATTTGTGCCATTCCATTTTCTTGTGGTAAGTTCAGGATTATCAGCCTCTACTGTTTTTCTGCCTATTAAAATGGCATGCTCTTCAGCGCGCCAACGGTGCGCCAATTGTTGACTATGTACATCGCTTATCCAAGTCACTTTTCCTTTCACATCATTTTTTGGCGCCATGAATCCATCTTGCGACTGTGCCCATTTCAACACTATATATGGACGCTTATGAATATGGTAGCAATAAAAGCGTTTGTTGAGTTCGATACAAGCGTCTTGCAGAACCCCAACTATTACTTCGATTCCGGCTTCTCGCATGGCTTTAATCCCCTTGCCTGCAACTTTTGGATTCGGGTCTTCAGCGCCAACCACTACCTTTTTTATCCCTTTTGCAATAACCAAATCACAGCAGGGTGGTGTTTTGCCGTGGTGTGCACATGGCTCTAAGTTCACATAAAGTGTCGCTTTTTTAAGATGCGATTGTTGTAGTGTTGCTAAAGCGTGTACCTCAGCGTGTGCAGTTCCCGATTTTTGATGCCATCCCTCGCCGACTATATTGCCCTCTATCACTACAACAGCACCGACCATTGGGTTAGGGTAGGTGTAGCCTAATCCTTTTTTAGCAAGCGTTATGCAGCGTTGCATGAATATATTGTGTTTGCTATGCAAGTGGAATATGTATTTTAGCAAAAATATCAAATATCTGCATGATAATGCAGAGCAATGCTTACCCTGTTTTGGTCGTATTAAAAAAGATTACATTTTAACGTGAAATTAGTTGAACTCCGTAACATTTTTGAGCATGAACTTCGTTCTATGTATGACGTTGACGAAGTGCGCCAACATTTTGCTGCTTTATGCAGCCTGTACTTCAATTATTCTTCTGTAGAGGTTGTTTTGCGTCTTCAAGAAACGATTTTAGAAGTTGATAGTAATCGATTTATAAATGATTTGAATCGATTGAAAAAAAATGTACCTATACAATATATAATAGGTAAGACGGATTTTGCTGGTATTCAACTTAATGTAAACCACAAGGTACTCATTCCACGTCCGGAAACGGAAGAGTTAGTACATTGGATTTTAACTACTTTCACAAATAATGAATCGCTACGAGTACTCGATATTTGTACTGGAAGCGGATGTATTGCATTGGCTTTAAAAAAAGCACGTCCAAATTGGTGTATTTCGGCTTGGGATATTGACGAAGATGCTTTGTTTGTTGCCCAACAGAACGCAAAGGATAACAAACTCTTGGTTGATTTTCATCAACAGGACGTGTTTTCGAAAAACCTACCAAAAAATACATGGGATATTATCGTTTCAAATCCACCTTATGTTCCAGAAGCCTTAAAAAAAACCACTCAGCCACACGTCATTGAGCATGAGCCACTCCATGCCATTTTTGTGCCTGACGAAAACCCACTTTATTTTTATGAATGTATTAGCCAATACGCCATTCAACAACTTACACAGCAAGGCAATTTATTTTTTGAAGGGCACGCCCCCTTTATGGATTCGGTAAAAAATATTTTACAACATAAAGGTTTTTCCGATATTGTACTTCGAAACGATTTTAGAGCTAATCCAAGATTTATACACGCTTGCAAACCATGACAATAGCTGAACAAATTAGTGCCCTCAGAAAAGAACTTCACGAACATAATAGGAAGTACTATATTGATGATGCTCCTGCTATTTCGGATCATCTTTTTGATCAAAAGTTAGCTGCTTTAAAAGCGCTAGAGGAGGCGAATCCCTCTTTTTTTGACCCTAATTCGCCCACGCAGCGCGTAGGTGGTGCGGTGACCAAAAACTTTACAACTGTGATGCATGAGTATCGTATGTATTCTTTGGATAATTCATATAACAAACAAGATTTGTTAGACTGGGAAACACGTATGTGTAAAATACTAGGTGTTGATACGTTGGACTACACATGTGAATTAAAATACGACGGTGCATCAATTAGTTTAACATACGTTAATGGCAATCTTACGCAAGCGGTAACTCGTGGTGATGGAGTTCAAGGAGATGATGTCACAAATAATGTAAAAACC
>CBFHOG010000006.1:0-91806 GCA_965657545.1 Flavobacteriaceae bacterium | reverse complement strand
ATATTCTATAAGTGAAGTGTGTTTTAAATATGAGGAAATAAAAACCCCCGAAACGGCTCAAATTCCGGGGGTTAAGGTGTAATTAAAAAGTAATTTATAGAGCCTTTTATAATGAGTCAGCGCATGCCTCTATACGTTTTGCTAAATCTTTTAATGCGTGTTTTAGCTGTTCTTTTTCTTCAAGTGATATTTCGGTTTTGGCACCGTTACTGTTAATGCCGTTAATTTTATGGTTTAGCCACGAACGTGATTTCCCAAAGTATTTTTTTGAAATCTGCGCCCACGAAATATCCAGTAATATATCGCTTACCGATTGCTTTAGAGTGTGTGTTTTTGTTATGCTCATATTTGTGTTTTTTGTGCCCTCTTTCAAGGGAATTTTGATGTTAATCCATATCGAGAAGCTCGTCTAATAGGTTTCTTATGTACCATTCCAATTCAGGCTCGCCGTTTGGGTAGGATTTTTTATAGTTCCTTATGGTTTCTATTAAATCTGCCTCTTGTTGTGTTACTTCCAGTGTTATCATTAGTGTTACTTTCCAATTACAACACAAACGTAATATACATTTGTATATTACACAAGGTTTATGCAGTTATTATTAAAAAAAATTCTATTAATGGAGTTTATTTTTGTTGTTGTCTTATTTTTTTGGAAACAAAACAAAAATGTTTGCTTTCAACTAAGCTTTATTAAAAATGAAAAGAACGCTTCATTTCTTTGCGTTTTATTAAATTTTATGAATACCATATCATGTAAGAGTAAAATTTTGCTTCTACAAATGTTACATTATCAGATGACATTTTAGCGGAAATTGATGCGGTGCATAATCAAATGCCCAACCCTGCGCCTTAAAACAAATGCGCCACTACTTCTTGAATGGTAGTCAACCGAATAAGCTCTAAGCCTTTAGGTGCTGTGGTTACTTTTTGCGCCACCACCATACGCTCAAAGCCCAACTTTGTAGCTTCTTGCATGCGTTGTTCCATTTTTGGGACGTTACGCAATTCACCTGAAAGCCCCACTTCAGCAGCGAACGTATAGCCTTTAGGTATTGCAACATCCAAACTGCTAGATAGAATGGCAACCATAACGGCCAAGTCTAACCCGGGATCGTCTAAGCGAATGCCTCCTGCTAAGTTTAGGAACACATCTTTTGAGCCCAACTGAAAACCTGCGCGTTTTTCCAGTACCGCCAACAACATATTCAGACGCTTATTGTCAAAGCCTGTACTGCTACGCTGCGGCGTGCCATACACGGCAGAGCTTACAAGTGCTTGCACTTCTATAAGCATGGGTCTAATACCCTCAACAGTAGTGCCAATAGCGTGTCCGCTAAGTCCCGCACTTTCCGAAGAAATAAGCAATGCACTGGGGTTGGTAACAGGCAATAATCCCTCTTGTGCCATGGTATAAATACCCAATTCGGCTGTCGTACCAAATCGGTTTTTATGGGCACGTAAAATGCGATATACATGATTTCTATCGCCCTCAAAATGAAGTACGGTATCGACCATGTGTTCTAAAACTTTAGGTCCTGCAATGGCGCCATCTTTGGTAATATGCCCAACCAAAAATACAGGTGTTTGTGTGCTTTTCGCAAACTGTAGTAATTCGGCCGTACAGGCACGAATTTGCGATACGCTTCCTGCTGTACTGTCAATGATATCAGAGTGTAAGGTTTGTATGGAATCAATCACAACAACCGCAGGCTGAAGTTTCCCCAAATGGTGCAATAGCGATTGCGTATGTGTTTCTGCAAGCAGATAGCATTCGCTGCTTTCTTCGGTTACGCGAGCGCTACGTAGTTTTATTTGTTGTTCGCTTTCTTCCCCCGAAACATAAACCACTTTTCCTTTTACAGAAAGGGCAACTTGCAATAACAATGTAGATTTTCCAATGCCGGGTTCGCCACCCACAAGCATCATAGCTCCAGGGACAATACCGCCACCCAACACACGATCTAACTCCGAATCACCAGAGGGTAGTCGTTGAATTGCATCTATGGCCACATCTTGAATACGCACAGGACTTGCTTTTACTGGTGCAACTTTTTCGGTTTGCCAGGACGGTGCTTTTGGGTTGTCTAGTACTTCTTCTTGAAGCGTATTCCAACTCTTACATGAGCTACACTGCCCCTGCCATTGCGCGTGTTGTGTGCCACAATGGGTACAAAAAAATGCCTTTTTCACTTTTGCCATTGGGCGAAGCTACTTATTTTTTAGAAAAAATAGGGAGTAGTAAAAAAGAAAGACTACCAAAAACGACTACCATAATCGTTTGTCCTGTCCACATCACCCAGCCAAAAGCCAACGCATCAGGGTATGGGACGTCAAAAGCTTGCAAAACAGCAGCTACAGCCAATGGATATAAACCGATACCGCCATTGGTAGCAGACATGGCAAACCCTCCTGCAATAAATGCAGGGATAATCGCCGATAGGGATAATCCGCTTGTTTCGGGAAGTGCAAAAGTAACCACCCAGAACATCATCAAGTACATAAGCCAAATAAATAGGGTATGCGCAATAAACGCCCACTTATTGTCCATAGATCGCACTGAAAGCATCCCCAACCAAAGTCCATTAAAAAAGCCCATTATTTTTGTTGCCCATAATTTATGTGAGCGTTTCATCTTCTTAATAAAAACAAAAAATAATACTGCAATACCTACTATCCAAAGCAGTGTGTATATGTTAAACGTAGGATTTCCAATAATTTCAAGTAGCAATTCGCTGTGAAGTAAAAACCCCAAACCAATAATTGAAAACAATAAAATAAGGTCGATAATACGCTCGGTTACAATGGTGCCAAATCCTTTTTGAAACGGTACATCTGCATAGGTAGCTAAAGCAGTTGCACGTAATACTTCTCCAGAACGGGGAATCCCCAAATTAGAGAAATAAGAAATCATGACAGTTAATGTTCTGATAATAAACGAGGGCTGATGGCCAAGCGGCTTAAGTAAAAAATTCCAACGGTAGGCACGTGACAAGTGGCTTAGCGCACCAAAAATTAGCGATAAAAACACAAATTTTAAATCGGCTTGTTTGATGGCAGCCAAAATTTGTAAGCGGTCTTCTTCGGAAGTATTCGCAAATGAAAAATATACCAAATAAAGCCCAAGACCCAAAGGGACTACATTTTTAAGGAGCTTTAGGAATTTAGCCATGGAATCAGTCCAAGGTATTGGTGGAGGTGTTTGGAAAAATCAAAGTGGGTTTAAACGCCTTGGCATCGTAAACGGACATACTGGCGTAGCTGATAATAATAACCACATCTCCTTTCTGTACTTTTCGTGCGGCGGGTCCGTTTAGCGTGATTTCACCTGAATCAGCAGCGCCTTCAATAACGTATGTTTCTAGACGTTCCCCGTTGTTTACATTCACCACCTGAACCTTTTCTCCTGCCATAATATTTGCAGCATCCATAAGAGTTTTATCAATGGTGATACTACCGATGTAGTCTAACTCGGCGCCTGTAACTTTTACACGGTGAATTTTAGATTTTAAAATCTCAATTTGCATGGTGCAAATGTACTTATTTTAATGCGATATTATCAATCAATCGAACCCCTTCAACAGTAGCTGCCACAAAGAGCCGTTGATTTTCTTTAGGATTAACCGTTGTGACTTCTCTCAATGAAGTTTGATCAACACACAAGGCGTAGTGTAATATAAATGTAGGATGCTTGGCAAATTCATTGGCGATATGGTCGTAAATGGCTGCTTTTTTCATGCCGTTAGTGGCGCAGTATTCTAGCGTTTTGTAAATAAAACCTGCCTCGTCTCTGGTAGCTTTTGTCAAAAGCTCGTTTCGTGAACTCATGGCAAGACCGTTAGCTTCTCTAACAATAGGACAAGGTACAATAGCTGTTGGGATATTTGCTGTTTTTATCCAGTTTTTGATTATGCTTAACTGCTGAAAATCTTTTTCTCCAAAGTAAGCACGGTTAGGTTTAATCACCTCAAAAAGCTTAGACACAATGGTAATAACTCCGTTAAAATGATTTGGGCGATCAGCACCTTCCATCACCGTATCTAATCCATTGAATGTATGCGATTCCGCATGAACTTGCTCGGGATACATATCCTCTATTGAGGGGGCAAAAACATGAATGTTTGGATTTATTTTATGAATGGCGTTCACATCTTCCTTAAGACGAACAGGGTATGCATGTAAATCTGAAGGGTTATTAAATTGGGTTGGGTTTACAAAAATAGTTACCCAAACTGTTTCGTTTTCAATTTGTGCCCGTTCTATAAGCGCAAGGTGTCCTTGGTGTAAAGCACCCATAGTGGGTACCAATCCGCATAGATTTCCCGAATACTTTTTACGTTCGCGATGAAGTGCTTCTAGATTTTGATACAGTGACATTATTATGCTGAAACGAATCAAGGGCAAAAGTCGTTTAAATTTTTAGTAAATTTGCTTTTTAATCCACAAATACGGTTAACGCCTTTATGAAAGATAAAAAGATATTATACATATCATCAGAGGTCGTGCCCTATCTACCGCATAGTGAACTTTCTAATTTGGCATTTGAAATCCCAAAAATGGTTAACGACCGCGGTGGGCAAACACGTATTTTTATTCCAAAATATGGACTCATCAATGAAAGACGCCATCAATTACACGAGGTAATTCGTCTTTCAGGAATGAATTTGGTTGTCAATGATATTGATATGCCGTTGATTATTAAAGTAGCATCTATTCCCAAGGAACGCATGCAAGTTTACTTTATTGACAACGAAGACTACTTCAAAGGCCGTAAATTATATGCCGAAGAAGATGGAAAACTCTATTCTGACAATGAAGAGCGCGCTATTTTCTTTGCTAAGGGTGTTATTGAAACTGTAAAAAAATTAAACTGGTCCCCAGATATCATTCATGTTCAGGGATGGATTGCAGCTTTGGTACCGTTGTATTGTAAATTTTATTACAAAGACGAGCCCTTGCTTGCAAACACTAAAATTGTAACATCTTTCTTTGAGCCTCCTTTTGAAGGAAAGTTAGGCGGGGATTTATTTTCGAAAATTGCATTTGACGGCATAGAAGCCGATCACATGGAAAACTTAAAAAACGCAACGCTTGACGAAATGCTTTCAAACGCTGTAAATCACTCTGATGGCATCATTCTTGCCAGTCCAAATGTCAGCGATACAGTTAAAGAAGTTGCCTATAGCAGTGCAAAACCTATTTTAGAATTGAGTAAAGCAGCTGATATCCTTGATGCCCACGAAACCTTTTATCAGACCGAATTTTAATACCCAGATGATTAAAAAAATTATCCCAATCGCACTTGTACTTGCTCTTGTATCATGCGATAAAAAATTTAATGACCTTGGCTCCGAAGTGCTTCCTGAAATTTTAGTTCAAGGTAAAAAAGCAAATTATCCTGTTAAGGTATCCCACGATTTATTTGATGTGGTTCAAACAAATGCAGGAGGAGTTTTGCAACTGGGAGAACGTCCTAATAACTTATTTGGATCGATCTCTACCAGTGTCGTTTCTCAGTTTAATTTAAGTGCTTATCCGTCTAAATTTGGAACCTTTACCCAAAAACGCGAAATTGATAGTACGTTTAACGAAATGGAAACCATTACGGATGTTTGGTTGGAAATTCCATTTTTCACCAATCGAAACGATGCAGACAACGATGGTTTAATTGATGCATACGATATTGACGATGCTGACGTTAATAGCGATTCTGACGGAGACGGCGTTAGTGATATTGCAGAACGAAACGCTGGCACTGATCCAACAAACCCAGACACAGATGGAGATGGTATTTTAGATGGGATTGATACGGAAACCAAGAACCCAAACCCCAAAAAGAAACTCTATGATATCGATTCCCTTTTTGGAAACAAGGAAGCAATTTTTGATATTGAGGTTACAAAACTCAACTACTTTTTACGTCAATTAGACCCTGATGCGAACTTTGAGCAATTTCAGCCGTATTATTCCGATTTCAATTTTGACTCCTACAAGGGTCAACAATTGGCTAAAGAAAATATGCAATTGAATTTTGATGAAATTGATGTTGATGAAGAAGATGATCCAAATTTAACGCCAAGGCTTCGCGTTCCTTTAGATAAATCGTTTTTTCAAGAACAGATTTTTGACAAAGAGGGTGCAACAGAACTTTCAACAGCTGTATTATTTCAAGATTACTTCAGATCTGTTTCTATTGAAACAAGTAACTTAAGTATGCCCTTACTTATGTTGCTTGATTTTAACAAAATGACCATTCGGGTTGCCTATTCTTACAAAGCAAAAAAGGCAAACACTGATCCCGTAGAAATAGAAGAAAAAAATGAAGATTATCTAATTAACGCAAGTGCTCTTAAATTTAATACGATAAACAGAACAGCCCCTGTATCGCCAGTACTAAATGAGATTGTAACCGCCTCTGAACCATCAAAGATTGCTTTGGGTGGCGGACTGGGAAGTGTAGCTACAATTCATCTTTTTGAGGATAATGAAACGCTGGAAGCAATTAAAGGGAAAAAAGATTCTTGGTTGTTTAATGAAGCAAACCTTACATTTTATGTGGATAAACAAACCGTTGAACAACATGGATTAACACTCCCAGAACGCTTGTATTTATACAATGCGAATACCAATGCGCCGATCATAGATTTCTCACAAGATGTAACCACAACAAGTAGCCTTAATAAGTTGGTTTATGGCGGATTCCTATCAGAAGACGACGACAAACAGTATTATAAGATTAGAATTACTGATTACTTCCGCAATATTATTAAAAAAGATTCTACCAACGCACCTTTACGCCTAGCAGTTGCCGATGCTTTTGCAACCCAAAGTCCAGTTCCCATGGCTAAAGCCAAAAATACAACCCTCAATAAAATTCCCGCTACAACAATTTCTACGCCAAAGTCAGCGGTATTTGTAGGACCAAACCCAACAGACCCAGCACTTGAAAATCTTAGGTTGCAGTTAGAGGTATTCTATACAGAGGTGGAGTAAAAAACGTGTTAGCACAACACATACATTAAAATCTTTAGAAAATCCTAAAATCTAAAAATATGATAGATGGATTACTTATTCTTGCTGTTACATTCTTTGCTTTAATTGCCTTAAATTATATTTCAATACGCGCATTTAAACTTCCTAAACAAAAACGGGAGCGGTTGCGTAAAATCTCATTAATCATTTACGTTCTTTTTAATGTTTTCTTGGGGCTTTTTAATGTAGTTATTGAAGAAAATGCTTTGATTGGATGGGGTCAAATTGTTATTGGTGTAGCTTTCTTTTTTGCCGATAAATACGACAGAAAAAGAAAAAATTTATAACTCTTTCCGCAATCGCGCTACCGGAGCTCCAATCATTTCGCGGTATTTTGCCACAGTTCTTCGGGCAATAGGATAGCCTTTTTCGTTCATAATATGCATCAATTGCTCGTCGGTAAGTGGACTGGTTTTATCTTCAGCGGCTATCACATCGTTCAATGCTTTTTTTACTTCTATGGTCGAAACATCTTCACCGGCAGCGTTGGTGATACCTTCTGAGAAAAACCACTTCACCAATTTGGTGCCATAGGGGGTGTCAACATATTTGCTATTGGCAACACGAGAAACAGTCGAAATATCCATCCCGATACGATCGGCAATGTCCTTAAGAATCATCGGTTTTAACTTTTGTTCATCTCCAGAGAGGAAATACGCTTCTTGAAACACCATGATGGTTTTCATGGTTTCGTAGAGCGTGTGTTGTCGTTGTTTTATGGCATCAATAAACCACCGGGCAGCATCTAATTTTTGCTTGATAAATTGCACCGCTTTTTGTTGTTCCTTGCTTTTTTTATTTGCTTCTTTATAACCCGACAACATATTGCGGTATTCGGCAGAAACGTGTAGTTCTGGTGCATTGCGTCCATTGAGGATAAGGGTAAGCTGCCCGTCAATTAATTGTATGGTGAAATCAGGTACAATTTGCGCATTCATTTTGGTATCGCTACCAAATGCAGCACCCGGTTTTGGGTTTAGTTTTTCGATTTCGCGCATACAGTCTTTTAACTGCTCATCATCAATTTTTAACCGTGCTTTTATTTTATTAAAATGCTTTTTTGTAAAGGCCTCAAATTGCTCTTCAAGAAGCATGATTGCTGTAATAACTGCTGGGTTATGTTGTTTTCGTTTAAGTTGAATAAGCAAGCATTCTTGTAGGTTTAGTGCACCTACACCTGCTGGATCTAGCTGGTGTACCGATTCTAAAACTTTGCGCACTTCTTCCTCGTCTGTATAAATATTTTCGGTAAACGCCAGATCATCAACAATATCTATCAACTCTCTTCTAATATAACCACTTGTGTCAATACTTCCCACTAAAAATGCGGCTATGCGGTATTCCTGTTCTGTGAAAGTAAAGGTGTCTAATTGTGCCATCAATTGCTGATGAAAGCTTATTCCTGCAGCATAGGGCACGTGTTTTTCTTCATCGTCGGGGCTGTAGTTTTGCGCACGTAAACGGTATTCGGGGATTTCGTCATCACTTAAGTAGGCATCAATATCAATGTCATTAGCCTCTATGATTTCTCCGTTGTCTTCTTCGGTATTGCTATATTCATCTTGGTCATTTGCGTCTTCTTTTCCAGAGTCTAACGCAGGATTTTCTTCAATTTCACGTAATATTTGTTGCTCAAAAGACTGAATAGGCAACTGAATCAACTTCATCAGCTGAATTTGCTGTGGAGATAGCTTTTGAGATAGTTTAAACTGAAGGTGTTGTTTGAGCATGAATTTAAATTGGGTTCTTAAAAGTACAAAAAACCCACACAATCTTTCCTAAAATGCTGCATTTAGAGGAGTTCTTGGGTAAGGAATCACATCTCTGATGTTTGACATTCCTGTGGTGTAGAGTACCAAACGCTCAAATCCAAGTCCAAAACCAGCGTGTACGGCAGTTCCAAAACGACGTAAATCTGTGTACCACCACAATTCTTTTTCATCAATATCCATGGCGCGCATGCGCTCAATAAGTTTGTCAAGGCGTTCTTCACGCTGCGATCCGCCAACCATTTCACCCACACCTGGGAACAATACATCCATTGCGCGAACGGTTTTACCGTCTTCGTTCATACGCATATAAAACGCCTTTATTTCGGCAGGATAATCAAATAAAATCACGGGACTGCTAAAGTGTTTTTCAACCAAATAGCGCTCATGTTCACTTTGTAAATCGGCACCCCAAGCATCAATAGGATACTTGAATTTCTTCTTTTTGTTTGGTTTTGAATTTCGTAAAATAGCAATCGCCTCAGTGTATGACACCCGCATAAACTCATTTTGTGTGACAAACTGCAAACGCTCTATAAGCCCCATAGGACTGCGCTCAAGCTGTGGTTTTTTAGCCTCTTCTTGCGCAAAGCGTTGATCTAAAAACGCCAAATCTTCTTTGCAATTCTCTAACACATATGCCAACACCGACTTAATAAAATCTTCCGCTAAGTCCATATTGTCATCCAAATCGTTAAAAGCTACTTCGGGTTCAATCATCCAAAATTCTGCTAGGTGCCGTGAAGTATTGGAGTTTTCAGCTCTAAACGTAGGGCCAAACGTATATACTTTACCCAATCCCATGGCATAGGTTTCGGCTTCTAATTGTCCAGAAACAGTCAGGTTGGTTTCTTTGCCAAAAAAGTCGGGCTCGTCTGATTTTTGGCTAGGGTCTTTTGTAGTTACACGAAACATCTCGCCAGCCCCTTCTGCATCACTTCCTGTAATAATAGGGGTATGTACTTGGTAAAATCCATTTTGTGTAAAGTATTGATGCACGGCAAACGATAGCGCAGCACGCACGCGCATTACGGCAGCAAAAGTATTGGTGCGCACACGCAGATGGGCTTTTTCTCGTAAAAACTCTAAGGAATGTTTTTTCGGCTGGATGGGATATTCATCGGGGTTTGAACCGCCAAGCACAATAACTGTATCGGCTTGAATTTCAAACTGCTGCCCTTTCCCTTGACTTTCAACGAGTGTTCCCGAAATTTCTAACGCAGCCCCTGTATTTATTTCAGCAAGCACTTCTTCTGGGGTTTTTTCAAAATCGACCACACATTGCAAATTTGCCAAACAAGAACCGTCGTTAAGTGCAATAAATCGATTGGCACGAAAAGTACGCACCCAACCGCGAACGGTAACTTTTTGACCTTTTTGTTCACCAGAAAAAAGTTGACGAATGTCCATACTGAGTTTAAATTAACAGTGGCAAATATAGCGGAATTATTCTGCTTCGTTCTCGGGCAAAATCTTAAATTTTGGTTCCTTTAGCGTACGTTTATTGGCAATTTGCTTTTCAAGAGAAAGCAATAATGATGGCAATAAAATGAGGTTAGCAAGCATGGCAAAAAGTAAGGTTGCCGACACCAAACCACCAAGTGCAACCGTGCCGCCATAGCTAGAAATCATAAACACTGAAAAGCCGAAAAACAATACAATAGAGGTATAGAACATGCTCACTCCCGTTTCGCGAAGTGCTGCATATACCGATTTTTTAACATTCCATTTTGTGGCCTGCAATTCTTGGCGGTATTTTACCAAGTAGTGAATGGTATCATCAACCGAAATTCCAAAAGCAACGCTAAACACCAGTATGGTTGATGGTTTTATGGCAATACCTAAAAAGCCCATCATCCCCGCAGTAAGAATAAGCGGAATTACATTTGGCAATAGGGAAATAAGGATCATGCGGAACGAGCGGAACATATATGCCATAAACAAGGCAATAAGCAAAATGGCAAGACTGAGCGACACCACCAAATTACGCACCAAAAAGCGTGTTCCCTTGAGATAACCTAAGGCTTTTCCTGTCATGGAAACCGCAAAACGGTCGGCAGGGAAATACTTATCAATGCTTTTTTGTATTTGCTGCTCAATGGCTTCCATACGCTCGGTACTTACATCTTGAAGCATGACAGTAATTCGCGCAAATTGCCCAGTATTGTCCACCAATCGGGTTAGAAAACTGGCATCATCTCCTAAGTTTTTGGCGTGTGCTCGAATAAAATTATTTTCTTGATTTGTAGGTAGTTGGAAATATTTTGGATTTCCGTTATAGAATGCCTGCTTTAAGTATTTTGCTACGGCAACCGCTGAAACGGGATTGGATAATTCTGGGATTTCACGTAAATCATTTTCAAGCCTATTCATACGACTTAATGTTGAGAGGCGAGTTGCACCGTTTTTACGCTTGGTATCGACCATAATTTCAATGGGCATGACCCCTTTGAAGTGTGTTTCAAAAAAGCGAATATCTTTATAAAAATCCGCTTTTTTTGGCATGTCATCCACGATGGTTCCTGAAAGGCGAATTTCATACATCCCAACAATACTCAGCATCAGTGCAATAACCGAAATAAAATATACCGCTACGCGATGCTGTTTTACCATGCGTTCCATCCACGCTACAAAGCCCGACATCCACTTTCTGTTTAAATGTTTCAAGTGTTTTTTGTTTGGAATCGGCATAAAGCTGTAAATGATGGGAATCATCAACAACGACAACACAAAAATCATCATGATATTAATTGAGGCCACTACACCAAATTCACGTAAGAGTGTGCTATTCGTAAGCATAAACGTGGCAAAACCACAGGCAGTGGTCATGTTGGTCATTAGAGTAGCGTTTCCAATTTTAGAAATAACACGTTGAAGCGAACGCGCTTGGTTACCGTGCTTTTTTATTTCGTTCTGGTATTTATTGATAAGGAAAATACAATTGGGCACCCCAATTACAATAATAATAGGCGGAATGAGCGCTGTTAGTACGGTTATTTCATAACCCAATAAACCTATGATGCCAAAGGCCCACATCACCCCAATAACCACAATGGACATGGAAATAAAGGTTGCTCTATAGGATCTAAAAAAGAAAAAGAATATGAGTGTTGTAACCAGGGTTGCTACCACGACAAACACTCCGATTTCATCCAAAATCATTTTGGCGTTTAAGGTGCGGATATAAGGCATTCCAGAAACGCGTACATCAAGGTTGGTCTGCGCTTCGAAAGCTTCTATTTTTGGGATCAAAACATGGTCCACAAAGGCTTGTCGCTCGCCACTATTCACCACTTCTGGACGTAGGTAAATCCCTGTTTGCACCACGCCCGTTTCTTTATTGAAAAGCAGTTCATTATACAGGGGTTGTTGCTGGAATAACCATTTTTTTAAAGCGGTTGCTTCTTCGTTGGTTTTGGGCTGTTGATAGGGGATTGGCACCGTCTCAAACAGCCTTTTTTTGGTATTTCGCTTGAGTTGGGTTAGTTCACTAATCCCAACTACATAAGCAATACTAGGCGAAGCTGCTAAACTATCGCCAAGTGTTTTCCACGCATGGAGTTTCTCAGGAGTAAAAAATTGTTTGTCTTGTATGGCAATGACCACCATATTCCCCTCCTCGCCAAAACGGTCTAAAAAGTTTTCGTAAAAAGTATTAAATGGATGATTGTCGGGCAAAAGATTTGCCTCAGTAAAGCTAAAACGAATATTTCCCCATTGTGTTGAAAGGAAAAAAGTAGTAGCCACAATGGCTACTAATAGCAATATACGGTTACGCAGGATAAGCCGTGCCACGCTTCCCCAAAAGCGTGTATTTATCCATTTTATCATAGCAATCTTCTATTCATGAACCGATTATACGGTCATGATTTCTTTTTCTTTCACCACATATTTTTCATCTATAGTGGCAATATATTTGTCGGTCTTGTCCTGTACATCGACTTCAGCATTCTTCAGTTCGTCTTCGGAGAGATCCAGTTTTTTAAGTTCTGTATTGGCATCTTTTCGGGCATTTCGAATACCAACTTTGGCGTGCTCAGCTTCCGCTTTGGCTTGTTTTACCAGTTCGCGGCGACGTTCCTCTGTAAGCGGGGGAATACTTATAATGATTGACTCGCCATTGTTCATGGGATTAAAACCCAAATTGGCAACCATGATGGCTTTTTCAATTTCAGGAATTAGTGTCTTTTCCCATGGCTGTACAGAAAGGGTTTGCGCATCGGGTGTGTTCACGTTAGCTACCTGACTAAGCGGAGTTTGCGCTCCGTAATAATCTACTTTCACAGAAGAAAGCATCACAGGATTTGCCTTTCCTGCTCTGATGTTAATAAAAGATTTATCAAGATGCTCAAGCGCCTTGTCCATGGCTTCTTCCGTTGTTTCGAGGACAAAATTTAGTTCTTCCATAGCTTATAAATTTACCAATGTTCCGATGGGTTCGCCCATCACAACTTTTTTCAAATTACCGGGTTTGTTCATGTCAAATACAATAATGGGCAGTTCGTTTTCTTGGCTTAGCGTAAATGCGGTCATATCCATTACTTTTAGCCCCTTACTGAGTACGTCATTGAATGATATGTTGTCAAATTTTTGTGCCGATTTGTCTTTTTCTGGATCGGCAGTATAAATACCGTCAACACGAGTTCCTTTGAGAATCACATCTGCGTTTACTTCAATTGCACGAAGTACGGCTGCTGAGTCGGTTGTAAAAAACGGATTTCCAGTTCCAGCGCCAAAAATGACCACACGCCCTTTTTCCAAATGGCGTACAGCACGACGTTTAATATAGGGTTCTGCAATGGCTTCAATTTTTAATGCGGTTTGCAATCGTGAAGGCACTTCGGCGTCTTCCAATGCACTTTGAAGTGCTAAGCCATTAATACAAGTAGCCAACATACCCATATAATCGCCTTGTACGCGATCCATGCCGTTACTTGCTGCTGCAACACCACGGAATATGTTCCCGCCTCCAATAACAACAGCTACTTCTACTCCCAAGCCTGCAATTTCCTTGATGTCTTGCGCGTACTCGGCAAGTCGTTTGGGATCAATACCGTGCGTGCGGTCCCCCATAAGTGCTTCACCGCTTAGTTTTAGAAGTATTCGTTTGTATTGCATGAAGTATGTTTATGCAAATATAACAAGTTCGAGGTGATAGATGATGCATCATCTTGCGCTTCGCGATTAAATTATTTTGTTGGAAAATCAGAGATGTAATTTTGGATATCTGATTTACTATAAAAATCTTGAGGAACAACACGATGAGTTAGCTTAAATGCGTCAAATTCCTCCTTTGTAATTGGAGTAAACGAATTGAAATAGATCTCTTTTTGATAAATTTCCTTGATGCTGAAATTAACATCCATTGAAAGTACATTTTGTCTGTTCCTGCCTTTGACTACTTTGTTTTTTTCAATGATTTTAAAGGGTCTTTTTATACCCGCTAATTGTTGAGATTCTTCGTAAATATGATACAATGTGTATTTGTCCAAATGGTTTTTTACAAAATCATAGGTCCTATTATTAAGTCGCTCTTCAAAAAACAACCCAAACAATTTTATCCTTTTCTCATGCTTATTACTTTGATAGATAATTTTGTGCACACCAAAGTCTTCCACATCAACAAGCAGATACCCGCTGTAGTCTTTTTTCTTTTTGGAGTTAAAGCGGATTTTATATACTGGCACACTAAAATCGTATTTTATGCCTTCATTTGAAAATACATATTTTTTAGGATTTGCTAAAAAGGGCAATACCCAGTTTTTTTCTTCAAATAAATTTTTAGTCGCCAAACGTTGCAAACCGCCTAGTTGATTTGAGGCATATTTTTTTGGTGTTAGTTTTGATTCTTCTTGTTCTATGGAATCCACTTTTTTTGATGGATGGTCTATTTTAGTAGTAATCAGTGGCCCTGATTTTACTTTAAAATAGGAGTCTTTTTTCACTCTTTTTTTAAGGATTTCATTAATGGTTTTTCTCATAGAATCAAATTGATTATCGGAAAGTGAGTCTAGAAGTATTGCGGCTTGTACCACTTGAAGTTTATGTTGTTGCATGCCCCCGCTGTCCCTAAACCATTTACTTTTTACAAATGACTCATCTCTTTCATTTTTCGGAATTTGTGTTAAAATCTCATCCACAAATGTTTGGTCAAGTTCTGGAATGGTTGACTTTTTAATTTCAATATCCATTTTTTGGAAATCAACCAAATCAATGGCATGTACAAACACCTCATTTGAAGAAAGTCCAAAATCAACGGTTTTTATTGTATTTATCTTAACACTATCAATAATTTCTTCTGCGGTAAGTACTCTGTTGCTGACCATTACAGGCATAAGTTCCAAAGCTTTAGGAAGCATATATAGTGTATCGGTAACTTGGCTAACAACCACTTTTTTGGACGCATAGCCCAAGCACGATAAGGTTAAGCTATCTGACTGTTCTTGTTTCCAAAAAAATGTCCCAGACGGACTGGATATGACTCCCTTTTTTCCATCAAAGACATGAACAAGCGGAATCGGTTCTTTTGATATACTATCTATAATAGTGATTTGTTGTGCTTGGCAAACAACAGAAGAAAATAGAATAATAAATGACAAGTACCTCATATAAAAAGATTTGGCACCCCTAAAATATAAAAAGACCTCCGATTAGGAGGTCTTTTTATCATTTTTAACAAATCAAGAATGGATTAACCCAGCGCCAAGCGCTTAAATCCTGTAACTGTCAAGTCTGGGTTTACAGACTTCACGTAAGCAGCAACGCTTTGCTTGCTGTCTTTGATAAAATCTTGATTCACCAGTGTATTGTCTTTAAAAAAGCGTTTGATTTTTCCTTTTGCAATGTTATCTAACATGGCTTCGGGCTTGCCTTCTGCACGTAATTGGTCTTTAGCAATCTCAATCTCTTTTTCAATAACCGCAGCATCAACACCTTCTTCGTTTAGCGCGATAGGGTTCATAGCAGCAGCTTGCATGGCAACGTTCTTGGCAGCTTCGGCAGCGCCTTCAACAGAAGCAGATAGACTTACAAGTGTAGCAATTTTATTTCCAGCATGGATATAAGACCCAACAAATGGCGCATCAAGACGTTCAAAACCTCCGATTTCAATTTTCTCACCAATCACACCTGTTTGCTCTGTAAGTTTGTCAGCAACCGTAAGGTCACCTTCAAAAGTAGCCGCTAAAAAGGCATCTTTAGAATCGTGAGCCAATGCAATATCTGCAAGTTTGTTGGCAAGTGCCACATAGCTATCATTCTTAGCAACGAAATCTGTTTCACAGTTCACTGAAACTACAACACCAGCACTGGCGTCATCGTTTACACGAGCAATAACAGCCCCTTCAGACGAATCGCGATCGGCACGGTTTGCCGCCACTTTTTGTCCTTTTTTACGGAGCAATTCAATAGCAGCATCGAAGTTACCTTCAGCCTCTACTAAGGCTTTTTTACAATCCATCATTCCAGCACCCGTAGCTTGGCGCAGTTTGTTTACTTCAGCAGCAGTAATTTTTGACATAGCGTTTTTATTTAGTTGTCTTCTGTTGGTTCTTCTGATTCTACTTCAGGAGATTCTTTTTCGGTTGTTTCAGTAGCCTTATCTTCCGTTGGGGTAGGCGCTGCTACTTCCTCTGTAGCTTCTTCAACTACTTCAGCAGCTTCTTCAACTACTTCTTTTACAGTCGGTTCTTCAACTACTTCAGTAGCTTTTGTTTCAGCAACTACTTCACCTTCACTGGCAGCAGCATCTGCTTCAGCTTTGTCTTGTTTACGCTCTTGTAATCCTTCTGCAACGGCACCGGTTACTAGCGTCATAATTTTATCAATGGATTTTGACGCATCGTCATTGGCAGGAATTACATAATCTACATCACGTGGATCTGCATTGGTATCCACCATAGCAAAAATGGGGATATTCAATTTTTGTGCTTCTTTAACAGCAATGTGCTCGCGACGAATATCAACGATGAAAAGCGCGCCTGGAAGACGAGTCATGTCTGAAATAGAACCTAAGTTCTTTTCAAGCTTTGCACGCAAACGATCGACTTGTAATTTTTCCTTTTTAGATAGGGTGTTGAATGTACCATCGGCTTTCATTTTATCAATGGCTGCCATTTTTTTCACCGCCTTACGGATGGTAACAAAGTTGGTAAGCATACCGCCGGGCCAACGCTCTGTAATGTAAGGCATGTTTACGTTAGCTACTTTTTCAGAAACGATATCTTTTGCTTGTTTTTTAGTAGCAACAAACAAGATTTTGCGTCCGGAAGCAGCAATTTTCTTTAGCGCTTCGTTCGCTTCTTCGATTTTAGCAACCGATTTATAAAGGTTGATGATGTGAATCCCGTTGCGCTCCATATAGATATATGGGGCCATATTTGGATTCCACTTGCGGGTAAGGTGACCAAAATGCACTCCGGCATCTAATAGGTCTTTGACTTCTATTTTAGACATTTTTGTTGATAGTTTACGTTCCCTGATTAGCAATACTTAAGTGGCGATGTCTCGGCCTTAAATATTTAGATGCTAAACTAATGGCAACAAATTAATGGTATTTAAATGAACTTGGTGTTGCGTAATCGCAACGATAAGGTTAACGTTTCGAGAATTGGAATTTTTTTCGTGCCTTCTTTTGACCGAACTTTTTACGCTCCACCATTCTTGGGTCACGTGTAAGTAGTCCTTCCGGCTTAAGTACCAAACGGTGCTCTTCATCAATGGCACAAAGTGCTCTTGAAATGGCAAGGCGAACGGCCTCTGCTTGTCCGTTAGGACCTCCACCTACAACAGTAGCAGACAAATTGTATTGTCCCGCCGTTTCTGTTAAGGCAAAAGGTTGGTTTACTTTATATTGTAGTGTGGCAGGTGCAAAATACACAGCCAATGGTTTTTTATTTACTGTAATTTCACCTTTACCTTCTGTAAGGTAAACACGCGCGACGGCTGTTTTGCGGCGACCAATTTTGTGGATGGTTTCCATATTAGTTTAACTCGTTGATGTTTAATTCGTTAGGTTGCTGTCCGTCGTGGGTATGTTCTGCACCAGCAAAAACATATAAGTTACGAAACAATTCAGCACCTAATTTATTTTTAGGAAGCATACCCTTAACCGCTTTTTCTACAACGCGAGTAGGGTCTTTTTCAAACACTTCAGTGGCAGTCAAACTACGCTGACCACCTGGATAACCCGTGTGGCGGATATATGTTTTTTCTGTCCATTTGTTGCCAGTAAGTTTGATTTTATCGGCATTGATTACAATAACGTTGTCGCCACAGTCCACGTGAGGCGTGAAGCTAGGCTTGTATTTGCCACGCAACAGCTTGGCTACTTTAGATGAAAAACGACCTAATACTTGGTCGGCGGCATCAACTACAACCCACTGTTTATCAGCGTTTTGCTTGTTGATGGATACGGTTTTATAACTTAATGAGTCCACTGTGTACGTTTTTGCTCGTTATTCCGCTACAGAATTGACCTCTGTTTGGCGGGCTGCAAATGTACAAACTATCCCCAATAATGCAAACGCTAATTTTAGATTTGTTTTATTGCAGCTAATGCGCTTCCAGCCAGTTATGCCCAACGCCAATATCTACCGTTAGCGGCACGTGCAATGTATAGGCGTTTTCCATTTCCGTTTTTACAAGTTGTGTTAGGGCATCTAGTTCCGATTTTGGACATTCAAAAACCAATTCATCGTGTACTTGTAGTAGCATTTGTGCGTTCAATTGATGTTCTCGCATCTTGTCATATATACGGAGCATGGCAATTTTTATAATATCGGCAGCACTTCCTTGAATAGGCGCATTGATCGCGTTGCGTTCTGCAGCACCACGTACGATTGCATTTCTGGAATTGATGTCTTTTAAATACCTGCGTCTTCCCAAAACCGTGGCGACATAGCCTTGCTCACGGGCAAAATCTACTTGCGCACTCATATACGATTTAAGCTTAGGATAGCTTTCATAATACATATCAATGAGTTCCTTGGATTCGGAACGGGAAAGTGTGGTTTGGTTACTTAGTCCAAAAGCTGAGACACCATATATAATACCAAAATTGACTGTTTTGGCTTGACTTCGTTGCTCTCGGGTTACTTCTGTTAGTGGTACACCAAATACTTTTGCTGCAGTGGCGGCGTGAATATCTTCGTTGTTATTGAACGCCGCTACCATACTGGGGTCTTCGCTGAGCGAAGCAATAATACGCAGTTCAATCTGAGAATAATCCGCAGCCATGAGCACATGCTGGTCGTCTTTGGCAACAAATGCTTTACGGACTTGCTGTCCTCGAGGTGTTCGAATAGGAATGTTTTGCAAGTTTGGATGGTTACTGCTTAGTCGTCCTGTTGCTGCAACCGCCTGATTATATACTGTGTGTACACGATTTGAATGTGTGTTTACGTCTTGGGGCAGTGCCGAAACATAGGTATTGTTGAGTTTTTGCACACTGCGCCATTCCAAAATATCAGCAACAATAGGATGATTTTTAGCAAGGCTAGATAGGACGTCTTCTGCGGTGGAGTATTGTCCTGTTTTGGTCTTTTTGGGCTTATCTACCAATTTAAGCTTGTCAAATAGTATAGGCCCTAACTGTTTGGGCGATGCCAAATTGAAGGTTTCACCTGCTTGCTCAAAAATGCGTTTTTCCAACTGTTGTGCTTCTTGCTCTAATTCAGTTCCCATTTTGTTTAGAAAGGGAACGTCTAACGAAATCCCTGCCAATTCCATGGCTGATAAAACGCGTACAAGCGGCAACTCTACGTCATGTAGCAAATCGCGTTGTTCGTTTTTGCCCAACTCTTGCTCAAAGTGTTCTTTGAGTTGCCAAGTGATATCGGCGTCTTCTGCGGCATATTCGGTTTGTTGGTCTAATGGCACATGGCGCATCGACCCTTGATTTTTTCCTTTTTTACCAATCAAATCCGAAATGGGTTTTGGACGATACCCCAAATAGGTTTCGGCAAGTACGTCCATATTATGACGCATATCGGGATTAATGATATAATGCGCCAACATGGTATCAAAAAGTGGTCCTTTGACGGCAATGCCGTGTTGGTGCATCACTTTGATATCATATTTAAGATTTTGACCTACTTTTTCAACAGATTCGTTTGTGAAAAAAGGAGTCAAGTCGTCTAGGATTTCTTGGCGTTCAACTTTATTTTCGGGAATGGGAACGTAATAGCCTGTGCCTTTTTTCCAGCTAAAGGCAATGCCCACGAGCGAAGCACTGATGGCATCTAAGCCAGTGGTTTCTGTATCAAAGCAAACGCTTTTTTGTCGCATCATGGTTGCCATCAAAAGGCTGCGTTCGATTGGCGTTTGTACACATTGATAATGGTGTGAGGTGTTGGCCAGTGATTTAAACTCGGAAGTAGATTCTTCCTGCCCACTTCCTGGCTGATGGAACAAATCAAACGCAACAGGAGCCGCTTCGGGCGCAGTTGGTTCAGGTTTTGAAGGCGCTTCGTTGGGCGCAAAAACCTTTATAAAGGTTTCGCTTAGGCGTCTGAATTCCAATTCTTGAAAAAGTTCTTTCACGGCAGGAATATCGGGCTGGCTAAGTTGGTAACTCGTCGCATCAAATTGCACGGGCACATCTAGTAAAATACGCGCCAATTTTTTTGAAAGCAGCCCCAATTCTTTATTGGCTTCAATCTTTTCCTTCATTTTACCTTTTAGCTCGTGCGTGTTTTCCAGAAGCGCTTCCATGCTTCCATATTCTGCTAAGAATTTTTTTGCTGTTTTGTCACCAACGCCTGGAAGCCCAGGGATATTGTCAACTGCATCGCCCATCATACCCAAATAATCAATGACTTGTTCGGGATGCTTTACCTCGAACTTTTTTTGTACTTCTGGAATGCCCCAAATTTCAATGCCATTACCCATACGTGCAGGGCGATACATAAAAATATTTTCCGACACCAATTGAGCAAAATCCTTATCGGGTGTTACCATATACACTTGGAAAGCCTCTTTTTCTGCTTGTTTTGCAAGAGTTCCAATAATCTCATCGGCTTCAAATCCTTCTAATTCAACAACAGGGATATGTAAGGCTTTGAGTAAATTTTGGATGTAGGGAACCGCAATTTTTATGGCTTCAGGTGTTTCAGAACGATTGGCTTTGTACTCAGGGAACATGTCGTTGCGTACCTGCGAACCTCCTTTGTCAAACGCAACAGCTAGGTAATCTGGTCGTTCACGCTTTATTACATCAAAAAGCGAATTGGTAAAACCCAAAATGGCACTGGTATCCATGCCCTTGGAATTGATGCGAGGGTTTTTGATGAAAGCATAGTAGCCACGAAAAATAAGCGCGTATGCGTCTAAAAGGAAAAGGCGATTTTGATTGGCCATGATAGAATTGCTGTGCAGTATGTTTCAAAAATAGAATTAAATTTATAAAGATATGTTGCTTTGAAAAGATTCCTTTTACTTTTGTGCCTATGTGGCGTTATATCCTTTTTATTTCTTGCTTCTTTTTAATTTCTTGGTATGCTTTTCAGGCCATAAGAACACAAACTTCCGTGAAGTGGGTTTTGGTGTTGTATTGGGGAATTTGTATCGCTGTTATTCTAAATTTTATAATCCAACTCAGATTTTTCAGCCATATAGATAGCGATGTGTCTAGGTTTTTCTCTTTTGGATATTTGCTCATTTTACTGATTGCACAACTTGTTTTAATTGTGTTTTTGGCAGCAGAAGACACCTATCGTATTGTGCGTGCCTTAATTCATTTCATCTTTCCTTCTCCCTCAGAAACATGGGTTGGCCGTAGAGAATTTATCAGTAAAATGGCTCTTGGATTAGCTGCCATTCCCTTTGCAGGGCTTATGTATGGGATATTTAAAGGGCGTTATAATTATAAAGTTTTGCATCACACCATAACATTTGATGACCTTCCGGATGCTTTTGAGGGATACACCCTTACTCAAGTTTCCGACTTCCATTGTGGAAGCTTTGATCGATACGACAAAGTGAAATACGGCATCGATTTGATAAATGCGCAAGGCTCCGATGCCATTTTTTTCACAGGGGATATGGTAAACAATAAGGCTGCAGAGCTAGACAATTGGTCTGCATTATTTTCAACATTAACCGCTAAAGACGGGGTGTTTTCCGTTTTAGGAAATCATGACTATGGTGATTATGTTTCTTGGGAAACGCACAAGGAAAAAGAGGAAAACTTAGCAAAACTTATTGGTCTTCAAAAACAGATGGGTTTTCAATTATTACGCAACGAACATGCCACCATACAACGAGGGAATACCCAACTTGATGTGGTTGGTGTTGAGAATTGGGGTAAAGGCGGATTCAAAAAAGCGGGAGATTTAGATAAAGCCCTTTCTAAATCCTCTTCAAATAACTTTAAAATTCTGTTAAGTCACGACCCTTCTCATTGGGAAATGATTGTACGGGATCACCCAACCCATATTCCCCTAACGCTAAGTGGGCATACCCATGGAATGCAGTTTGGTATCGATATTCCAGGCTGGATAAAATGGAGTCCAGCCAAATGGCGTTACCCGTATTGGTCTGGTTTATATAAAGAGAAAAAACAACACCTATACGTTAACCGTGGGTTTGGCTATTTGGCCTATCCGGGGAGGCTTGGGATGTGGCCCGAAATAACGGTAATTACGTTAAGAAAAGCGGTGTAATCTATTATTTGGCTAAAAAATGTATTTTTGCTACAACCAAATCATTATAAATAACGTGTTATGTCAAAATTTGGCGACTTAATTGATGCAAATATTCCAATTCTGTTGAGTTTTTACACAGATTGGAATGACCCTTCTACGCAAATGCACCCAGTGCTTCGTGATGTGGCTGCTGCCATGGGCGATACTGGAAAAGTGGTTAAAATAGATGTGGACAAAAACCCCAAGTTAGCTGAAGCCCTTCGCATAAAAGGATTGCCAACGCTTATGATTTACAAATCGGGCGAAATGGTATGGCGTCAAAGTGGCGAACAAGATGCCAATACGCTTATTGGGCTAATGAAAGATTTCGTTTAATCTGCCGTATAGGGTGCAGTTGCTTTTCTAAAGGCTTTGTTTGCCTCAGACACATGATTCAAGTCGGGTTCTAAGATTTGATAGTTTTCTAAAATCGTTTGATATGCTCTGATTTCAATTGCAATACTTTGTTTGTAATATGTGAGTTCCTCTTCTGGAACTTGACTAAATAAGGCCAATCGATTTTGATATACTTGTGCAATAGCGTCATATAACAATCTTCCAGACTCAGGCATTTCTGCGGCAAATAATACTGAAACATATGATGTCATGGGGGTATAATATTCATAAGCAGAATATAAGGGAGCAAACTGACGGGTATTTTCTATAAAGTCTTTGATTAGCGTACTTGCTATAGCGGTGTCATTGGCATCCACGGCTACATCAATGACTGCACGATAGCGCTCTACATCAGACAAAATCGTTTCCGCATAAATTTGTTGATCTGCAGCGCTAAATGACTCATAATACAACAGTTTGTCAGCATATTTTTCTGCCAGCTGTATGGCAAGGGATCCGCCTTTCTCAACACTTTCTGCCCTGTAATATGTGGCTGCTATTGGAGTTAGCAAACTGTAATATCCAAAATAATCCAAGGGCATTTTTTCCATGGCCAAATCCAATATTTCAATGGCTTTTTCAGTTTGATTTTCATTGACGAGTTGCTCAGCCAATCGCGCCATATTGCTACGGAACGAGATGCTATTTTTTCGTGTTTCGGGGTCGTGATAAATATCTGGACTGTTGGCATTTCCCCAGTCCCATTTCTTTACGATATTGTACATACGCTCCGAATCTATGCGCCCCATCTGATATGGGTTTTGTGGGTTTTCAGGCGTTTTGATAGGAACAAGTTTATATATCAATCCATCGAGTTGGAGGTATTCTTTCATCCAAATATACTCGTCGTCATCGTAGCTACCACCCGTAAAATAAATAGGACGTTTCCAATCGTTATTACGCAGAATATCCAACATCATAATTCTATTTTTATACAACCCTGATGTGGGCAAATCGATATCGATATAATCAACAATAAGATCGGCATCTTCGGGTTTTACCACCCCGCTTTTTAAAACATTTTCTTTGTTTACAGGTACCCTGATTTTATTGGTGGGATAATACACCAAGTTCTGAGTTCCCTCTGGAATTTGACTTAAATCTACTTCGTATTGTTGCAATAAATGCTTGTAGCGTGTACGTGGATTATCACTCGCCACCCAATCTACAAAATCGCCTAATCCCCAACGAACCGAGTCAATAATGGCTTCAAATTTGATATAATCTCGAGTGCCATACGCATATTGTTTGTGTATGAGTTGTGAAGGTATGGGTGTGCTTTCGTAGGTCTTACGTTTGAGTTGATCAATGTACCAATCCGTAGCTAAAAGTTGGGTGTTAATACTTCGCACATCGGTGCGATAACCTTCAATTTCTTGTGCATACCACAGCGCAAAGGTGTCGTTATCACCAATGGTAAAAATCAAAGCATCTTTGTCTTCATCAATAGAGTCTAGATAAGCTTTTGCTGTAGATTGCGCCGTATAGCGGTTGGATCGGTCGTGGTCGTCCCAATTTTGTGAGCCCATTAGCACGGGTACGGCAAGCAAGCAAAGCACTACAGAAAGGGGAGCTGCCACACGTAACGACACATATTTTTTAATCGATTCGGCAAGGGCAACCACACCAATACCAATACACATGGCAAATACATAAAACGACCCAACGAGTGCATAATCGCGCTCACGTGGTTCAAAAACCCTTTCGTTGAGATATACCTTAAGTGCCAAACCTGTAAAAAGGAAAAACACCAACAATACCCAAAACCGTTTTTTGTCTTGTTGATATAGAAATAAGGCGCCAAGAACCCCTAAAAACAGGGGCAACATATAATAGGTGTTACGGCCTTTATTGTTTTTAGCATCATCATAAAGATTTTTTTGCGGCCCCAAACGGAAGCTATCTAGCCAAGTAATACCACTAATCCAATTGCCATTAAAAGGATCTAATTTTCCTTGCTCATCGTTTTGTTTTCCTGCAAAATTCCACATAAAATAGCGGAAATACATATAATTGATTTGGAAGGTAAACAGGTAGTTTAGATTGTCAATTAGACTTGGTTTTTCAATGTCTAAATACGATCCAAACTGTTGTAGAAACTTATGATAGCCATTGGCATCTACTTCTCCGTTATTGACGCGTGAAATAAAATCATTGATGGCGTCTATAAGTTGTGTTTGACCGCGATATTCGGGTTTTACATCAAAGTCAGGTGCCCCAAAATAGGTGATATAATTTACTGCATTTCCTGAACTCCACATGCGCGGAAGTAACCCTGTGTGTTTGCTGTTGGCGTTAATGCGTGCGTCTTCCCATGCATTTACTACCACATAACGTCCTTTTTTGAGGTCTTTCTCGTATTTGGGTTTGTCGTCTTTATACGGATTGTTTTCATCTTGCCCTGCATACATGTCGGAGTACATGGGTCCGTAGAATAAATGTGTTTCTGGGTATTGTTCTAGGTTGTAATAAGCTAAAAGTGAACGCGCATCTGTAGGTGCATTTTCGTTGATAACGGTATTGGCATTGGCACGAATAGGTAACATAATCCAAGACGAAAAGCCAACCAAAATAAATACGACACACCACAAACCGGTATTGGCTTGTACCCATTTTTTTTGTTGTGTAAAACGTAATCCCCAAATAAAAAACGCCAAAATAGACAGTCCCGCAATGATGGTTCCTGAATTAAAGGGTAGCCCAAAACTGTTCACGAAAAACACTTCAGCATTACCAAAATACGCTAAGGTTAGCGGCAGTAGCATCTTAAAGATAAAAAGCAACACCGCTACTGAAACTACATTTGCCACCACAAACGATTTCCACGAAAATGAATAGTGCTTAAAATAGTACAACATACCAATGGCAGGTACAGTAAGCAGTCCCATAAAATGCACTCCAAACGACAACCCAATCAAAAAAGCAATAAGCACCAGCCAGCGATCGCCACGTGGTTTGAACATATCTTCTTCCCAGCGCAATCCGAGCCAAAACATGGCAGAAGTCATTAGCATCGCCATGGCATATACTTCAGCTTCTACAGCATTAAACCAAAAACTATCCGAAAAGGTGTAGCTAAGCGCACCCACAACACCAGCCCCCAACACTAGAAAGGATTGTGTGCCAGTTGGGTTTACTTCTTTAATTACAAATTTTGTAATTATTCTAGTGAGTGACCAAAACAGGAACAATATGGTAAATGCACTTGCCAGTACGGACATCATATTTACCCAAAACGCCACACGCTCTGGACTACTAGCAAAGGAGGAAAAAAATGCACCCATCATTTGAAATAGTGGTGCGCCAGGCGGGTGCCCAACTTGTAGTTTTGCCGATGTAGCAATGTATTCGCTACAGTCCCAATAGCTAGCAGTGGGTTCTACGGTAAGGTAGTAGGTTACTAAGGCAACACAAAAAACAAACCAGCCCGTTAGGGTGTTTCCTTTGGAGTAGTTCATAGAATTTCTAAAGCCACTAAAGTACAATATATTAGAAAACCACAAACAAGATTGCCTAAACTATTGGTGCAACAAAAAGTTTGTTTATTTTTGCAACCGCAATGGCCTATGGTGTAACTGGCAACACGTCTGATTTTGGTTCAGAAGAGTCTAGGTTCGAGCCCTAGTAGGCCAACAAAAAACCCGCTTCATTTGGAGTGGGTTTTTTTATTCAAACAAAAATCGCAACGGAATATCCAGTCTTTTGTTCCAATCGTTTTCAGTGTGTTCAGCTCCTTCAAATACCTTAGACTCCCAAATAAGCCCATCAATTTTTGCTACGGCGATAATGCTGTCAATGCTATTTTGCCCTAGTTCGTAAAGACTATCAAGAGTTTTGGTGCCTCGGTCTAAATATAATTTCTTGCCACGTAAAGCACGACTGTTTTCGCTCACATATGAGGCAATGGCTTCTGGAAACGGATTGTCTTCTACATAAAACACCACAGGCCAATGCGTTGACAAACAAGCAGCACCGCCAAAAACTTCGGGATATTCCAGTAGGGCATATAAGGAGATTAATCCGCCCATACTGCTTCCTGCAATAAAGGTGTTGGCCACATCCGATTTAGTATTAAAGGTTGCATCTATGTGGGGTTTTAGCTCATCAACAAGGAATTTTAAATAGGCATCTGCGTTCGGTTTTTCGGTAAAAAGTTTTTGTTCGCCACGCATGGCAAAGCGCAGTATGGAGTCTAGCTTTGGCGTAGCGTAATGATCTACTACTTTTTGTGGAACAAAATTCGCATGTCTTGCCGCTGCATTGTTCCAAATGCCCACTACTATGGGCAGTGGTTGTATGTCATTTTCCAATTTCGTTGAGACTTCATGCACGCCCCATGCTTGACCATTCCACGTTTGGGATGCGTCAAAAAGCATTTGTCCGTCATGCATATACAACACAGGATGATCTTTGCCTTGCGTATAGCTTTCGGGTAACCAAACATCTACATTACGGGGGTCAATGTGTTCCGATTTAAACGATGTGTAGGTTACCATTTTCCCTTCAGAAACGTTGGGAACTTTGCGGGTATTTGTGCAGGAAAATAGACAAACAACAACAAGAGCTAAAACTAGGTTAGATTTCATGTCGTTAAATATAAAGTTAAATCGTGAGGCTATTTTAGTATGTTTCATAGCGCATTGTTTAGATAAGGGTTAAGAACTCCAGAAAGAAAATGAAATAACAGCTCGGCAATAAAAAGTATAAACACAATTAAAAAAAGTAGTTTTAGGGTTTTCACACTATTTAAAAAGTTTTATAAAAGCGTCATAATTGGCTAAAACCAGCATAAAGACGCCAACAACTATAAATACAATATCTGATTTTTTTGACCTTTTAAGGAGATTTTTAACATAAAAAGCAGGCATTATCAACAAACAAGCCATAATGCGATAAAGAACCGAGGTGTTTTCTTTTTTCATAACAAAAGATTTAAGGCAGTAAAGGGTTAAGTTTAAGTGTAGATTTTAAGAGCGATTACATCAAATATACGAAATCCAATAAAATGCGTTTAGGCGAAGACCTGTCGATAAAGCGGTTTTATTGATGGTCAGAAATTTCAAAAACGACAAGTCTGTTTTGTTCTTTTTTGGCGTAGGCACGATATTTTCGCGTAATTCTAAAATACCAAATACCACTGGAATACGGATGTCGTTTTTTTAGTTGAACTTGCTGATAATGACCTTCTGTGATATACCCTTTTGCCTTTTTGTATTCCTTTAAGATGTGGCGACTTTTCAAATAAGTTACGACTGTATCATACTCAAAAACATCCATTCATTAAAGATTATGCAGCTTGGGACTAACATCATTTTCGTAAGCGTTCAAAGACTTCTGAACATGTTCTGGCAATTTGTTTTCGTCGGCTTCCCAAAGAATAGCATATCCGTGTAGTTCGGCAAGGTCTTCCATCAAATCCTTGTAGTTATCGTACGGCTTTGCACTTAAGTTTTCTTTTAGCGAGTCGTCATTGATAGTAATTGTAGTCATCATTGTAGGATTTACATGTAAATATACAAAATCCAATATTATTCTTATATTTGCACCGTTTAACGGGAAGAGGTAGGGGGACAGCGTCCTCTTTTTTATTTTATGGAATTTACGAAAACCGTACATGATTTGCTAGACGAAGCACTCGCCGAACAGCCATCGCTGTTTTTGGTGGATGCACATATCGATAGTGCATCACATATTCGTGTGGTTCTTGATGGTGACCAAGGCGTTACCCTAGAGCAATGCATGCAAGTAAGTCGCCATATCGAGCATAATTTGGATCGTGAAGAACACGATTTTTCGCTTGAGGTAGGTACGGCTGGTGCGGCTTCGCCGCTCACCATTCCACGTCAATACAACAAGCATGTAGGGCGTATTTTGGCCATCGTAACCAATGATGACCAAAACATAAAAGGAACCTTGACCACGACAAACAAAGAAGGCATAACGCTGCAGTGGAAAGCGCGTGAACCTAAACCTATTGGAAAAGGAAAACATACGGTAACCAAAGAAGCCGATGTTCCCTTTACAGATATTAAAAAAGCAACTGTTCAAATTCAATTCAATAAGTAAACATGGAAAATCTGGCACTTATAGAGTCTTTCTCGGAATTCAAGGATGAAAAATTCATCGACCGTGTAACGCTCATGTCCATTTTGGAAGAAGTATTTCGTACCACACTAAAGAAAAAATACGGGACCGACGACAACTTCGATATCATTATCAATCCAGACAAGGGAGATTTGGAAATTTGGCGTAACCGTATTGTAGTAGAAGACGGCGAAGTAGAGGACCCAAACGAAGAAATTGAACTTTCTGAAGCGCGTAAGATTGAACCCGATTTTGAGGTTGGCGAGGACGTTTCTGAGGAAGTGAAATTGGCAGACTTGGGTCGTCGTATGGTATTGTCGTTAAGGCAAAACTTGGTAGCGCGTATTCACGAATATGACAACACCATTATTTACAAACAATTTATTGATTTGGTAGGCGAGATTTATACCGCAGAGGTACATCATATTCGCAATCGCGTTGTCATTTTATTAGACGATGAAGGCAATGAAATTATCTTACCTAAAGACCGCCAAATCCCATCTGATTTTTACCGTAAGGGAGACAATGTTCGCGGGATTATTGAAAGCGTAGAGCTCAAAGGCACCAAGCCAAGTATCGTCATGTCAAGAACATCTCCTAAGTTTTTGGAAAAACTCTTTGAGCAAGAAATTCCAGAAGTATTTGATGGATTAATTACCATTAAAAAAGCCGTTCGTGTTCCAGGTGAAAAAGCAAAAGTAGCGGTTGACTCTTATGATGACCGCATTGACCCAGTGGGCGCTTGTGTGGGAATGAAGGGATCACGTATTCACGGCATAGTGCGGGAATTAGGAAACGAAAATATTGACGTTATCAATTACACCAACAATACGCAGTTATTGATTACAAGGGCTCTTAGTCCAGCTAAAGTCGCTTCTTTAAAAATAGACGAAGAAAACAAGCGCGTTGAGGTAATGATGGATCCTAGTGAGGTGTCAAAAGCGATTGGTCGTGGTGGATTTAACATCCGACTTGCTGGGCAACTGACCGGTTACGAAATTGATGTGTATCGTGAGGGCATGGAGGAAGATGTAGAGCTTACAGAATTCTCTGACGAAATCGAAGCATGGATTATAGAAGAATTTAAAAAAGCAGGATTAGATACTGCAAAAAGCGTGTTGGAACAAGATGTAGAGGACTTGGTAAAACGCACCGACTTGGAGGAAGAAACCATTCAAGATGTGCGAAAAGTGCTAAACGCAGAATTCTCTAATGAATAACCGCACATTTTTTTAATTTTGAGTGCACAAACATTTTATGGCTGATTTAAAAACAATTCGAATAAACAAAGTACTCCGCGAGTTAAACATCTCGTTGGATCGTGCGGTGGAGCACCTTGCTGAAAAGGGGTTTCAGGTAGAGGCACGACCCACAACCAAAATTTCGCAGCAGGAGTATGAACTTCTTTTAGATGCGTTCCAAACGGATCGCTCTAAAAAGGAAGCTTCTCATGAGGTTTTTGAAGAAAAGCGCAAAGAAAAAGAAGCCATAAGAGAGCAAACTCAAAAAGAAATTGAACAAGAGCAACCTCAAAAGGTTGCTCCACCAAAATCCCCAGCGCCCAAACCCGACACAGTAGTTCGCGCACAAAGTAAACTGGGCGGCTTAAAAACAGTGGGTAAAATTGATTTAAACCCAAAACCTGCTCCTAAAAAAGAAGAGGCTCCAAAGCCTGCTCCGGCTCCAGATCCCGCTCCAGCCCCAGCTGCAGCTCCGAAAGTTGAGAAGAAAAAAGAAGCGGAACCTGTTGTTGAAAAAGTGTCCGCTACAAAAGAAGATACTTCTGAGACCCCCAGCGGTAAAATAGAAACACAATATAAAAAGTTAAGCGGATTAAAATCTACAGGTCAAAAAATTGACCTTTCACAGTTTAAAAAACCCGCACCTAAAAAGCCTGCCGATGGTGAAGGAAATAAGCGCCGAAGAAAGCGTATAACCAAAGACACAGGCCCAGGTAACCGTAAACCTTCGCAAAGTAGAGGCGGTCAAAAACAACAGCGTCCTGCGGTTCAAAAAGAAGAACCAACAGAAGAAGAAATCCAAAAGCAAATACGTGAAACCTTAGAGAAACTTCAAGGTAAAACCACAAAGTCTAAAGGAGCAAAATACCGCCGAGAAAAAAGAGATTCTCACCGTCAAAAATCAGAAGAAGAAGAAGCGCTACAGGAAGCGGAAAATAAAATTTTAAAAGTAACCGAATTTGTTACGGTTGGCGAAGTAGCGACCATGATGGATGTGAGCTCAACACAAATTATTTCTGCGTGTATGACACTTGGAATTATGGTTACTATGAATCAACGTTTAGATGCCGAAACCCTTTCAGTGGTTGCTGAAGAATTTGGCTATGAGGTGGAGTTTGTTACCTCCGATATTGAAGAAGCCGTTGAGGAAATTGAAGACAAACCAGAAGATTTAAAACCTCGCGCGCCGATTGTTACTGTTATGGGTCATGTTGACCATGGAAAAACATCTTTGTTGGATTATGTGCGAAACGCCAATGTAATTGAAGGTGAGTCTGGTGGAATCACCCAGCACATTGGAGCGTACAGCGTTTCTCTAAAAGACGATCAGAAAATTGCGTTTTTAGACACACCTGGTCACGAAGCCTTTACCGCAATGCGTGCCAGAGGAACTCAGGTCACCGATTTAGTAATTATCGTTGTAGCTGCTGATGATGACATCAAGCCACAAACAAAAGAAGCCATTAGCCATGCGCAAGCGGCATCCGTACCTATTGTTTTTGCTATTAATAAAGTGGATTTACCTACGGCAAATCCGGATAAAATAAAGGAAAGTTTAGCAGGAATGAATTTATTGGTAGAAGACTGGGGAGGCAAAATTCAATCTCACGATATTTCTGCAAAAACTGGTCAAGGCGTTGAAGAACTTTTAGAAAAAGTATTGCTTGAAGCAGAGTTATTAGAATTAAAGGCCAATCCTGATAGGGCTGCACAAGGTACTGTAGTAGAAGCCTTTTTGGATAAAGGTCGTGGTTATGTTTCTACCATTTTGGTACAAGCTGGAACACTAAAAATCGGCGATTATATTTTGGCAGGACGCCACAGCGGAAAGGTACGTGCCATGCAAGACGAGCATGGACGTGAGGTTGTCCAAGCTGGACCATCAACACCTGTTTCTATTCTTGGGCTTGATGGTGCGCCACAAGCAGGGGACCGATTTAATATATACACAGACGAACGCGAAGCAAAGCAAATTGCTGCAAAACGAACCCAACTTGTTCGTGAGCAATCGGTGAGAACGCAACGTCACATTACACTTGACGAAATTGGACGTCGTATTGCTTTAGGTGACTTTAAAGAACTCAACATCATACTAAAAGGTGATGTAGATGGTTCCGTTGAAGCATTGACAGACTCATTCCAAAAGCTTTCAACAGAAGAAATACAAGTAAATATCATCCACAAAGGTGTGGGTGCGATTACGGAATCGGATGTACTTCTAGCATCGGCATCTGATGCCATTGTGATTGGATTTAATGTGCGCCCCATGGGAACGGCACGTCAATTGGCAGAAAAAGAGGAAATCGATATTCGAAGCTATTCCATTATTTACGATGCCATAAACGATCTTAAAGATGCTATGGAAGGCATGCTTTCGCCTGAATTTAAAGAAGAAATTACAGGAAATGCAGAAATCCGTGAGACATTTAAAATCTCAAAAATTGGAACCATTGCAGGTTGTATGGTAACCGACGGAAAAATTCTCCGTAATTCAGGTGTTCGTATTATTCGTGAGGGCGTGGTAATCCATACTGGATCTTTGGAGTCTTTAAAACGTTTTAAAGACGATGTTAAGGAAGTGAGCAAAGGCTATGATTGTGGATTGCAAATCAAAGGATTCAATGACATCAAAGAGGGTGATGTTGTTGAAGGTTACCAAGAAGTTGCTGTTAAGAAAAAGCTGAAATAAGGCTAGGGCTTTAACACAAAAGCAGCTTTAAATCGTGCTTTTATTTGCGTCAAAACTTCTAATGCTTCGCGTTCCGTAGCAAAATTTCCTGCTCTTATTTTATAGTTTGGTGTTTCAAACACAAGCTTTGCAGGTAACTCAGGATATTGTGCCTCAAAAGCTTCTAGAACAGCTGTAGTGGCTTCAAAATTTCCGTAAAACACTTGGATTGTAAACAGCTTTTTTTCTGACACCTCTCGGTCTAAATTTATTTTTTTAGTCAAAAGAGAATCAAGCTTTTCCGGGGCATTCAAAATGGTTTTTGCTTCTTGTGCAACTACGATTGTGCTCAAAGCACATAGTGTACATACAATCAAATGGTTGAAATGTATTTTGCGGCGTTTCATATGGACACAAAAATACACGATTATTTCATTAATTTTTGTTAAAAACAACCTAAACATGTTTTTTATAAATAATTGAACTTCAATAAGTTACTTTATTATTTAGACAAAGTATAAATTATATCTTTAAGCGTGTTGATGTTTTTAAAATGGGGTCTGTGTCGTAATTTTGCTGTCTAATTCAAAGGAATTGAATTATATCAACAACTAACCACCTATGCACAAGGACAGCTTTCTGGCTCACCTTCCGTTACTGATTCTCTCTTTCTGTTTCAGCTTTGTTGTTGCTGCACAAGAACCCGACGTTCAAAAGGGTAAAGCATTATTTAATGCGAACTGTGCTGCATGTCATAAACTAAACAAACGTGCTGTAGGCCCTGCGCTTGCTGGCGTTAGTGCTAAGTATGACAAAGAATGGCTTTACAGTTGGATTAAGAATTCTACGGCAATGGTTAAGTCTGGCGACGCACAAGCAGTTGCTATTTATGAGGAGTACAACGGTTCTGTAATGACCTCGTTTCCACAACTATCTAACGAAGATATTGATAACATTTTGGCGTACACTGATTACACGCCACCCGCAACGGCTGCCGCTGCGCAACCCGTTGCTGCTGTTGCGCAAACTGAAAGTAGTTTGAGTAATGACCTTATTTTAGGTGTACTCGTTCTGGTACTTGCGGCACTTGTAGTCATGCTATTTTTAGTTACCAAAACGCTTAAGCAAATTGCTGCTGTAAATGGAATTGAAGTTATAAAACAAGAAAAACCCAAGCGCACACCGCTTTGGAAAGCCTATGCACAGAATCCATTTTTGGTGTTTGTAACTGTAGTATTTTTATTGCTTTCAAGTGCTTATGTCGGGTATAGTTATTTAATGCAAGTAGGGATTGATCAAGGATATATGCCTATTCAGCCAATACACTACTCGCACAAAATACACGCTGGTGCCAACCAAATTGAGTGTAAGTACTGTCACTCTTCGGCGCGCGTTTCTAAGCATTCTGGAATTCCTTCTTTAAATGTGTGTATGAATTGCCACATGAATATTGCTGAGTATAACGGAGAAGAAGACTTAGAAAAAGGTTACACCAAAGAATTTTACACCAACGAAATCAAAAAGCTTTACAAAGCAGTGGGTTGGGACGAAAATACGCAAAGTTATACAGGGGATACACAACCTGTCAAGTGGGTCCGTATTCACAACCTTCCAGATTTTGTCTATTTTAACCACGCACAGCACGTTTCGGTTGCAGGTGTTGATTGTCAAAAATGCCACGGTCCCGTTGAGGAAATGGAAATTATGTATCAGCATTCTTCTTTGACTATGGGTTGGTGTATTAATTGTCACCGTGAGACAAATGTGAATATCAAGGACAATGCATATTACACTAAAATTCATGAGGAACTATCTAAAAAATACGGAGTAGAAAAACTCACCGCAGCCCAAATGGGAGGATTAGAATGCGGTAAGTGTCACTATTAAGAACTAGCATATGCCCAACCAAAAGAAATACTGGAAAAGCGAAGTTGAGCTAAATGAGAAATCCACCTTGGTGGACGAACTTAGCCAAAAAGAGTTTGCACAAAAACTTCCTGAAGATATTCTGGGATCGACCGAACTTCCAGAAAGTGATACTTCACGTCGTGACTTTTTAAAGTACATGGGCTTTAGTACAGCTGCCGCCACTTTGGCTGCCTGTGAAGGCCCTGTAAATACATCTATTCCATACGTTGTTCAGCCAGAACAAATCATCCCAGGAATAGCAAATTATTATGCAACTACTATAGTTGATGGTTTTGACACGGCAAGCGTGCTTATCAAAACGCGTGAGGGCCGACCAATTAAAGTTGAAAATAACACTGATGCACCTGTAAATAATATTGCAAATGCCCGCGTTCACGCGTCGGTTTTATCTTTATATGATAGCATGCGCGTGCAAGGTCCAACACAAGCAGGGGTTGATGTTAGTTGGGAAACTTTAGAGGCTAGCGTTCAAGAACAGTTAGCTCAGTTGGCAGACGAAAAATCGCCTGTTGCGCTAATTACACCATCACTTGCAAGCCCAACTACATCTAAAATTGTACGTGATTTTCAAGCGAAGTTTCCAAACGTAACCCACTATGCTTACGATGCTGTTTCTGAAACAGCGGCGCTTAATGCTTTTGAGCAAGCATACGGCAAACGTGCGCTTCCAAGCTATGATTTTAGTAAGTCAAGCTGTATCGTTTCTATTGGCGCAGACTTTTTAGGAGATTGGCAAGGTGGAGGCTTTGAGTCGGGTTATGCGAAAACGCGTGTGCCAAAAGGCAAAAAGGGAAAAGCCAAAATGTCAAAGCATTATCAGTTTGAGGCTAATATGACTTTGTCTGGTGCCAATGCCGATTACCGAATTCCAACTTCTGCTGTAGAGCAACAATTTGTTCTTGCGTCAATTTATGGTGCATTAACCAATCAATCTTACCCAACTCCTTTAAAGGCGGAGTTAAAGAAAAAAGTAACGGCAATTGTTGCCGAGTTAAAAGCTGCTGGTAGTGGGGCGATTGTAGTCACAGGTCTTCAGAATGAAGATGCACAACGTGCTGCTTTAGCCATTAACAACGTTTTGGGTTCCTCAGTAATCGATGTGCAGCATAACACAGCATTGCGTCAAGGCGACGCAAGTGTTATGACCCAACTTGTAAACGATTTAAACGCTGGAAAAATCGGTGGTGTAATTATGGCAGGTGTAAACCCTGCATACACGCTACCCAATGCAACGGCATTTGTTTCTGGCCTCAAAAAAGCCAAGTTATCGGTTGCCTTTAGTATGAAGAATGACGAAACAGCCATTCACAGTCAGTGGGTTGCTGCTACGCCACACTATCTAGAGTCTTGGGGAGATGTAGAGATGAAAACGGGTCATTTTGCGCTTACGCAACCAACCATTCGTACGTTATTTAATACCAAACAATTTCAAGACGTATTGTTGTCTTTAAGTGGGAGCAACCAATCTTATGACGAAGCAATAAAATCATATTGGTCTTCAAATATATTGAGCGGTGCTTCATTTAGTGAAGCCCTCCACGATGGATACTTTGTATCAAACCAAACAGATAAATTACGATATAACGACAATGTTGATGCACTTGTGCAACGATTGGCACGTGCAAAAGCAAAGAGTGGCTTAGAATTACATTTATATACCAAAACAGGGATTGGTGATGGACAACAAGCCAACAATCCTTGGTTACAAGAATTTCCAGATCCAATAACGCGTGTCACGTGGGACAATTACCTCACAGTATCCAAAGCAGATGCTGAGGCACTAGGTCTAAAAAATATCAATCAGTCAGATGGTGCTCTTGATGGAAGCATTGTTGAAATTTCGCTTAACGGAACAACCGTAAAGGCCCCTGTGCTTATACAACCAGGACAAGCAAAAGGAACCGTTGGTTTGGCATTGGGATACGGAAAAACGGCGGGTATGAAGTCCGAAATGCAAGTAGGAGCTAATGCATATCCATTGTATCAGAATTTTAGTCCTGTACAAACGGTTAAGGTTGTGGCGGTTGACGGTATGCACGAATTTGCCTGTACGCAGTTGCAAAATACGTTAATGGGTAGAGGCGAAATTGTTCGTGAGACTACACTTGAAATTTTCAACACCAAAGACGCCAAGCACTGGAACGCCATGACGCAAGTGTCTCGCGACCATGAAGAAATAGATGTTACTTCGAAAGATGCAGATATGTGGCAAGCGTTTGATCGCTCTATTGGGCATCATTTTAACCTGTCTATTGATTTGAATGCGTGTACAGGTTGTGGTGCTTGTGTGATAGCGTGCCATGCCGAAAATAATGTTCCTGTTGTAGGAAAACGTGAAATTCGCAAGTCCCGTGATATGCACTGGTTACGTATTGACCGTTACTACTCATCTGAAGAAACGTTTGAAGCAGACTTAGAAAAGGTTGACAACATCAGTGGTTTAGGCGAATCGCTTTCTACATTTGGTAAAATGGAAGACCCATCTGCAAATCCGCAGGTAACCTTCCAACCTGTCATGTGTCAACACTGTAATCATGCACCTTGTGAAACAGTTTGTCCTGTTGCGGCAAGTTCACACGGACGCCAAGGACAAAATCACATGGCATATAACCGTTGTGTAGGAACGCGTTATTGTGCAAATAACTGTCCTTATAAAGTACGTCGCTTTAACTGGTTCTTGTACAATAAGAACGATGAATTTGATTACCACATGAACGATGATCTAGGCCGTATGGTATTAAATCCAGATGTGGTGGTGCGCTCTAGAGGTGTGATGGAAAAATGTTCGTTGTGTATTCAAATGACACAAAAAACAATTCTTGACGCAAAACTTGAAGGACGTGAAATTAAAGACGGCGAATTCCAAACTGCTTGCTCTAACGCCTGTGGTACTGGAGCACTTGCCTTTGGCGATATCAACGATAAGGAAAGTAAAGTGAAGCACCTTAAAGAAGACGAACGTATGTACCACCTTTTAGAAAGTGTAGGTACCGAGCCCAATGTAATGTACCAAGTAAAGGTTAGAAATACTTAAGAAACGATTTATGGCAAGTCACTACGAAGCACCCATTAGAAAGCCCTTAGTTACAGGGAATAAATCGTATCACGATGTTACGGTTGATATTGCTGCGCCGGTAGAAAACCCACCAAATAAGCAGTGGTTTATCGCTTTTGCTATTGCACTTACTGCATTTTTGTGGGGATTAGGTTGTATTATCTATACCGTTTCAACAGGAATCGGTGTTTGGGGGTTAAATAAAACTGTCGGTTGGGCGTGGGATATTACCAACTTTGTTTGGTGGGTAGGAATCGGACACGCTGGAACATTAATTTCTGCGGTACTATTATTATTCCGTCAAAAATGGCGTATGGCCATTAACCGTTCAGCGGAAGCCATGACTATTTTTTCGGTAATCCAAGCGGGATTATTTCCTATTATTCACATGGGACGTCCATGGTTGGCGTATTGGGTACTGCCTATTCCAAATCAATTTGGTTCGCTATGGGTCAACTTTAACTCGCCACTACTTTGGGATGTATTTGCAATTTCAACGTATTTATCTGTTTCGCTCGTGTTTTGGTGGACGGGACTTCTTCCTGATTTTGCTATGATTCGTGATAGAGCCATCAAGCCTTTCCAAAAGAAAATTTATGGACTATTGAGTTTTGGTTGGAGTGGACGTGCTAAAGATTGGCAACGCTTCGAGGAAGTTTCATTGGTATTGGCAGGTTTAGCAACTCCTTTGGTACTATCGGTACACACCATTGTATCTTTTGACTTTGCCACTTCGGTTATCCCAGGTTGGCACACCACTATTTTCCCTCCATACTTTGTTGCTGGAGCTATTTTCTCTGGTTTTGCCATGGTAAATACGCTGCTTATAATCATGCGTAAGGTTTCTCGATTGGAAAATTATATCACGTTGCAGCATATTGAATTGATGAACATCGTAATCATGATTACCGGTTCTATTGTTGGAGTCGCCTACATTACGGAGCTTTTTATCGCCTGGTATTCAGGTGTAGAATACGAACAATATGCGTTTCTAAACCGTGCTACAGGACCGTATTGGTGGGCATATTGGGCCATGATGACCTGTAACGTATTCTCACCACAGTTGATGTGGTTTAAAAAACTAAGAACAAGTATTATGTTCTCATTTATTATTTCGATTGTGGTAAACATTGGAATGTGGTTTGAGCGATTTGTGATTATCGTAACGTCACTACACCGCGATTATTTACCATCTTCTTGGACGATGTTCTCACCAACATTTGTAGATATTGGAATTTTTATTGGAACGATTGGATTCTTCTTCGTGTTGTTCTTGCTTTATGCACGTACCTTCCCTGTAATTGCGCAGGCGGAAGTGAAATCGATTTTGAAAGCATCGGGAGATAAATACAAAAACACCCATAACCATGAGTAGTAAATTAGTACATGCCGTTTATGACGATGATGATACGCTTTTACATGCTGTAAAAGATGTAAAAAAAGCGGATTATCGTATCGAAGAGGTTTTCACGCCGTTTCCTGTACATGGACTTGACCACGCCATGGGATTAGCGGGTACGCGTATTGCTGTTATGGCTTTTATATACGGAATCTTAGGATTCTCTGTTGCCATTACCATGATTAACTATATCATGATTGAAGATTGGCCACAAAATATTGGTGGAAAGCCAAGCTTTTCTTTTTTGGAAAATTTGCCTGCATTTGTGCCTGTAATATTTGAAATGACTGTGTTTTTTGCGGCTCACCTAATGGTGATTACATTTTATTTACGCAGCCGATTGTGGCCGTTTAAAAAAGCAGAAAATCCAATGCCGGAAACTACTGATGACAAGTTCTTAATGCAAGTTATCCTTGATGGTGATGAAAAAAAATTAATGAGTCTGTTAAAAAAATCAGGCGCGATAGATGTTAGTATTCACGAAACCGAACACGCATGAAAAATATAATTCTTTTGTTTGTATTGAGTTCGCTATTGTTGGTGTCATGTTTTGATGCATCAAAACCCAACTATCAATACTTTCCTAACATGTACGAGTCTGTGGGATATAAAACCTACGGAGAGTCAGATATTTTTTATCAAGGTTCTGTTGCCATGAAACCTGTACCGGGTTCTGTTGCTCGTGGTTGGGCTCCTTATGATTATCCTGACACCAATGACGGCTATGAGGATGCAAAAGCCAATCTTGTTTCGCCACTCGAGCAAACAGATGCGCACCGTGCCGAAGGAAAAGAACTCTACGGTATTTATTGTGCGGTTTGCCATGGCTCTAAGGGAGATGGTAAAGGTATTTTGATGACTCGTGAAAAGTTTTTGGGAATTCCAAGCTATGCCGATAGGGATATCACGGGGGGAAGTATTTACCATGTATTGATGTATGGTAAAAATGCGATGGGCTCGCACGCTGGGCAGGTAAATGCTACCGAGCGCTGGCAAATTGCCCAACATGTATTGTATTTACGTAACGAATTGACAAAATAATTGGCCATGTATACCTTTGCTCAACGACTAAAAATTACTGCCTTTGTTCTTATGGGGCTTGGCTTTATTGGGTTAGCTATTGGTTTTGCTAGCGCACCTTCTACGGTAGCCGAAGCACAGGCCATGGTTGCCGATGCCCACGGCGGACACGGAGATGCTCACGGAAGTGAACACAACACTCACGATGCTCATGCAGCGGATACTCATAGTGAAGAAAAGCATCACGATGCACATGCTGCAACAGATGTTCAAGATGAACATCACGGAGATGCGCATGCAGATGATGCACATGCCGATGACGCACATGCAGATGCACACCACGGGGAACATTTGCTACACCAATTGCAAAACAAACCTTGGGCGGCGCTATATGTAGCTGCGTTCTTTTTCTTTATGATTGCGCTTGGAACATTGATGTTTTATGCCATTCAACGTGCTGCACAGGCAGGCTGGCCTATTTTGCTCTTCCGTGTAATGGAAGGAATTACAGCTTATTTGGTGCCTGGCTCTATCATTATTTATGTGTTTTTAGTGCTTACCGGACTTCACGCCAATCACCTTTTTGTTTGGATGGATGCTGAAACGGTAGCACATGATGAAATTATTCAAGGTAAAGTGGGGTATTTAAATGTACCGTTCTTCCTTATTCGTGCAGCCATTTACCTTTTAGGATGGAATGCATATCGCTATTTTTCTAGAAAGTTCTCGTTGGCACAAGATGCTGCTACTGCTGGGGATATTAGCAATCACAAAAAGAACTTCCGTATTTCAGCTGTATTCTTGGTATTTTTCTTTGTAACAGAATCCATGATGTCTTGGGACTGGATCATGTCATTAGACCCACACTGGTTTAGTACATTGTTTGGTTGGTATGTTTTAGCAAGTATGCTAGTTACTGCTGTTACTGTTATTGCATTGGTTACCATTTATCTTAAATCAAAAGGATATTTACCCAAAGTAAACCACAGTCACTTACATGATTTGGCCAAGTTTATGTTTGGGCTTAGCGTATTTTGGACCTATTTGTGGTTCTCACAGTTTATGTTGATTTGGTATTCCAATATTCCAGAGGAAGTGACCTATTTCCTTACACGAATTGACGATTATAACCTTCCATTTTTTGGTATGGTTGTAATGAATTTTGTTTTTCCACTGCTTATTTTAATGAGCAGTGACTATAAACGCTCCAATTGGATTATCGTAATGGCAGGTATTGTTATTGTACTTGGACATTACATGGATATCTTCAATATGATTATGCCTGCTACTGTTGGTGACCAATGGTTTATTGGTTGGGCTGAAATAGGTGGATTCCTATTTTTTGCTGGACTGTTTATCTATGTGGTTTTCCGTGCGCTTACCAAAGTGCCATTAGAAGCAAGCGGTGATCCGTATGTTGGAGAGAGTGAACGATTTGTATATTAATAGAACAAGTAGATGACTGCAGTTATTCTTTTCGCGATTTTGGTTTTAGTAGGTGTTGCTGTATGGCAAATCACCAAGATTTTTGAGCTCTCACAGTTTCGTCAAACCAAAGACGACTCGCAAGTGGCTAACGACCAAGACAACCATCGTAACGGACAGTTAATGTTCGCCTTTTTGGTATTCATTTATTTGATTACGATATACTCCTTCTGGGCTTTTGGGGACGTATTGCTCCCTGATGCGGCATCTGAACACGGGCAAGACATCGACCGCCTGATGTGGATTTCGTTTGCGCTTATTTTCTTTGTGCAAACCATCACCCAAGCACTACTTCACTATTTCTCTTGGAAATATCGTGGACGCAAAGGGCAAAAAGCTTTGTTTTACGCTGACAATGATAAACTCGAATTTATTTGGACCATTATCCCCGTTATAACGCTGGCAGGTCTCATTATGTATGGATTGTTTACATGGACGTCTATCATGAATATTGAAGAAAATGACGAGGCATTGGTTGTAGAACTTTACGCACAACAGTTTAACTGGAAGGCACGATATGCAGGTGCTGATGGCGTTTTAGGCGATGCCAACGTACGTTTTTTACAAGACTACGATGGCCTCAATTTGGTTGGAATTGATTCTTCTGATCCAAACGGATTAGACGATGTTGTCGTGCAAGAATTGCACTTACCAAAAGGGCGTCAGGTCATTTTTAAAATGCGATCTCAGGACGTATTGCACTCAGCATATATGCCACACTTTAGAGCCCAGATGAACTGTGTACCGGGAATGATCACCGAATTTTCGTTTACACCCACAACGACTACCGAGGAGATGCGCCAAACCCCCGATATGGCAGCTAAGGTTGAGAAAATCAATAAAATACGATACGAAAATAGTAAGGCTTTAATCGCCGATGGCGATGAAGCACTTGATGCGTATCAATTTGATTATTTGTTACTTTGCAATAAAATTTGTGGTGCATCGCATTACAATATGCAAATGAAAATTGTAGTAGAAGAAGAGAAAGATTTTAACAAATGGTTGGGTCAGCAAACTACTTTTGCGCAGACCATCCAACAGTAAAAAGATAACTATGGGAGCAGATCACGCACATCACAAAGAAACGTTTATTACCAAGTACATCTTTAGTCAAGACCATAAGATGATTGCAAAGCAATATCTTATCACTGGTTTGATAATGGGAATTATTGGAATTGCTATGTCACTTTTGTTTCGTTTACAATTGGCATGGCCAGAAAAATCATTTTGGGTTTTTGAAACCTTTTTAGGAAAATGGGCACCAGAAGGTGTAATGGACCCAAATGTGTATTTGGCTTTGGTCACCATTCACGGTACACTAATGGTATTTTTTGTACTTACAGCTGGACTAAGTGGTACGTTTAGTAACTTACTTATTCCATTGCAGATTGGTGCACGTGATATGGCATCTGGATTATTAAACATGATTTCATACTGGTTGTTTTTCCTTTCGTCAGTTATCATGATTGCATCCCTTTTTGTGGAGTCGGGACCAGCTGCTGCAGGTTGGACTATTTACCCTCCGCTTAGTGCATTGCCACAAGCCCAACCTGGTTCTGGACTTGGGATGACACTTTGGTTGGTGTCGATGGCTATTTTTATTGCTTCATCACTACTTGGATCGCTGAATTATATCGTAACAGTTATCAATTTGCGGACCAAGGGAATGTCTATGACACGACTTCCACTTACGATTTGGGCGTTCTTTGTAACAGCAATTATTGGTGTAGTTTCATTTCCTGTATTGCTTTCAGCGGCATTGATGCTCATTATGGATAGAAGCTTTGGAACATCATTCTTCTTGTCAGATATTTTTATTCAAGGGGAGGTACTTCACTACCAAGGCGGTTCACCCGTTTTATATGAACATTTATTTTGGTTTTTAGGCCACCCAGAAGTATATATCGTATTGCTTCCTGCGTTGGGAATCACTTCTGAGGTACTGGCAACCAACGCGCGTAAGCCTATTTTTGGATACCGCGCCATGGTAGCCTCTATTTTGGCCATTGCCTTTTTATCTACGATTGTTTGGGGGCACCATATGTTTATATCTGGAATGAATCCATTCTTAGGTTCCGTATTTACGTTTACGACGCTATTGATTGCGATTCCATCTGCGGTAAAAGCATTTAACTATATAACCACACTTTGGAAAGGTAACCTCCAAATGAACCCAGGAATGTTGTTCTCCATTGGATTGGTTTCTACCTTCATTTCAGGGGGTTTAACAGGAATTATTTTAGGAGACAGTACCTTAGATATTAACGTACACGATACATATTTTGTAGTGGCACACTTCCACTTGGTAATGGGAATTTCGGCACTCTACGGATTATTCGCGGGGGTTTATCATTGGTTCCCAAAGATGTTTGGTAGGATGATGAACAAAAATCTCGGATATGTACACTTTTGGGTAACAGCCATTTGTGCCTACGGTGTATTTTTCCCCATGCACTTTATTGGTATGGCAGGTTTACCGAGACGTTACTATTCAAATACAGCATTCCCTTACTTTGATGACCTTGCTAATATCAACGTAATTATTACCATTTTCGCGCTTATTGCAGGAGCAGCACAGTTGGTGTTCCTGTATAATTTTATCGCTAGTATTTTCTACGGTAAGAAGGCTGTTCAAAATCCATGGAAGTCGAACACGCTTGAATGGACAACTCCTGTTGAACACATACACGGAAACTGGCCAGGTGAAATTCCTCATGTAGAACGTTGGGCTTACGACTACTCTAAGCCGGGGCACGACGAGGATTTTATCCCACAAAATGTTCCTTTAGCCGAAGGCGAAGAAGAACTTCAACATTAAATGAAAGCCCCGCTAAGGGGCTTTTTTGTTTTCCGTATCTTTGGATTGATGAATGAGCATCTAGATCCAACCGGAGAACAACTAAATCGCGAAGAGCATGATATCGATCGTGCTTTGCGTCCGCTTAGCTTTGACGATTTTAGCGGACAGCCACAAGTACTCGAAAACCTAGAGATCTTTGTTGCTGCAGCCAACCAACGAGAAGAACCCCTTGACCACACGCTTTTGCACGGCCCTCCTGGATTGGGCAAAACTACCTTGGCGCATATTCTTGCGCACGAATTGGATGTTAATCTAAAACTTACCTCAGGTCCTGTGCTAGATAAACCCGGCGACTTAGCAGGATTGCTCACAAATCTTCAACCCAGAGACGTGCTGTTCATTGATGAAATACATCGACTAAGCCCCATTGTGGAAGAGTACTTGTATTCTGCCATGGAAGATTACCGCATTGATATTATGATTGAAACAGGACCTAATGCCCGTTCTGTTCAAATCGAATTAAGCCCCTTTACATTGATTGGTGCTACTACACGATCGGGATTACTCACTGCACCCATGCGTGCGCGCTTTGGTATCAACAGCAGGTTGGAGTATTATTCTACAGAAATATTGGCGGGAATTGTAACTCGTAGCGCAGCCATCCTAAACATACCTATTGAAGATAAGGCCGCTATTGAAATTGCCAGTAGAAGTCGTGGTACGCCACGAATTGCCAATGCGCTATTGCGCCGTGTTCGGGATTTTGCGCAAATCAAAGGAAACGGAACGATAGATTCATCCATTACGCAAATTGGACTTAAAGCATTAAATGTTGATGTGAATGGTCTAGACGAAATGGATAACAAAATCCTAACCACGTTGATAGATAAATTTAAGGGCGGACCTGTCGGAATTAATACACTGGCTACTGCTGTTTCCGAAAATGGTGAAACCATTGAAGAAGTCTATGAACCGTTTTTGATTCAAGAGGGCTTTTTGGTGCGTACCCCTCGGGGCAGAGAAGTAACCGAAAAGGCATATAAACACTTGAACAGGTCTATGCCGAATACGCAAAAAGGATTATTTTGAACCTTGCTGAGCGTCATGCTACCATAGTAAAACAAATTGCCCAACGCCTTGGTTTTATGGCGTGTGGTATTTCTAAAGCGACTTTTCTGGAAGAAGAAGCACCTCGTTTTGAATCTTGGCTTTCCCAAAATTACCATGGAGAGATGGGCTATATGGCACGTAATTTTGACAAGCGCTTAGACCCAAGAAAACTTGTTCCAGGTGCAAAAAGTGTGGTGTCGCTGCTCTATAATTATTTTCCTAGCACATCACAATCAGATAAAGATGCACCAAAACTTGCACGTTATGCGTATGGTAAGGATTACCACCGGGTTATTAAGGACAAGCTCTTTGAGTTTATGCATGAAATTCAAACTGAAATAGGCGCTGTGGAAGGACGTGTTTTTGTGGATTCTGCTCCTGTTTTAGAAAAAGCGTGGGCTGCTAAAAGCGGTCTGGGCTGGGTAGGTAAAAACACCAATTTGATTCGAAAGCAAAACGGCTCCTATTTTTTTATTGCTGAACTTATTATCGATTTAGAGCTTACTGCCGATGGTGCCGTTACAGACCATTGCGGTTCGTGCACCGCTTGCCTAGACGCTTGCCCTACAGATGCGTTTATAGCTCCCTATAAGTTAGATGCAAGTAAGTGCATTTCGTATTTTACCATTGAACTAAAAGATGCTATTCCAGCGGAAGTAAAGGGGCAATTTGACAATTGGGCATTTGGCTGTGATATATGCCAAGAAGTTTGCCCTTGGAATCGGTTTGCCACACCTCATAATGAGCCTGAGTTTGAGCCCAATACTGAACTCATGCAACTCGCTAAAAATGACTGGGATGAAATTACAGAAGAGCTTTATAATAGGTTGTTTGAAGCCAGCGCTGTAGAGCGAACAAGTTTTGCTGGACTAAAACGCAATTTGGAGTTTTTAAAATAACAAGAATTCAATACCTTTCCCCATTCAAAACATGACATATGAGTCAAGAAAGCAAACGGAGAGAGGCATTAGTATATCACGCGAAGCCAAAACCGGGAAAGCTTGAAGTAAACCCAAGTAAGCCTTACACCACCCAACGCGATTTATCTTTAGCTTATTCACCAGGTGTAGCAGAGCCTTGTTTAGAGATAGAAAAAGCCACTGAAAATGTATATAAATACACCAACAAGGCCAATTTAGTTGCCGTAATTTCCAACGGAACAGCGGTACTTGGTTTGGGCGATATAGGCCCAGAGGCGTCCAAGCCTGTAATGGAAGGAAAAGGATTGCTGTTTAAAATTTTTGCAGGCATTGATGTTTTTGATATTGAAGTCAATACCAAAGATATTGATGCATTTATTGAAACAGTAAAAAATATTGCACCCACTTTTGGAGGTATAAATTTGGAGGATATCAAAGCACCAGAGGCGTTTGAAATTGAACGCCGATTGGTAGAAGAACTTGATATTCCTGTGATGCATGACGACCAACACGGTACCGCAATCATTTCGGGTGCGGCGTTGCTCAACGCTGTTGAGTTGGCAAATAAAACGATGAGCTCCATCAAAATGGTAATTAGTGGCGCAGGCGCAGCCGCTATTTCCTGTGCAAGACTCTATCGGGCTTTGGGCGTTTTGCCTCAAAATATGATGATGACCGACAGTAAGGGAATCATTAGAGCCGACAGAGAAAATTTGACTGCTCAAAAGAAAGAATTTGCTACTTCAACAGATGTGCATACACTTGAAGAGGCGCTTATTGGAGCCGATGTTTTTATTGGACTATCTAAGGCGAATATCATGACAGCAGCCATGTTGAAGTCAATGGCTGCTACTCCCATAGTATTTGCGATGGCAAATCCAGATCCAGAAATTGATTACAATTTGGCAGTTTCTACGCGCGATGATGTTATCATGGCAACAGGCCGCTCGGATTTCCCCAATCAAGTGAACAACGTACTTGGCTTTCCATTTATTTTTAGAGGGGCATTAGATGTTAGAGCCACAAAAATTAACGAAGCCATGAAAATGGCAGCCGTTAAGGCCTTAGCCGATTTAGCAAAAGAAACGGTTCCCGAACAAGTCAATATCGCCTATGGCACCACCAAACTTGCCTTTGGAGAGAACTACATCATCCCAAAACCTTTTGATCCACGATTGATCACTACCGTACCTATGGCAGTAGCAAAAGCAGCCATGGAGAGTGGTGTAGCGCAAGCCCCCATATCCGATTGGAATCAATATCAAGAGCAGTTGCATCAACGAACAGGATCGGACACCAAATTGGTGCGATTGATCACAAGTCAAGCCAAGCGCAATATGCAGCGTGTTGTGTATGCTGAGGCAGATGAATTAGATGTACTCAAGGCTGCCCAAATGGTCTATGAAGAAGGAATTGCACACCCTATTTTGTTGGGGAACAAAGAACGTATTTTAGAACTCATGGAAACTTTGGAATTTGAAGCGGATATTTCCATTATAGATCCAAAGAAAGAGGACGTAAAAGAACAACGTGAAGCATATGCTGAGACCTATTGGAAATTACGTCAGCGAAGAGGTGTTACCCTTTACGATGCACAAAGTAGAATGCGTGAGCGTAATTACTTTGCGGCTATGATGGTACGTGAAGGCGATGCCGATGCCATGATTTCAGGCTACAGCCGTAGTTATCCGAATGTGCTTAAACCGGTATTGCAAGTTATTGACAGGGCAGAGGGTGTGAATCGTGTTGCAACCACCAACTTGATGATTACAAATAAAGGTCCGTTGTTTTTAGCAGACACTTCGATTAATATCAACCCAAATGCCAAAGATTTGGCAAAAATTGCACAAATGACATCCTATACCGCTACCTTGTTTGGCATGCAGCCCAAAGTAGCCATGCTATCGTATTCTAATTTTGGGTCGTCTAAAAACGAAGATGCACAAAAGGTAAATGAAGCCGTTTCGTTGTTACATCGTTATGTGCCACATATTGACGTTGATGGACCTATTCAAGCTGATTTTGCGCTAAATAAAGTCATGCGCACCAAAAAATTCCCATTTTCAAAAATTGCAGGTAAAGAGGTCAATACACTTCTTTTTCCAGATCTGAATGCGGCGAATATTGCTTATAAATTAATAAAAGAACTAGATGACGCACTTTCCATTGGCCCTATTATGATGGGTCTAAAACAAGCGGTGCATATATTGCAATTGGGAGCAAGTGTCGATGAAATTGTTCACATGACAGCAGTAGCTGCAGTGGATGCACATAATAAGAAATCGTGATTACACAATTAAACGGAAGACTCGTAAGTAAAACACCCACAACACTTGTAATTGATTGTGGAGGTGTTGGATATGAAGTGCATGTTTCATTGCATACATTTGGGCAATTACCCGAAGACGAGCACATTCGAATTTACACACATCACCAAGTGCGCGAAGACGCACAAACGCTATATGGCTTTATGGAGCCTGTAGAACGCAGTGTGTTTCGCCTCTTGTTAAGTGTTAGTGGTATAGGTGCGAATACAGCACGTACTATGCTTTCATCCATGACACCCCATGATGTGGTTCAAGCGATCCAAACAGACAATGTTCCCGCCATACAAGCCATAAAAGGAATAGGCGCCAAAACAGCGCAGCGTGTAATTGTTGATTTAAGAGACAAGGTAACCGGGTTGTTGGACGAAGGCGAAATTAGCACGACTTCAAACAATACACAGCGAGAGGAAGCGTTATCTGCATTGAGTGTATTGGGCTATCCGATAAAACAAACACAAAAGGTGGTAGATTCGTTATTGCAAGCAGAGCCAAGTATGCCCGTAGAACGAATCATCAAAAATGCGCTCAACAAACTATAATGAACATACATATCTGTAAAAAGGGCGGCTTATTTTGTGTGCTTATTTTGGCAATGACTACCAACGTTTTTGCTCAAAATTCAACAACAAAAGACAGCTTATTGTTAGCGCCAAATTTGCAGCAAATTGCGCTAAAGCAAAAGCCGGCTTCATTTGCAGCTTCCTACACCTATGACCCAAAACTCAATTTATATTTCTACAATGTTAAAGTAGGTAAGATCAATGCCCAGCAGCCACTTGTACTTACGCCAAATGAATATCGCAAACGAGTAGTAGCAGAAAAAACCCGTGCGTATTTTATAGAAAAACAACAAGCCTTGGCAGGATTGGTTGACGACGAAGAAACCCAAAATGACTTGCTTCCAGACTATTATGTAAATTCTAAATTTTTTGAATCTATTTTTGGAAGCAATGAAATTAATATTCGTCCACAAGGATCAGCAAGTATTGATTTAGGGTTGCGCTATCAAAAATCAGGAAACCCGAGTTTGTCACCTAGAAACCAAAGTAGCCTGGGATTTGATTTTAATCAACGGATCAATCTTAGCTTGTCGGGAACTATTGGAACCCGACTTAAAGTAAACGCCAATTACGACACCCAATCCACATTTGATTTCCAGCGTGTAATTAAATTGGACTTTTTCCCAGAGGATTTAGTGCCAAGTAGCGTTTCAAATACCATTAATAAGGGCAAAGACCTTGTAAACAAAGGGAAGAACACCCTTGAAAAAGGGCGGAATGCCCTTAATAGTGTTAAAAATTTAGCCGATCAAGGCCTTAGTGGAAACGAAGACAGCATCCTTCAAAAATTGGAGGTGGGAAATGTGAGTATGCCCATCAACAGCTCTTTAATTTCGGGAGCGCAGAGTTTATTTGGTGTGAAAGCACAACTTAAATTTGGCAATACTGACATTGCTGCTGTTATTTCTGAGCAGCGTTCACAGACCCAAACCATACAAACCAACGGCGAAGGCACCCTTGAGGAATTTTCGCTTTTTGCACTTGATTACGAAGATAACCGTCACTTTTTCTTGGCCCAATATTTTAGAGATATATATGACGCATCGGTTAAAACCTATCCGTATATCAATTCCCCTATTCAAATCACTCGATTAGAAGTTTGGGTTACCAATCGTTCGGCGCGAACCAACAATGTGAGAAACGTTTTGGCACTTCAAGATTTGGGAGAAACAAACCCAGATGCGGTATTATTGGATGATTTAACCCCCAACTTTTTCAATGCTGCTCCAGGTGCCTTTCCTGCGAATAACGCAAATAAACTCGACCCCTTAGAAATTGGAGGAACGGGATTGCTTACAGATGCCATCCGGGATATTGCAACGGCAAAAAATGGTTTTGGAACACTTAGCACCCTTGTTAATGAAGGTCGTGATTACGCCATTTTGGAAAGTGCTAGAAAACTGAATTCCTCCGAATATAAGCTTCACGACCAATTGGGATATATTTCCTTAAATCAACCTTTAAATAACGACGAAGTAATCGCAGTTGCCTTCCAATATACCGTAAATGGACAGGTATATCAAGTAGGGGAGTTTTCTGCCGACGGCATTGCAGCAACTACCGTTAGTGGAACAGCTCAAAATGTTATGGTAAACAACAACAGTCTGGTGCTGAAAATGTTAAAAAGTTCGGTACTCGATGTGTCTCAGCCTGTTTTTGATTTGATGATGAAAAACATTTACAACATTGGTGCATTTCAACTCGAACAAGAGGATTTTGTTTTCAATATTTTATATACCGACCCCTCTCCGGCTAACTTTATCAGACCAGAGAATGCAAACGCATGGCCCGAAGGGGCAGACGAACGTATTTTATTAAATCTTTTTGGATTAGATAAACTGAACATTTATCAAGATGCACAAGCAGAGGGGGATGGGTTTTTTGATTTTGTCAGTGGAATTACCGTCTTGCCGGAACAGGGACAAATCATTTTTCCAAGCGTTGAACCCTTTGGTGCTTATCTTTTTGATTTGCTAAAGCATAACAATTCAACTGAAATTTATTCCGACAGAAACAGTTATAACGAAAACCAGAAAAAATATGTCTTTAAAGAGATGTATGACATCACAAAGCAAGATGCTGCCGACTTCCAACGCTACAACAAATTTGAGTTAAAAGGACGTTATAAGTCTTCTGGTGGGGGACAAGGAATTTCACTTGGCGCATTTAATGTACAACGTGGATCTGTGCGTGTTACAGCTGGTGGCAGACTATTACAAGAGGGGTTGGATTATACCGTAAACTATCAACTTGGACGGGTTACCATATTAAATGAGGGTATTAAAAACTCAAACATTCCAATTGAAGTATCCACCGAAAGTAACACTTTGTTTGGACAACAAAATAAGCGTTTTATGGGCTTCACTGCTGAGCATAAAGTCAATGACGATTTGATTATAGGGGGAACCTATATGCGACTAAGTGAACGTCCGCTTACACAAAAAGCCAACTATGGCGCAGAGCCAGTAAACAATAGCATGTTTGGCCTTAGCGGAACCTTTTCAAAAGAAATTCCGTTTTTAACTCGCATGGTAAATAAACTACCGCACATAGATACACAAGTGGCATCAAACGTTTCGATTCGTGCAGAGGCCGCATATTTACAAGTAGGCACACCAAAAAGTACGGAACTCAACAATGTAGCAACTTCATATATTGACGATTTTGAAGGTACACAAACCAACCTCGATATTCGAGATACCTATTCGTGGTATTTATCGAGTGTACCTGCACCATCACAGCAACTTCCTATTGCCGGCGCAACGGCTGGCGTTGATGATATAAGTTCTGGGTATCAACGCGCAAAGCTTTCGTGGTACAATATTGATCCCTTATTTTATTCCAGAAGACGCCCAAGTGGTATTTCTGACGATGACCTTTCTACAGCTGCTACCCGTCGAATTTTTATTGATGAAATTTTCCCTCAACAAGATGTAGTTCAAGGACAATCTACCGTGCAATACACCTTTGACTTAGCTTACTATCCTGGTGAACGTGGGCCGTATAATAATGCTGCTAGTTTTGGTGCAAACCCAGATAAAAACTGGGCGGGGATTACACGTGCCATGACTACAACCGATTTTAGTCAGTCCAATGTAGAGTATATTGAATTTTGGTTACTTGATACGTTTACAGAACAAACAAGTACCTCGGAAGATTTGGGTGAATTGGTATTTCATTTAGGAAATATTTCAGAGGATGTTCTAAAAGATGGACGTAAGCAATACGAAAACGGATTACCTGCTGCAGGACAAAACACAGCAACAAATAACACGTCGTGGGGTACAGTCCCCGCAACGCAATCCCTAGTGTATGCTTTTGATGCTGATGGGCAAAATCGCGCTTTGCAAGATGTAGGTCTAGACGGACTTACGGATGATGAAGAACGTCTCATTTACACCAACGGACCTGCCGAAGATCCTGCTGGGGATAATTACACCTATTTTGCGCAAGGGAGTGGCTCTATCCTAGATAGATATAAAAATTACAATGGTACACAAGGCAATTCACCGCTTGAAGTTACGGAACAGTTCCGCGGGTCATATACCACACCTGATGCAGAAGACCTCAATAAAGACAACACCATGAATACCATTGATCGATATTTTCAGTATCGTATTCCGATTGGTAAAAACATGCAAGTAGGTGCCCACCCGTTTCTGGTTGATGTGAGAGAAAACAACAATATTGAGTTGCCTAATGGTCAAGTGACTTCATCACGTTGGTTGCAGTTTCGTGTTCCTGTAGTCCCAGATTATTATGATAATCCTAAATATAATGACCGTTTTGAAGCCATAAATGGCATGCAAGATCTGCGATCAATTCGTTTTATGCGGATGATGGTTACAGGCTTTAGCAATCCAACCGTGTTCCGTTTTGGCACTTTAGACTTGGTTCGCGCTGATTGGACACGTGTAGCGAATCCGCTCAACACAAAAGAAATTTCACACCCAAACACGCAACTCGAAGTAAGTGCCGTGAACGTTTTGGAAAACGAAACACGAACGCCCATTCGATACAAACTTCCGCCTGGCATAGTTCGTGAAACTTTAAATAGCTATAATAATCTTATCCGTGAAAATGAGCAATCATTGTCTTTACGGGTAAAAGATTTGGCACCCGAAGACGCTGAAGGGGTTTACAAACATTTGGATTTGGACATGCGCCAATATAAACGACTTCGAATGTTTTTGCACGCAGAATCTATTTCTGGGGAGAACCCGCTTCCAGGCGAAGGAGCACAGGACGAACTCGATGAACGTATGGTGGCGTTTATTCGTTTGGGTACAGATGTTACAGAAAACTACTATCAAATAGAAATCCCACTAAAACCAACGGCTTACACGGAAGGGGTTTCGAATAATTTAAGCGCTGAAGAAGTTTGGCAAACAGCAAGTAACGAGATAGACCTGCCAATCGAATTATTGACCCAGCTTAAAGCAAAGTCTATTTCAAATCGCAATATAAAAGGGGCAACATATTTTGACGAGGAACTAAATCCCATAAATGAATTTACCCCCTCTTCAAGTTTACCGGGAGATAAAAAGTATAAGTTGGCCATTCGTGGAAACCCATCTTTGGGTGCCATACGTACTTTAGTTGTAGGGGTGAAAAACCCCAACACTACCGCAGGGAAGAACTTGAGTGGAGAAGTTTGGTATAACGAACTTCGTTTATCAGAAATTGATTCTCGTGGCGGTTGGGCTGCTGTGGGTACTATGGATGCAAACCTTGCAGACTTTGCCAACGTTACCGTTAACGGAGCTATTTCAACTGTCGGATTTGGCGCAATTGACCAATCACCAAATCAGCGAAGTCAAGACGACACACGTTCCTATGGTGTAACCACAAGTGTAAACGCGGGTATGTTATTTCCTAAAAAATGGGGATTGGTATTGCCTGTAAGTTACAGTTATAACCAAGAAGTAATAACCCCGAAATACGATCCGTATTATAGAGATATTGAGCTTCAAGACCGTTTAGACACAGCTATGCGTGAATCGCAGCGCGACTCTATTCGTGACCAGGCGATTAGCGTTTCTAAACTCAAAAGTATTAACCTTATTGGTGTGCGAAAGCAGCGCAGTGCGGAGGCAAAACAAAACTTTTTTGACATTGAGAATCTTGACTTTTCGTATTCGTATAACGAGGAAAAACGCAACGATTTTGAAATTGAAGATTACGCCTATCAAAATGTGCGCCTAGGCGCAGGTTATAACTATTCGTTTCAGCCACTTACCATAAAACCATTGGGTAAAGTGGAAGCATTATCAACAAAAAAGTATTTACGTTGGCTTTCAGAGCTCAATCTAAATCTTTTACCAAGTTCGGTAACTTTGGGGGCCAATATCAACCGAACTTTTCAAAGTCAACGTTTTCGACAAGTGTATTTAGAGGGAGTAGATGCATCAAACCAAATTGCCTTACCAGACTTGCAGCAGCGCAATTATTTATTCGATTGGCTATTTACTGTAAATCACAATTTGACCAACTCTCTTCGCTTGGATTTCTCTGCGTCGAGCCGAAATATTGTGCGTAATTATATGCAAGACGGGCCTGCTGGAACGACCCAAGTCAACACCGAGCTAGACATTTGGGACGGACTTTGGGATATGGGGCAAATGGATCGATTTGACCAATCTATTGGCGCAACCTATCAAATTCCTTTTAGGCTTTTCCCCGTACTTTCTTTCTTAGATGGAACCTTTTCATATACAGGTAATTTTAATTGGCAACGTGGATCGTCATCCTTAGCAAATGTTGTTGACCAAAACAACAACGCACTTGGTATTGTACATACAATTCAAAATGCCAATACGATTCAATGGAACGGTTCTGCCAATATGCAAGCGTTTTATAATAGTATTGGATTAAAGAAAAACACCAATGCCAGAGATAAGAAAAAGCCTCAAGTCAAACTAAAAAACACCATAGTGGGTATGCTTACGGCAGTGCGTAGGTTACAGTTTACATACAGTGAAAACAACGGCACGGTACTTCCTGGTTACACCCAAAATATTGGCTTTCTAGGAACATCAAATCCGGGACTTAAATTTGCTTTGGGACGTCAAAACGACATTCGCTTTGAGGCTGCCAAACGCGGTTGGCTGACCGATTTTCCAAACTTTAATCAGGCATATACAACAGTACACAATTCAGATATTAGCTACAATGCAGAAATTGGCTTGTTGCAAGGGTTACAGCTCGATCTTACAGGGAATAGAACCTTTTCTGAGAATTTTTCTGAGAATTTTAGTGTAGTTAATGGCACATATAATGCGCTTTCACCACGAATTTTTGGAAACTTTGAAATATCAACCATTATGCTGAAAACAGCTTTCAGTGGAAACGGATTAGAGTCACAGGCTTTTGAAGATTTGAAAGCCAATCGCTTAACCATAGCACAACGTTTGGCTACGGCACGCGGTATTGCCCCAGGAGATGTAGATGCCGATGGCTTTCCTAAAGGGTTTGGTAAAACAAATCAAGCAGTGCTTATCCCTGCCTTTTTGGCGTCCTATATTGGTACTGATCCCAATGGTGTAAGTATGGATGCCAAACGCTCATTTCCATTGCCTAACTGGAATTTGCAGTACACAGGCCTGATGCGTTTAAAATCTTTCAAAAAACGATTTAACCGATTTGCTATTGCACATGGTTATCGCGCTAGTCATACGCTGAATGCTTTCACCACAAACTTAGAATATCAGCCTAATGCAATCGATCAGTCAGGGAATTTGATGAATAAAATTTTATATACCAATGTAAATTTAGTGGAGCAATTCAATCCGCTTGTTAAGGTAGATTTTGAGCTTAAGAATAGCTTGCAACTTTCAGCAGAGGTGCGTAAAGACCGTGCGCTATCATTGTCTTTAGATAATAATTTACTTACCGAAACTTCTGGTGACGAATTTATTGTAGGCATGGGCTACAGAATTAAAAATGTAAAATTTAAAACCAATATTGGTGGAAAATCAACCAACTTGCGGGGCGATATTAACATCAAAGGTGATTTATCGGTCCGTGATAATATTACATTGATTCGAAATTTGGATGTGCTCAGCGATCAAGTAACTGCAGGTCAACGTTTGTGGTCATTAAAAATTTCTGCTGATTATGCATTGTCGCGCAACTTTACGGCACTGTTCTTTTATGACCATGCATTCTCAAAATTTGCCATTTCTACCGCCTTCCCGCAAACCAACATTCGATCGGGTATAACCTTGCGCTATAATTTTGGAAATTAGGAGGTTTTTATACTACATTTAGCCAAAATTCAATTATGAATATTCCACAAGATTTAAAATACACGCAAGACCACGAATGGGTTCGTGTTGAGGGTGACGAGGCAACAGTTGGCATTACAGATTTTGCTCAGAGTGAGTTGGGTGATATTGTTTATGTAGAAGTTGAAACAGAAGGCGAAATACTAGCAAAGGAAGCTGTTTTTGGGACAGTAGAGGCTGTAAAAACAGTTTCAGATTTATTTGTGCCACTTTCAGGTGAAATCATAGCCTTTAACGATCAGTTGGAAGACACACCGGAGCTTGTTAATGATGATCCGTATGGTGAAGGTTGGATTGTAAAAATAAAATTAGCCGAGCCATCTGAAATTGAAGGACTACTTTCAAACGAAGGCTATCAAGCGGTCATTTCATAATATGAACGGAGTTCAATAATTTTATTTAAATTTAAACACTAAAATTATTATTTTAGCCAATAGCTAAACAAATCAAATGCAATCAAAGAAAAATCCTAAAGCTGATTTAAGAAAAAACAGCAATCTGTACTTTGCTATAGGCTTGTGTGTCGTGTTGTTTATTGCGTGGCAAAGTATTGAGTGGAAAACGTATGACAAATCCATGTATGGCTATGAAGCCTTAGACGTGGAGCAAGACGATGATGAGCTTGTGCCTATAACGGAGCAAATTAAAACGCCACCACCACCACCGCCACCACCAGCACCCGAAATTATTGAAGTAGTTGAAGACGAAGAGGAAGTGGAGGAAACAGTGATTGAATCTACTGAAACGACTCAAGAAGAAATTATTGAAGAAGTAGAGGTAATGGAAGAAGAATTGGACGTTGATGTTCCTTTTGCCATTATTGAAGACGTACCTTTGTTTCCAGGTTGTGAACGCGTTAAAAAATCGGAACGTAGAAAGTGTTTCCAAGAAAAAATTCAACGACACATTGCCAAAAATTTCCGCTATCCAGAAATTGCCCAAGAAATGGGAATTCAAGGTAGGGTATATGTGCAATTTATCATATCTAAAGATGGTTCTATTACAGGTATTCGTACTCGTGGGCCAGACAAAAATTTAGAAAAGGAAGCAAACCGAATTATCTCGAAGCTTCCCCAAATGACTCCGGGAAAACAGCGTGGACGACCCGTTCGTGTGCCGTTTAGTATTCCCATTACCTTCCGTTTACAATAACATAAGCCCGACAGTTGTCGGGTTTTTTTTTGGTAGAATTTTTGTATGTTTGATTAACAAATCTTAAACACTTATGCAATGGAATCCAAAAAAAGCCCAAAAGCTGACCTGACCAGAAACAGTACATTTTATTTCGCCATAGGCCTTTGCCTTGTTTTACTTCTTTCGTGGCGTCTTATAGAGAAAAAAACCTATGATGAAACCCTCGTAGATATTGGCATTCTAGACATTCAAGATGATGACGATGAAGAAGTGCCGCTAACCGAGCAATTAAAAACACCGCCACCACCGCCACCGCCACCTGCCCCTGAAATTATACAAGTTGTAGAAGACGAAGAGGAAGTTGAGGAAACAGTAATTGAATCTACGGAAACTACTCAGGAGGAAGTCATTGAAGATGTTGAAGTTTTGGAAGAAGAATTGGACGTTGATGTTCCTTTTGCCATTATTGAAGATGTACCGATATTCCCTGGCTGTGAAAATGTAAAAAAATCGGAGCGTAGAAAATGTTTTCAAGACAAGGTTCAACGTCATATTAATAAAAATTTCCGCTACCCAGAAATTGCCCAAGAAATGGGGATTCAAGGACGTGTATATGTACAGTTTGTAATTGCCAAAGATGGTTCCATTACTGGAATTCGCACCCGTGGTCCAGATAAAAACTTAGAAAAGGAAGCAAATCGAATTATTTCGAAGCTTCCCAATATGACACCCGGGAAACAACGCGGTCGTGCCGTTCGTGTACCCTTTAGTATTCCCATCACTTTTCGTTTGCAATAGGCAATATGCTTAAGTCTTTGTTTTGAGCCATTAACATTGCGTAAGCTGCTTTTGTACAGTATCTTTGCATACTAAACGCACAAGTTTATTATGCTTGCAGACACCCATAAATCGCCTACGCTTTCGCTTCTCATCTCAGATGTGCTGTTGCTTACCAAAGCACGGCTAACGCTAAGTGTGGTATTTTCTTCGTTGGCAGGCTACTTGTTGGCAGTTCCGTCGCCAAGTATGTGGCATATTTTACTGCTTTCTGCAGGAGGTTATGGCTTGGCAGGCGCCTCAAACGCGTTTAATCAAATCATAGAAAAAGAAATTGATGCCAAAATGCTTCGCACGCAAAACCGCCCCATTCCTGCTGGAAGAATGTCGGTTCAAGTGGCATTTGGTATTGCACTAACGTTACTCATTTTTGGCCTTGCCTTGTTGTATTCACTCAATCCCAAAACCGCCATGTTTGGTGCCATTTCCGTTTTTCTTTATACCTGTGCTTACACACCACTCAAAACCGTAACACCACTTTCGGTCTTTGTTGGGGCTATTCCAGGAGCCATTCCTTTTATGTTAGGCTGGGTTTCTGCCACGGGGAGTTTTGGCTTAGAGTCGGGTATTTTGTTTATGATACAGTTTTTTTGGCAGTTCCCCCATTTTTGGGCCATTGGTTGGATGATGCACAACGATTATCAAAAAGCAGGAATTAATATGTTACCTACCGGTAAACCAGGCAATGCTACTGCGCTACAAATTATTTTTTACACCCTTTGGACAATTTTAATTTCCATAGTTCCTGTCTTTGGTTTTACGGGCGCTTTACAACTTTCTGTTGCAGCAGCAGTTGCAATTGGTGCAGTTGGATTGATCCTTTTGTGGGCTGGCTTGCGCTTATATCGAAGCCATTCTGAAGCCAATGCAAAAAAATTAATGATTGTAAGTATTGTGTATATTACTGCAATACAGTGGATTTACGTATTAGATAAATTTATATAAATGAGTTTTCACCCTTCCCTTTTAACGCCTCAGGCAAAAGCCAAAAGAATGATGCTTTGGTTTGCGATGATCAGTATGACCATGATGTTCGCAGGGCTAACAAGTGCTTATGTGGTAAGTAAAGCACGTCCAGATTGGCTAACAGATTTTTCCCTCCCAGCGGCATTTCATTTTAGCACATTAATTATTTTGGTGAGTAGTATCACGTTTTGGATGGCGTTTAAAATGTTAAAGGCCAACAACGCCAAAGGAGTATCCGTTTACACGCTTGCCACCTTTGTATTGGCCATAGTATTTTCCATTAGTCAGTGGGTAGGTTTTAACAGTATTGTTGCGCAAGGATACTATTTTACAGGTGCCGAAAGCACTGTAACTACATCGTTTTTATATGTACTTGTCATCACGCATTTTGCACACCTTATTGGGGGAATTGTAGTGCTTTTGGTGGTATTTATACAGCATTTAAAGGGCGTTTATCAGCGTAAACCCTTAGGTTTTACACTGGCTCACACCTTTTGGCATTTTCTGGGCTTTTTATGGCTCTATTTATTTGTGTTCTTATTCTTTTTAAGATAAAGTTTAATACGTAATTTTGTATTCGATTTAACCAATATCCAATCATGGAAGCAACAACCAACCTAACTGAAAACCAAAACGTTTGGGGCGGAGGCAACAAACCACTCAATGCATCTTACGGTAAAATGATGATGTGGTTTTTCATTGTATCTGATGCACTTACCTTTTCTGGTTTTTTAGTCGCCTATGGCTTTTCTCGTTTTAAAAATATTGATTCTTGGCCTATTGCTGATGAGGTATTTTATCACTTTCCCTTTTTACATGGCATTGATGCGCCGATGTACTATGTGGCATTGATGACGTTTATCCTTATTTTCTCGTCGGTTACTATGGTACTGGCAGTAGATGCAGGACATAAAATGCAAAAAAATAAAGTTGCCGTGTATATGTTGCTCACCATTATTGGTGGAGCAGTATTTGTAGGCTCGCAAGCTTGGGAGTGGAAAAATTTTATCAAAGGCGAATATGGGGCAGTGGAAACACGCGGTGGACAAATTTTACAATTCGTATCTGCTGACTCTGGAGACCGTATTGCACTTTCTTCTTTTGCTAGTTCGCAAGCTTCAGACCGTGCACAGCATGCTGCTGATAACGGAATTTGGTATGTTGACGAAGCCACACTTCCTACATATACAGTAGCTGAGGTGCAGAAAGGCTTCTTGGCAAACCCTGATTTACGTATAAAAACAGAAATGATTGAGGCCGAGACAGGGCATAAAATTGTCCTAGATCGCGCAGCTTCCGAAGCCAAACTTGCGCAAGCAGTCCATGTGGTGGAAGGCGCTAATCTTATTAGAAATGAGTACGGAAATCGTTTATTTGCGGATTTCTTTTTCTTTATCACAGGTTTCCACGGATTCCACGTATTTTCGGGTGTTGTCATTAACGGAATTATCTTTTTTAACGTATTGTTAGGCACCTATGAACGTAGGGGACATTATGAAATGGTCGAAAAAGTGGGGCTCTATTGGCACTTTGTAGATCTTGTTTGGGTATTTGTATTCACCTTCTTTTATCTTGTATAACATGGCACATAAACTTTCTATTTTTCGAGGACTTCTTACTTTCAAATCCAATGTTCAAAAAATTTGGGGTGTACTTATTTTTCTATCTATAGTTACCGCAATTGAAGTAGCATTTGGAATTATCAAACCTGCTTTTTTACTTACCCCCGTGTTTGGGATGAAAGGGCTAAACTGGATTTTTATTATTCTAACGATTGTCAAGGCCTATTATATTGCTTGGGATTTTATGCACTTGCGGGACGAAAAACGCAGCTTTACTTCATCTATAGTGTTGCCGCTTTTAATCCTTATTCCTTACCTTATTTTTATTTTGCTTGTTGAAGCTGATTACATCTATAATGTAATGTTTGACGGTTTCTTAAGTTGGAATTTTTAATTTGGTTATGAAAAAATACATCGTTCTAGCCATACTTTTTATTTTCCCGCTAGTGGTGTATTTATTTTTTGCTTCTGGAGTAAATCGCTTTGCAAAACTTCCTGTACTCACAAAAAATGTCCAGGAAATAAGTGCTTACAGCGATGCGCAATTTAAAGACCGTATAACCGTTCTTGGTTTTTTTGGCAATGTCTTACAAGACAAAAAAGCATTGGCACTAAACCTCAATCAAAAAATATATAAACGGTTTTATAAGTTTACCGATTTTCAATTTCTTATCGCTTTGCCAGAGGGAGCAGAAGTACAAGCGGAAAATCTTAAACAAGAACTTGAGGGCACTACAGGCACCGATATGTCGAGGTGGAATTTCATTTTTTTACCTCCCGACAACCTTCAAGCTGTTTTTAAAAGTTTGAATTTGCCCTTATCGCTCGATAGCAATTTATCAAATCCCTTTGTGTTTATTATTGACAGAGATGTTAATCTTCGCGGTAGAGATGACGATGATTTTTTTGGCTATGATGCACGCTCTGTTGCTGATATAAACAATAATATGGTAGATGATGTTAAGGTGATTCTGGCGGAATATCGCTTGGCTTTAAAAAAGTATAATCAAGGTCGTAATCCATAACTATGCGACGCTATTCCTACATTGCTGTAGCCTTTATTGTCTTGGTTTTTGGCATCATTTTCATTCCGCGTATAATAGAGCGTTTTCAGCAAGCCAGCTTTGTAGATAGCAATCGCTTGAGCGCGCCATTGCCGCTTTCATTTATAGAACTCAATGGTGAAAAAAAACGCGTTCCTGATTTTGTTTTTACCAATCAAGATGGACGCTTCATTTCCAACGAAGACTATTTGGGTAAAGTATATGTGATCGAGTTTTTCTTTACCACATGCCCAACCATTTGCCCTATAATGAATGCCAATATGAAACGCCTTGAAGAAGCGTTTGGAACTCGAGACGATTTTGGTATTGCTTCATTTACGATTGATCCTGAAAAAGACACGCCTGAGCAACTTAAGCGCTACGCCGAAAATATGGGTGTATTTAGCCAAAACTGGCATTTTCTTACCGGAGATGCCTCAACTATTTACGAACTTGCAAATACAGGGTTTAACATCTTTGCAGGCATTAATCCTAAAGTTGCAGGTGGTTTTGAACATCAGGGCTATTTTGCCTTAGTGGATCAAAATGGTTACCTTCGTTCAAGAACCGATCGATTTGGTAATCCAATTGTATATTATTTAGGTATCCCTGAGTCTGAATTAGACGTACAGGGTACAGATATGCTTCTCGAAGATGTTCAAAAACTGCTAGAAAATGAATAATAAATCCTTACGCCGTTACAACGCTATTATTATTGCTGTCTCCATTGTTATTCCTATTGTGGTTGCAGCATTATTTAACGTCCGAATTCCAAACGTTGCTCCGCTAAAAATGCTTCCACCCATTTATGCCACTATAAATGGAATTACAGCTGTTTTATTGGTGCTTGCTGTTGCACAAATTAAGCGGGGCAATCGCAAAAATCATGAAAGATTGATGAAAATCAACATCTTTTTATCCTTACTTTTTTTGTTGATGTACATTGCCTATCACATCACTTCAGATTCTACTCCTTATGGAGGAGAGGGAATGATTAGGTATGTGTATTTCTTTATTTTGATAACACATATTTTTCTTTCTGTGGCATTAATACCGTTGGTGTTATTTACATATAAACACGCTGTATTAGGCCATTTTAAAGCCCATACACGCTTGTCAAAAATTACGTTTCCCATTTGGCTTTACGTGGCTGTCACAGGAGTGGTTGTTTATTTTATGATTGCACCTTACTACGGATAAAATGATTGCTGAACTAACATTTTTATTTCACAAAATTTTGGGATTGCAATGCGCCATGTGCCGTGCGGTTTTAGAAACGGGCGCTGATGCCGAAACAGCCAAAAGCCTTAACGATGGTATTGTCTATTTGATGGTGGTTCCTTACATTCTTGTTGGGGTTGTAGGTTATGCCGTTTACCGTCAGTTTTACAAATAAAAATTTTGTAACATATATATTGATTGCTCGTTATACAATTTTAACCTCCAAGACAACCTAAAAGTTGCCCTATGATAGAAATTAATGAATTACACAAGTCCTATGCTACAGGACAAAACACACTTCATGTACTTAAGGGAATAAATTTCGATGTGGCAGCGGGTGAGATGGTTGCTATTATGGGATCTTCAGGCTCTGGAAAATCAACCTTACTCAATATTTTGGGCATGTTAGATAATGCGGATTCTGGCACCTATACACTAGATAAAAACCTTATTAAAGATCTCGATGAAACCAAAGCCGCCATTTATCGCAATAAGTTTTTAGGTTTTGTATTTCAGTCGTTTAATCTTATTTCTTATAAGACAGCGCTAGAAAATGTAATGTTGCCATTATACTATCAAAAAGTAGCGCGAAAAGAACGTCAAGAACGTGCGCAAAAGTTTTTAGAACAGGTAGGATTAGGGCCTTGGGCAACCCACCACCCCAACGAACTTTCAGGTGGACAAAAACAACGTGTGGCTATTGCACGTGCATTGGTTTCAGAACCAAAAGTACTTCTTGCAGATGAGCCAACAGGGGCTTTAGACTCAAAGACCTCTTACGAGCTTATGGATGTATTGCAAACCATCAACGATGCAGGAATTACCTTACTCATTGTAACCCACGAAGAAGACATTGCCAATATGTGCAAGCGTATTGTGCATTTGAAAGATGGTGTAATTGTGGAAGATAAAAAAGTCAAACAAGTTAGAGCCAGCTCGTATGTGGAATAGAGACCGTTGGCAAGAAATGTTTTATACCCTGCGCAAGAATAAGTTGCGTACAATCCTTTCGGGTTTTACCGTGGCTATGGGTATTTTCATTTTTGTATTGCTTTATGGTTTTGGCAATGGACTTAAAAACTCATTTGAAGAATTTTTCTTAGACGATTCAACCAATACAGTTTGGTTATACCCAGGTCAGACAGAGAAACCTTATCGAGGCTTTAAAGCAAAACGCCGTATCATTTTTAGAAATGATGATTTGGTTGATATACAACAAAACTTTCCCTTTTTTATTGACTACATCACACCTCGTATAAGTAGAGGGGCCCTTGTTAAAAGAGGCAAGGAAAGTAATAACTACACGGTTAGAGGAATTGCACCAGGGCATCAATATGCCGAAAAAACAATCATTTCAAACGGGCGTTATATCAACGAAGCAGATGTAAAAAACAAAACCAAGTTTGCTTGTATTGGCAGATTGGTTGAAAAAGATTTATTTGGAAACAAGTCCGCTATTGGAGAGCAGATTGATGTAGGAGGGGTTTCGTTTAAAGTAGTAGGGGTGTTTACTGATGAAGGTGGCGACAATGAGGAACGTCTTATTTATATTCCATATACCACACGTCAACGCCTTGAAAAAAGCAACGACCGCGTAGATCAAATCATTGTAGCATTTCGTCCAGAACTTGGGTATGCAGGAGCGTTGTCATTGGAAAAGAAACTAAACAATTTTATGCGTAAAAAGCACAACATCGCACCTAATGACCGTAGCGGTATTTATGTACGCAATGTTGCTGCAGATCTTAAAGAGTCCCAACAATTTGCCAGCGTGCTACAACTTATTGTAACTTTTGTTGGACTGGGAACGCTATTGGCAGGTATTATTGGTATTTCCAATATTATGGTTTTTGTGGTAAAAGAACGCACCAAAGAGTTGGGCATTCGAAAAGCTATTGGTGCAACGCCCAATTCGGTAATAGGTATGATTTTACATGAATCCGTTTTTATTACCACCATTGCGGGATATGTAGGTTTGTTTTCCGGAGTGGGTACGTTAGCGCTCATTGGCGATTCGCTTGAAGAATATTTTATCATCAACCCATATATCAACACAAGTACTGCTGTTGCTGCAACAGTTACTTTAATTCTTTTTGGCGCAATAGCAGGCTATATTCCTGCTCGTCGTGCTGCTAAAATTAAACCCATAATTGCCTTAAGAGACGAATAATGTTTAGAACGCTTTTCGATAGAGATACTTGGCAAGAAATTTTTGGATCTATCCAAAAAAACAAATTGCGCACATTGATTACCGTAATCGGTGTGTTGTGGGGAATTTTTATTTATATCACCCTTTCGGGTGCTTCAAAAGGATTAGACAACGGATTTGAACGACAGTTTGAACAAGTTGCTATTAATTCCCTTTTTGTTTGGGCGCAAAGCACCAGTATGCCCTATGATGGATTTCGAACGGGGCGAAACATGCAACTTAAATTAGACGACCAAAGCTATTTGATGCAGCGTGTGCCTCAACTTCAATATGTGGCACCTAGAATTGCACGAGGTGTTTTTGGTGGAAACGGATCTTCTGTAAAACGTGACGGAAAAAGTGGAGCCTATGCGGTGTATGGCGATTTCCCCATTTTGGTGAAAATTGCCTCAAAAGATATTTTTGACGGTGGACGCTTTATCAACCAAGCCGATATTGACAACCAACGAAAAGTATGCGTGATTGGCGAGCGCACTCAAACTGAACTTTTTGAAAAGGATGAAAACCCCATTGGGAATTACATTCAGATTGATAATATGTATTTTCAAGTGATAGGCGTACATAAATTTTCTGGTGGTGGAGGATTTGAAAACGACAGTGATATTTTTATCCCTTTTACCACCTTTAAAAAATTATACAACACAGGCGATAATGTAGATTGGTTTGCCATGGCAGCCTATGACGACGCCGATGTGGTGGCTATTGAGGAGGATATTAAAGCCGCACTAAAGGTAAAACACCGTGTGCATCCAGATGATGAACGTGCCTTTGGAAGCTTCAATTTGGGAGAAGTTTTTAATCGAGTAAAAGGCTTTTCTAGCGGGATGAACATCTTGTCGCTTGTAGTGGGAATTGCCACCATTATTGCAGGCGTTATTGGTATTGGAAATATTCTATTGATTTCGGTACGCGAACGCACCAAGGAGTTGGGTATTCGCCGCGCATTGGGTGCTACACCCAGAGAAGTAAGAATGCAAATTATTATTGAATCTGTGTTCTTGACACTTATCGCAGGAATTTTGGGGATTATTTTGGGCGCTTTTGTTTTGGCTATCATTAATGTAATGACGGCTGATAATACCAGTTTTCCATACGCCAATCCAACAGTACCCATCAAATTTATTTTAGGCGCATTAGGACTTATGGTTGGATTAGGCACACTAATCGGACTTATTCCTGCACAACGCGCAGTAAGTATCAAACCCATAGACGCATTAAGAGAAGAATAATAACGAAAACCCATACAAATGAAAAAAGTCACCAAATATATTTTTATTACACTCCTAGTTTTTGGCGTGCTGTTTTCGGCAGCATATTTTGCCAAAACAAATAGTAAATCCGCTATTACCTATAAAACCGAGAAATTATTTACTACAAATATTGAAAAGGAAACGGTGGTAACGGGGAAAGTTGTTCCTGAGGACGAAGTGGAAGTAAAACCACAAATCGGAGGAATCATTGACCGTATTTTTGTTGAAGAAGGCGACCAAGTAGTCTCAGGCGATCTTATCGCGCGTATCAAGGTAGTGCCAAACGAGCAAAACCTAAATGCAGCTAAAGGACGTGTGAAAAACGCGCAAATCACCTTTGCTACACGTAAAAAAGATTTTGATCGAAATAAAATACTTTATGAAAAAGGCATTATTTCCAATGCCGATTATATCGCCAACGAGCTGTTATTTAATCAAGCAAAACAAGATGTATTAAACGCAGAAAGTGATCTTCAAATTATTAAGGAAGGTTCTATTGGTGGGTCGAGTGCTGCCAATACGGATATCCGAGCTACAGTTTCTGGAACTGTTTTGGAAATCCCCGTTAAGGAAGGTGATCAAGTTATTGAATCCAACAGTTTTAATGCCGGAACAACCATTGCGGCTATTGCAGATTTAGGCAAAATGATTTTTGAAGGGAAAGTAGATGAAGCCGAGGTGGCATCGTTGCAAGTGGGCACGCCGCTTAAGGTTAGTTTAGGTGCTATTGAGGACCAAGAATTAGACGCTTCACTACAATTTATCGCCCCTAAAGGAACTGAGGAGCAAGGTGCTGTGCAATTTAAAATTGAAGCCGATTTGGTGTTAAACGACAGTATTTTTGTGCGTGCGGGTTATAGTGCAAATGCATCTATTGTACTAGACAGAAAAGAAGATGTTTTGGCACTGCGCGAAGCGCTTATTCAGTTTGACCGAAAAACACAAGATCCTTATGTAGAGGTTATGAAAGGCGATCAGAAATTTGAACGCCGTGATGTAAAACTCGGGATTTCAGATGGCGTGAATGTAGAAATCCTTGAAGGTATTGCTGAAGAAGATGAGGTGAAAGTCTGGAACCGCACCGAAGAAAGAGATGAAGACAACGAAAACGAAGAAGACGATGCGTAGGATTTTATCATTTTGTACTTTATTGTTGTTGGTTTTAGGCTACAGCCAACAACCTGAACCAGCTGCACCGTGGACGCTAGAAGCTGCTGTGGCGCATGCCGTAAAAAACAACTTGCAAATCAAACAAGCCTATTTGGATGTTGTTGATGCAGAAACTTACAAAAGCCAAGCGGTTGGAAATTTCTTACCTACGCTGAACCTATCTGCTGGTCATTCGTGGAATGTGGGACTAAACAGGAACTTAACGACCAATACTTTAGAAGATATGACCAACCAGTTTTCAAATGGTTCGGTGGATATGGGTGTAAATATTTATAACGGCAAGCGAAATATATACCAATTGCTAAGTGCCAACTTGGGCGTTTTGGCACGCCAATATCAGCTTGAAGACATGAAAGAAGACGTGATGCTTTTGGTGGTAAACGGTTATTTACAAGTCTTATTTAACAAAGAAAATTTGGCGGTTCAAAACAATCAGTTGTTGGTGGCTAAAACCGAGCTGGAGCAAACCCAGGGATTGGTAGATGCCGGCGCGTTGCCAAAAGGAGAGCTTTATGAGCTCCAAGCCACTTTAGCCACACAAGAGCAGCAAGTGGTTACCGCACAAAACGATTATGAAATTTCGCGTATTTCGTTAGCACAGCTTTTGCTTTTAGAGGATCTTGAACATTTTTCTATTGCTGATTCAGATTACGATATGGTAGCCACCATGATACTAGATAAAACACCTCAAGAATTATTTAATAAAGCGGTTTCTTCACGAAACGACATCAAATTTGCCGCAACCAATGTTGACATTGCAGAAGCAAACTTAAAAATCGCTAAGGCGGCGTACCAACCCAGTTTGTCGGGCTATTACAGTTATAGTTCGCGTCTTTCCTACGCCGATAGATTGGTGCCGACTGGTGCTGTAAATCAAGTGCCCATTGGTACAGTAGCTGAAACAGGGCAAGTTGTTGTGACCCCACAAGCAAAGACCGCAAGTGTATCACATTTACCCATTGGCGAACAATTAAGACAAAACGACGGACATAATTTTGGTGTCAATCTGCGTATCCCCATATTGAATGGACTTTCCGTAAAAAACAATGTCCGCCGCAATAAGGTTAGTGTAGCGCGTTCTTCTACGGTTTTAGACCAACAGAAACAAGAATTGGAACGTACCATTTACCAATCCTATGCCGACGCCAAAGGTGGACTTAAAGCCTACGAGGCGGCACAAAAAACCACACAATCGCGAAAGGAAGCGTATCAATATGCCTTAGATCGGTTTAATGCAGGTGCGGCTACATCGTTGCAGTTTTCACAAGCCAAACAACGTTACGATGCAGCGGTTTCAGCAGAACTTCGCGCTAAGTTTGATGCTATTTTCCGCATCAAAATTTTAGAGTTCTATTTTGGTATTCCGCTAACGCTGTAAAGTAGTATTTTTGCCGCATGGCAATACTTTTGCATATCGAAACCGCCACCGAGCAATGTTCTGTTGTCTTAAGCGACAACGCAACACTGTTGGCGCAAAAATCCATTTTAGAAGGCGGATTTAAGCACGCCACCAAACTGCATGTTTTTATTGACGAAATCTTACGAGAAGCCAACATCTCACCTTCACAATTAGATGCTGTTGCTGTGAGTGCAGGACCGGGCTCCTTTACGGGATTGCGGATTGGAAGCGTTGCCGCAAAAGGCTTATGCTTTGCCTTAGACATACCGCTGATTACCATACCCACCTTACAACTCCTGGCTGCGCCACATGTGCAAAACGTTAAAGTGGTTGCGCTTTTGGATGCACGCCGCGATGAGGTTTATACCGCAACCTTTGATGTTGGGGGTAAGGAATTGTCCCAAATGCAAGAACATATTTTAACCGAAAATTCCTTTGCAGACCTTGCCCATGAACCCGTTTTCTTTGTGGGAACAGGAGCCGAAAAAGCACAAAACATATTACCCGAAAATGCCCACTGGCAGTTTTTCTCCACGCACCCCATAGCCACCGCTATGCTGCACTTGGCAACAGTAGCGTTTGAGGAAAAAGAGTTTACGGATAGCGCCACTTTTGCGCCTACCTATATTAAGCCCGTACGCATTACGCCTTCTAAAAAAGATGCACTGGGTAGGGTGATGTAGTTTTATTTATAGATCGGCTTTGGTCAGCCAAAGGCTGAATGTAATCCAACGGTTTTGTTCATCCGCCGTACGGAGCGTAGCGAAGTATGGTGTGATGTACTGTGTTAGTCACAGTCAAATTACCATTATTCGTCTTATTAAATTTGATAGAATATTTTCTACATAGTCTTGATTCCAATTGTTGTGATTTCTGATAATGTCGATAATGACTTCATCAGTTAGAGGAATTATTAGTCCTCTTCCATCCCTGTAAGTATCTTGACATCTTCTGATAAATAAATCCTCATTATCTAAGTTTCTACAAAGAAGAAAGCCAACTCTTCCTCTGTTGGGTGAAAATCGACCAGATAGTTGGTCTAATTCTGGATTAACAGGGTCGCTACTATAATTTTTGCATTCAATAAAAATGTAGGGACAGGGTAAGTTCATGTTATGTGATAATCTGTGAAATATGCCATGACCTGCTGCATTATCAAATGAGATATCAATACGCTTCCTTCCTTCGTGAATTTCTTGCTCAAGAACAGGATTAATTAAACTTGGGTAAAAAATTAATTCTAAAATTGATTTTATGATTTTGTGGTATGCTGTTGCATCTTCTGTACCAGAATTAGTTGCCTGAAGTCTTGCAATTAGATTCATACAAATTTGATTAAGATTTAAATCTGCTATTTCCCAGTTAGTGAGTGAATCTATTTCAGTTTCATCCTTAAAATCTTGCAATACTTCGGGATGTAATCGAGTAAATTCACGCAGAAAATCTTTTGTAAAAGGATTTCTTTCTTTTATTGATTTCTTAGTTACATATCTTGTTCCGTCTGCTCGTTCTTCGACAAGAGCTGTGTTCAATTGAAGGTTTTCATTTTGTAGATAGTTCAATACAAAATGTTGGTAGTATTTTCTTGCAGTATATTGTTTTTTAAATGATACAATTCCTTTTGGCACAAGTAATATTGGACGATCATTAATAACAAGATGTTCGCAGTGCTCTGATTCCCATCTTTGAAATTGAGAATTCCAATAAAAGCCTGATGGAACACCTTCTCTTAATTCAATCCCATGTAGTTTACATTGATTGTTTGTATATTCTATTAAATGCTTTCTGATTATATTGGTAGTCATATCAGAAAGTTTGTCTTTATCGAATTGATCTACAAACAACACACTGTCTTCCAAATCTCTCAACAAACCTGTTTGAATAGCTCTACTTTCAATTATTCTATTAAATATTTTGGTAGTGTCCATCCTTCCGACTCCTCGTCCTTGAGGCCTACCTTTTGACATACCAAGACAGGTTGAATTCGGTTCATGCAAATGATTAAATAGTTCTCTTGCATCGTTGACATGCTCATTTCTGACTAAATCAATGACTCTTTGAAAGAAACTTCTTATTGTTCGACTACATGCCAGTGAGAAATTATCTTCTCTTATACTTAAGAAAAATGGATCGAGAAATAAAGCTATATCCCTTTCAATATCTATGTCGATAAAGTCAAGTTCAGCTTGTGAAGCATCCAAATTATATATTCCACTAATTTTCATTTTTCTTTTTCATGATTGTGAATAACGCCCCGCTAAACGGAGTTAGGTTCGGGGTTTTGAATATCGAGTTTGCTCGAGTATTCAAAAGACCACAAGAACCTGACCTAGTTCTGGGTAACTTTAAACATTCCCAATAAAAATTCCAAAAGCGAAGGTGTAGGTATCACAAGAAGAACAGATTTGGAGCTGTTTCACACAAATATAACAAAAAAAAGTAAATCAATTGTAAGGCTACACCGCCTTGAGCACATGGGTTACAATCCCCCAGATAATCAGTTCGTTTTCTTCGGTTACTTGCAGGGGCTTATAGCGGTCGTTTTCAGGCATCAGCCATACACAGTCTTCAGCTACTTTTAACCGTTTTACGGTAAACTCCCCATCCACAAAACACACGGCAATTTTGCCGTTTTCGGGTTCTAAGCTTCGGTCAATGACAAGCAAATCGCCATCGTCCAGTCCGGCTCCTACCATCGACTGTCCTGCAACACGTGCATAAAACGTAGCCGCTTTATTTTTTACCACTACATTGTCTAAGCTAATGCGCACTTCTTTAAAGTCGTCTGCTGGCGAGGGAAACCCTGCCGAAATGCCTTCTCCGGCAAGCCACACATCAGGTTTGTTGCTGGTATCGTCGGGGCTATAAAAGTGGAGGGTGCTCGATTTTTTCATTTAACCTTAATAATGTCGTTAATGTCAGTGGTATAGCGCGGCGACAGATGCGCTTGTTTCATTTTAAAGGTTCGGGATAGGTCTTGGTTGGCGAGTTTTATTTTATGCGGCCCATACTTGCGGTGCAAGTGGTCTATGCGCTGCATAAGGGCATCGTGGCGCGCATCTTCTTTGTCAAACAGCGTAAGTTGTTGGGCGTTTTTGGGTATAATTCCCGTAACCATCACGCCTGCTTTTTTATATTGAATACCATTTTTATAGATACGCTCAAGTCCTTTTAGGGCGTATTTGCTAACGGTCAAACTCGACTGTGAAGCAAACGGCATCGGGATGAGTATGCCGTTGCGGTATTGCGGCAAATCGGGCATAAACGGGTTGCTGCGTACAAACACATAGACCGCATGACAGTTGCTGCCTTGTTTGCGTAATTTTTCGGCACAAAGCGTTGCGTAGGTAGAAATGCGTTCGCGCATTTCTTCATAGGAGGTTATAAGCGATTCAAAACTACGGGTGGTAGCAATGGCTTTTTTTGGTGATGGTACCATTTCCATGGGAATGGTAGCTGTTCCTTCCAAATCTTTTTTAAGGCGAAGCCCCACTACGCTCATGTGTTTACGCACCCACTCGTCTGAAAGTTGGGTAAAGTCATAGGCAGTTTTGACATTGCTAAATGCCAGTCGGCGGGCGTGTTGGCGCCCGATACCCCAAACGTCTGCAATGGGCAGCCACTTTAAGGCTTTGACGCGTTTTTCTTCGGAGTCAATGACGTAAACCCCATTGGTTTTGGCGGCAAATTTTTTGGCTACTCGATTCGCCACTTTCGCAAGTCCTTTGCTGGGGGCAAGTCCAATGCTTACGGGCATACCGGTCCATTTGCGTACGCGTTTGCGCATTTGTTGCGCATAGACTTCCATGTCGTACTGTTGAAATCCGTCAAAGTGCAAAAAGGCTTCATCGATACTATAGACTTCCACCTCGGGGGTAAACTGTCGTAGTACGTCCATTACGCGCTGGCTCATATCGCCATAAAGCGGGTAGTTCGACGAAAAAACACGTACGTCATGTTGCCTAAAAAAGGACGCAAATTTGTGTGCTGGCGCTCCCATGGCAAGTCCAAGCGCTTTGGCTTCGTTGCTGCGGGCAATTACACAACCGTCATTATTGGACAAAATCGCAATGGGCTTGCCTTCTAATGTGGGTTGGAAAATGCGCTCGCACGAAGCGTAGAAGTTGTTACAATCGACTAAAGCAAACACCTTCAAAACTACATTTTTTTACTATACATGTATATTCTTTTTTTTACAAAAATGACGTGCAAATAAATGCAAATGCAGTACATTTGTTTTGTACAACTAACCTCGATGGACAAGTTTTCGTTTCTCAATGCCGCCCACACGGCGCATTTTGCACAGCTATACGACCAATACCTTATCGATCCAGATAGCGTAGAACCCAGCTGGCGTGCCTTTTTTCAAGGCTTTGACTTTGGTTTAGAAAATGGCGAACAGCAAACCAGTGACGCTATTCCCGAAAATGTTCTTAAAGAATTTCAAGTCGTAAAACTCATTGACGGCTATCGCGGAAGTGGACATTTGTTTACACGGACCAATCCCGTTCGAGAGCGTAGAAAATATAAGCCTACACTGGCCATTGAAAATTTTGGCCTATCGCACAACGATTTACACACCGTATTTTCTGCAGGAGATATTATTGGAATAGGCCCGGCTACCCTTGCGGATATTATTGTGCACTTGGAACGTATTTATTGCGAATCAATTGGGTTGGAATATATGTTTATTCGACATCCAAATCGGGTACAATGGATTCAAAAATGGATAAATAAAAATGGGAACCACCCGAACTTTAGCGTAGAAGAAAAGAAACACATCCTTAAAAAGCTTAACGAAGCCGTTGCCTTTGAAAGTTTTTTACACACCAAATACGTAGGGCAAAAACGCTTTTCTCTTGAGGGGGGAGAATCGCTTATTCCGGCACTCGACGCGCTGATTGAAGGTGCTGCCAAAGACGGTGTTGAAGAATTTGTGGTTGGAATGGCACACCGTGGAAGGCTGAATACGCTCACCAATATTTTTGGAAAGCCTGCACAAGACATTTTTAGTGAATTTGACGGAAAAGACTACGAGGAAGAAGTTTTTGACGGCGATGTTAAATACCACTTAGGCTGGACCTCAAAACGCCTCACTGATGCGGGCTATCAAGTGAATATGAACATTGCACCAAACCCATCCCACTTAGAAGCCGTTAATGCGGTAGTGGAAGGGATCTCTAGAGCAAAACAAGATAGAAATTACAAAGGTGACAGGCGCAAAGTGATGCCCATTCTCATTCATGGAGATGCAGCTATTGCGGGTCAAGGTGTGGTATATGAAGTAGTTCAAATGGCACAACTCGACGGCTACCGTACCGGCGGAACCGTACATATTGTGGTAAACAATCAAATTGGATTTACCACCAATTATTTGGACGGACGTTCGAGTACGTACTGTACCGATATTGCCAAAGTAACTTTATCGCCCGTATTGCATGTCAATGCCGACGACGCAGAGGCAGTTGTTCACGCCATGAATTTTGCATCGGCTTATCGCAATCATTTTTCTAGAGATGTGTTTATTGATTTGTTGGGTTATCGAAAATACGGTCATAACGAAGGAGACGAACCTCGATTTACCCAGCCAAAATTGTACAAAGCCATTGGCAAGCACAAAAACCCACGCGATATTTATGCTGAGAAGCTCATCACAAGAGGGGTTATAAATCAAGAGGAATTGACGCAAATGGAAGCGGTTTACAAACAATCCTTAGAAGAAAAATTAGAAGATGCACGTCAAGCGTCAAATACCGTAATTACGCCCTTTATGCAAGACGAATGGGCAGGATTCCAATTGGCAAAAGAAGCGGATATGTTGCAACCCGTTGACACCTCTTTTGCTTTGGATAAATTGGATGGTATCGCAGAAACATTGACCACATTACCTTCAGATAAAAATTTCTTGCGCAAGACGGTTCGCTTGATTGCAGACCGAAAATCCATGTATTTTGAACGCAATAAGCTAGATTGGGCCATGGGTGAATTACTCGCCTACGGCTCGCTACTTTCTGAAGCGCATGATGTACGTATTTCGGGTCAAGATGTAGAACGAGGAACGTTTTCACATCGACATGCAGTACTGAAAGTCGAAGACTCTGAGGAAGAGGTTGTGTTGCTCAATAGCTTGCATAAATCGCAAGGCAATTTTGATATTTACAATTCATCGCTTTCGGAATACGGCGTAATGGGATACGACTACGGCTATGCCATGGCAAGCCCAAATACACTAACCATTTGGGAAGCTCAGTTTGGCGATTTTAGCAACGGTGCACAAATCATGATTGATCAGTATTTGTCTTCTGCCGAAGACAAATGGAAAATGCAGAATGGATTGGTGTTGTTTTTACCTCATGGTTATGAGGGGCAAGGCGCCGAGCATTCTTCTGCTCGTATGGAACGTTACCTGCAGCTTTGTGCCAAAGACAATATGTTTGTTGCTGATGTAACCACACCAGCAAATTTGTTTCATATGTTGAGACGTCAACTTAAATCGACGTATAGAAAACCACTTGTGGTATTTACGCCAAAAAGTTTGTTGCGCCACCCAAATGCCGTTTCTGCCAAGGAGGAATTTGCCACAGGTCAATTTATGCCGCTTATAGACGATGACAGCGTCACCGATAAAGCGGTTAAAACGGTAGTACTTTGTACAGGAAAATTTTATTACGATTTACTAGACGCACGCGAACAAAAACAACGCACCGATGTAGCGCTTGTTCGTTTGGAACAATTGTTTCCACTGCCCAAAGCTGAAATCGAAACCTTACTAAAAAAATACGCCAAAGCCGAAGTGGTTTGGGCGCAAGAAGAACCCCGTAATATGGGGGCTTACGGGCATTTATTGTTACATTTACCTCAGGCGCGTACGTTTCGTGTGGCGTCTAGGCGTTTTTATGGTGCACCTGCAGCGGGAAGTGCAACCCGTTCCAAAAGGCGTCACCAAGAAATTATTGAATACGTATTTGATAAAACCAAAGACAACATGCGCTAGCGCATTAAAGAGTAATTATGATTTTAGAAATGAAAGTGCCCTCTCCGGGCGAATCCATCTCAGAAGTAGAAATCGCAGAATGGTTGGTTAGCGATGGCGATTATGTCGAAAAAGATCAAGCCATTGCCGAAGTTGATTCAGACAAAGCAACATTAGAACTCCCCGCTGAAGAAAGTGGTGTGATTACCCTTAAGGCAGAAGAAGGCGATGCCGTTGCTGTGGGCGCGGTAGTTTGTCATATTGATACGGCTGCACCTAAACCCGATGGACAAGAAACAAAAGCTGCACCTGAAAAAGTAGCGGCTGCACCACAAGCTGCCCCTGCTGCTACACAAGAAACCACCTACGCAACGGGAACGGCTTCTCCAGCTGCACGAAAAATAATTGCCGAAAAAGGATTGGATACAACGGTCATTTCAGGGACAGGTCGCGATGGACGAATCACCAAAGAAGACGCTATTAAAGCAGTACCGTCTATGGGTACGCCAGCTGGCGAACGCCCATCAGCACGTAAGAAAATGTCCATGTTGCGTCGTAAAGTAGCAGAACGATTGGTGGCTGCCAAAAACGAAACAGCCATGCTCACCACGTTTAACGAAGTAGATATGTCGCCAATTTTTGCACTTCGCGCGGAGTACAAAGAAATATTTAAAGAAAAACACGGCGTAGGACTCGGGTTTATGAGCTTTTTCACCAAAGCCGTAGTGCGTGCACTAAAAGCATTCCCCGATGTAAATTCCATGATTGACGGCAACGAACAAATTTTGTACGATTACTGCGATATCAGTGTTGCAGTATCCGGTCCAAAAGGACTTATGGTGCCCGTAGTGCGTAACGCAGAAGATATGAATTTTAGAGAAATTGAAGCTGAAATTAAGCGTCTTGCCATTCGTGCTCGCGATGGCAAAATAACCGTGGATGACATGACTGGCGGTACGTTTACCATTTCAAATGGTGGTGTATTTGGCTCTATGCTTTCTACCCCGATTATTAACCCACCGCAATCGGGAATTTTGGGAATGCATAATATTATAGAGCGTCCTGTTGCTGTAAACGGCAAAGTAGAAATTCGCCCCATGATGTATGTAGCCTTATCTTACGATCACCGTATTGTTGATGGACGTGAAAGTGTTGGTTTTTTAGTAGCAGTAAAAGAAGCACTTGAAGACCCTATTGCACTTTTAATGGACGGCGATGCTAAAAAAGCGTTGGAACTTTAGACGATAGCGAGTAGGCAATAGTGAATAGGTAATAGTGAATAGGTAATAGGATCCTCTTGCATCTTTTAATTCAGTTGCTTTAAACAGCATTGAGTTTGTTTAAGTATTACGATTTCAAAAATGAAGTTATATTTGGGTATGCCTTTGCCCCTTCATCTTCATATTACCACTGCTGCACAGCAAGGACGTTTAGAAATCACACTTTATTTAAAACATCAATTTTCAAAGACTGTTGCCGTTGCTTATGTTCACGCTTTGACGGATGTTTTTCAAATGTTAGCTCATATGCCCGAGTTAGGTACGGTTTGGAAAGGAGTTATACGAAAGTTCGTGTGTCAAAAACACACCTCGATATTTTACAGATTTACCCAATCCGATTTATATATTTTGGAGGTGGTTGACGCACGCACTTACTATTTAGCTAAGTTTTTGTAAAATCTGTTGTGCAGATTCTGATTCAGATAACGTTCTACCCGCAGCGATATCTGCTTCACTTTGCCGTATTTTTTTGTCAATCATTTCCTCAGCATATAACACTTTTGCAATTTGTTCAACTTCTTTCAGGTTAAAACTGTTTTCCCTAAGTTTTTTGTAGAATGATGCTTTAGAAATCCCCGTTTTCGTTACAAATTTTGAAGCTTTGAAATTGCTTTTTTTGATTCGACTAGGAAGATTATCTACAAAATGTCTGTAAAACAATACTTCTTTATACATTTTTTAATACTATTTGTATCAAAAATAATAATTATATATCGAGAAACAAAGATATTAACGCATCAAATACAATCCACTACGGCGGTAATCCAAAACGGCTTTAGCCTGATGCAGCACATCTGCTCCTAAAATACCATCAACAGTTTCTTCGTTTAGATGCGCAAGTGCCTCGTTTACTGTAGTCATATCAAATAAAATAAGTTCCTGTTTGAAATGCTCCCAGTTTCCAATACGCAAATGGTTTTCGGCACTTTGTCGGGTGTCCATATCGGCACTACTTGCCGAGGCGGCTTACTTTTCCGCTTTGGTGGAGTTGAGTGAAAAATGCGTTTCCTTATCTAACGCAACACAAGTGTGCGAAGCTCCCGAGTCCACAATGAATATACCTGGAATACCATTTAGGATAATATTACATATATAATGGCCAGAAGTCACTTTTTTGAGTGGAACTCGTACATAGCCTTTGCGACCTAAAAGAGTGGATAAGGTGTGAATCATGGGGTAAATATACAAGCCATTGGTGTATTTTTGCGCCATGCTTATAGATACGCACACCCATTTATACGTAAAAGAGTTTGATACCGACCGCGCAGAAGTCATTAAACGGGCTATGGAAGCTGGTGTTTTACAGTTTGTATTGCCTGCCATTGATTCCGAATCAACTGAAGCTATGCATGCACTTAAACGCGATTACCCCAATAATATGCATTTGATGATGGGATTGCATCCCACACATGTTGGCGACACTGTTAACGAAGAATTGGCACATGTATATGCCCAATTGAAGCAACACCAATTTGTGGCAGTTGGCGAAATTGGTATGGATTTATATTGGGATAAAACCTTCAAAAAGGAGCAGCAAGAGGCATTTGCCCAACAAATAGCGTGGGCATTGGAGTTTGATTTGCCGATTGTGATTCATTGCCGAGAAGCTTTTGACGAAATTTTTGAAGTTTTAGAGGGCGTAAATAACGCCAAGTTGCGAGGGGTGTTTCATTGCTTTACCGGAAATGCGCAGCAGGCGCAGCGCGCCATTGACCTTAATATGTATATAGGTATTGGTGGGGTAGTGACGTTTAAAAATGCGGGACTTTCGGAAACTTTAGTGCAAATTCCTTTAGCATCTGTCGTTTTGGAAACGGATTCGCCCTATTTGGCACCAACTCCCCACCGCGGCAAGCGCAATGAGTCTTCTTTTTTGCCATTAATTTTGGCTAAAATGGCAGCTGTTTACGGGATTTCTGTAAAAGAAATGTCCAAAATAACAACTCAAAACGCCAAAAAATTGTTCAGGATTTAAGTTTTTTTATCATTTTTTTGACATTATTTTTTTCGATATTAGTGCCCAAATTAGAGAGGTGGCCGAGTGGTCGAAGGCGCACGCCTGGAAAGTGTGTATTCCGTTATCGCGGAATCGAGGGTTCGAATCCCTTCCTCTCTGCGATTGCGTAAAGTATTTTTTATATATTTAGCGTCATCAAATTAAATCAATATAAAACCGAAATAATTTATAAATGAAACGTTTTTTTTCCCTTACCGTCTTAGCACTTTGTCTTATGGCAGTTATGCCAAATGCGTTTGCACAAGAAACAGACACACTAGCAGTTCAAGAAACTGAAGTTGCTGCTGAAGCTGCTCCCGAAGCTGTACAAGAACAACCACAACCTGCTGCTCCACAAAAAGCAGGTTTCACACAAGAATTAAAGAAAAGATTTATTGAAGGAGGTCCTGGATTTATGGGGATTGTTCTTTTGTGTTTGATTTTAGGTCTTGCTATCGCCATTGAGCGTATTATCTTTTTAAATCTAGCAACAACAAACACAGCAAAACTAACTGCTTCTGTAGAGGAGGCGTTATCTGCAGGTGGCGTTGAAGCTGCAAAGGAAGTTTGCCGAAACACCAAAGGACCTGTTGCCTCTATTTTCTATCAAGGACTAGATCGTTCTGGTGAAGGGGTAGAAAGTGCCGAAAAAGCAGTTGTAGCTTATGGAGGTGTTCAAATGGGACAGCTTGAAAAGAATGTATCATGGATTTCACTTTTTATCGCACTTGCTCCGATGCTTGGATTTATGGGTACGGTAATTGGTATGATTCAAGCCTTTGATAAAATTGAAGCTGCTGGAGATATGCAACCATCTCTTGTTGCTGGAGGTATTAAAGTAGCCCTCTTAACAACAGTATTTGGTCTTATTGTTGCGATTATTCTTCAAATTTTTTACAACTACATCATTGCAAAAATTGACAGTATTGTAAACGATATGGAAGATGCGTCTATCACGTTGATTGACCTTCTTGTAGCAAACCAGAAATAATTCATAAAACAACATATTATGAATATTCAAAAAATAACAAAAATTGTGGCACTTGTCTTGGGTGTGTTGGGCTTGATTTTTCAAGTTACCATTCTATCTAAAGGCGATGATGTCATTGAAATGGATGGCTTAGCAGGCGACTTTTCGTCTGTATCTCCTATGATTACACTCGCATTAGCCATATTGGCTATAGTTGTTATCATTACTGTAGTATCATCGCTAGCATCACTTGCATCTAATGGGGCAAAACTTAAAAAAGCCCTTATTTCGATAGCTGCTTTTGCCTTGGTTGTGGTGATATCTTTCTTGTTTTCTGAAGGCGTAGAAACACCTTTAAAAGATGGTGAAATGCTTTCTGCATCTGGCTCACGCTGGGTAGGAACAGGTTTACGCACTTTTTACATTTTAGCAGTTGTTGCTGTTGGAACGATGGTATTCTCAGGAGTTAAGCGATTTTTTAAATAAGGAGTTATGGCAAAAAGATCTGCACCCGAAGTGAATGCAGGGTCCATGGCGGATATCGCTTTCTTGCTGCTTATCTTCTTTTTGGTAACCACTACAATTGAAACCGATTCTGGTCTTAATCGTAAGTTACCTCCCATGGAAGATGTTGTTGATCCACCTGTAATTAAAGAGAGAAATATTTTTACTGTAGTGGTAAATAAAAACAACGATCTCTTGGTAGAAGAAAAGCCAATGGAAATCAGTGAATTGCGTGCTGCAGCTGTTGCCTTTTTGGACAACGGAGGTGGTAAAGGCAAAGATGCATGTGATTTCTGTCAAGGTGCTCGCGATACCAGTTCGTCTGACAACCCTGATAAAGCCGTGATTTCATTAAAAAATGACCGTGAAACAGATTACAAAGTTTATATAGCTGTTCAAAACGAGTTGGTTGCTGCCTACAACGAATTGCGTAACCGTGAGTTTGCACGACTCTATCCAAGTGTTGGACTCTCGTTTGTAGAAGCAGACAGCAAGTATTCTGACCCACGAACTTCTTCTTCCGAAAAGGAAGCGTTAAAACCTAAAATTGACGCCATAAAGAAGTTATTGCCACAGAAGTTATCTGAAGCTGAACCCTCAAAAACAAATTAGTATGTCTAAGTTTAAAAAGAAAAAAGGGGGCGAATTACCCGCAATTTCTACAGCATCTTTACCAGATATTGTATTTATGCTTTTATTCTTTTTTATGGTAGCAACCGTAATGCGCGATAGTACGTTAATGGTAGCCAATACGCTTCCTGCAGCAGACCAAGTGCAAAAGCTAGATAAAAAAGACCGTGTAATGTATATATATGCTGGAAAGCCAAGTGATCGTTATCAAGAAAAGTTTGGTACCCAGGCGAAAATCCAGTTGAACGATAAGTTTGCCACTGTGCAAGATGTTGGCGCGTTTGTACTCGCAGAGCGTGCTTCTAAACGTCAAGAGTTGCAAAATGTCCTCACTACAGCCCTTAAGGTAGATGGTGAAACCAACATGGGACTCATCACTGATATCAAGCAAGAATTGAGAAAGGTTAATGCGTTAAAAATTAATTATACCACACGCAGTGGCGATTATACGCAGAATTTGAAATAAATCTTTTGGCATTCAAAACACAAGCATCCTTTGGCTCTTGAGGCAAAGGATGTTTTTTTTGGTGTATATTTAACATATGAGAAAGCTGTTGCTATTTCTTTTTTTGGGAAGTATTTTTTATGTCACGGCGCAAGAAGAAATACCGTCGTTTAGAGAGGATCAGGTTTATTTTAGTATTGCCTATCCATATTTCTCAGATGCCCCCACAGCACTAATACAGAATAAATTGTCTTATGGCTTTTCATTGGGTTTTATTCGTGATATGCCCATAAACAAAAAACGCACCCTAGCACTTGGCTTAGGTTTGGGTTGGGATTTGAGTACCGTTTTTAATAATATGCGATTTACCCTTGAAAACAATTCCATTACGGCGAGTTCCATTCAAGAAGCTTACCAAAAAAACACACTTTCCATGCAGACGTTAGCAGTCCCATTTGAGTTGCGCTGGCGTAATGCCAACGAAACCAAACACGCTTTTTGGCGCATTCATACAGGATTGAGTTTGCATATGCCTATACGTTTTCGTTCCAGCTATACGTCCAACGATGGAATGCAAAGAGATATTAATCTTCCTTACGAAAAGACCTTATTGCGGTGGAACCTTCATTTTGGGTTTAACACTTGGAATATCAGTATTGCACACGATTTACAACCATGGGCAGTATCTGCAACCCCAAACCATAGTTTCGATATCAAATTCACAAAAATAGGATTGATTTTTTACGTTTTATAATCAAATCCATATCCATATTTACTAATAGAAAAAAATAATATCTTTGCATGATAACAATTAAACGATAACTACTATGAAATTTTTTCTTCAAGTTATGCTGCTATGCCTTTCTACGGCAGTTGTGGCGCAAACACAAGTATCGGGTACAGTTACCGATGGTAACGGACAGCCTGTTCCGGGCGCAAGTGTGGTTTTAGATAGCAACACGGGTACTGTTACAGATTTTGACGGTAACTTTAGCTTAACAACTTCAAAAACGCCTCCATTTACTTTAACAGTATCAAATGTAGGTCTAGAAACAAAAACAGTAACGGTTTCATCTGCATTGCAATCTTTATCGATAACCTTAGGTGAAAATGCTACTCAGTTAGATGAGATTGTGGTTTCCGCATCTCGTATGGCAGAACGTATTTTTGAGTCACCAGTAACGGTTGAAAAGTTTAGTATTCAGCAGATAGAGCGTACGCCATCTTCTGACTACTTTAATGGTTTGGAAAACCTACGTGGTATTCAACTAAATCAAGGTGGATTGGTATTCAATCAGGTTAGTACACGTGGTTTTGCCACGGTTTATAACGAGGGCTTTGTTACCCTTGTGGACGGGATGAATAACCAAGCACCTGTTTTTGGATTTGCAGTTGGTAACCTAGTAGGTCTTAATGAATTAGATGTGCAAAGCATTGAAGTGCTTCCAGGTGCTGCCTCTGCATTATACGGTGCCGACGCGTACAAAGGGATTATGTTCTTAAACAGTAAAAATCCATTTGAGCACGAGGGTGTAAGCGCTTATTATAAAACGGGTGTAACCCAACAAGATGCTGCCGGAAACAATGAGTTTACTGATTTTGGTATTCGCATGGCAACAAAACTCGGTGATAAATGGGCCATAAAAGCTACTTTTTCTCATAAAGAAGGAACGGAATGGGCTGCAACAGATTACAGACACAATGTTGACGGTAAACCAGTAAACGGATATAGTATTGATAATCCTGATTACAATGCAATTAATCAATATGGTGAAGTCTCTGTAAGCTCACCTGCTCAATGGGATGCACTTTATGCTTTAACACAAAACCCTTTACTGTTAAATTTGAAAGCTGCAGCACCAAACTACTTTGACTCCGTAATGACAACAGGGTATAATGAGGCTGATTTAGCTCCATCTCAAGCTGTTAACACAAAAGGTAACTTTGCCATTCACTTCCGTCCTAATGATAAATCAGAATTTATTTTGAGTTCATTGATCGGAACAGGTAGTTCACCGCTTCAAGCAACAGGTAGATATTTTATAGAAAACTTTAAGTTACAGCAACACAAAATTGAAGTGCGTTCTGGAGGCCTAACAGCAAGAGCTTATTTGACAAAAGAAAATAGTGGTAACACCTACCAAATGGAAGCTGCTGCTATTGGAGTAGCTAACGCACAACCAGGAGGAATCTTGAATGGTTGGGGGAGTGCATACTTACAAACATATTTAGGTGCTGCTGCTGTTGCTAATGGTTTAACACCTGATTTAGCGGGTATTTCTGGATTGCTTAATATAATTGGTGGAGATATTTTGACTGGTGGTCAGTCTATAAATAACCTTCCTGCTTTTGCTCCGATGGGGGGTAATACGATTTTTGCTCACAAAGCTGCACGCCTAGCTGCCAATGCCAATATGTTGGTGCCTGGATCTTCTGAATACAATGCAGCACTCAATAGAATGACTAATAATCCATTTGAAATTGGATCTGGAGCTGTTATTGTTGACGATTCTCAAGTTATTGATGCAGATTTAATTTATGATTTTGAAGATTCTTTAGATTTCGCCAATATCATAGCTGGAGCTACTTATCGTAGTTCAGAGCTTAATACGGGGGGTACGCTTTATACCGATTATGATGGACCAATTACATATTACCAGTATGGGGCTTTTGTTCAGGCTAAAAAAGATTTGTTCAACGATTTCGTTAGCCTTACCGCTTCGTTACGTTATGATAAAGCAGAATTCTTCGATGGATATGTTACGCCACGTTTAGGTCTTCTGTTTAATATTTCTGATGAGCAAAATGTTCGTGTATCATATCAACAAGGTTTCCGTAACCCAACAAACCAAGATCAATATATTGCACTTGATGCAGGTCAAGCCATTTTATTGGGATCTTCTCCTGATAGCATTGACCGTTACAAGCAGAATGTACAGCTTGAAAACAATACTGTGGCTCAAATTACGGGGGATTATATTTTTACTCCTGGTGTAGCTAAACTCCTAAACGGTGCAGATGCTAATTTAGAAAATGTACATGCTGAGTTTGTACGTACCTTAGATTTAGGATATCGTTATAACTCAAATGGTTTTACTTTTGATTTAAGTGCATATTACAGCGATTATGACGATTATATTGGTGCTACCAATGTTATTATACCTGTTTTAGGTGCAGGTATAACCGATCCTATTGCACAAGGTAACTTTGCCATTTACAGCGTTGATTCAAACCAAGACGAAGACTTTAAGTCTTACGGTGTAAACATAAGTGCTTCACAAGCCCTTAATAAAAATCTACTAGTAAATTTAGTATATGAATTTAACGAATTGGATTATACTCGTGGTAATGATCCAACATTTGAAACGTCTTGGAATACGCCAACACACAGAATAAAAGCTGGCTTGAATGGTAATTTTAATCCAGTTTCATTTAATGTAAATGCACGTTACAACTCTGAATATATGTTCGAGTCAACTTTTGTTGATGAAATGATTGATGCAAATACAGTAATTGATGCACAAGTTACATTTGACCTTTCCAAATTAAACGCCAAACTTCGTGTTGGTGGAAACAATATTGGTGGAAACGAATTTGTAAGTCTTGCTGGAAGTGGACGCATAGGTAGTATTTATTACACCTCTATTATGTTTGACTTCTAATAAAATTTTTTAAAGATTTAAAAGCACCCAATTTGGGTGCTTTTTTTTTTGGATTTTAGGCATGAATTCTTCCTTTAATTCGCCTATATTTGCACTCGAATTTAAAGGCCTTAGCGCCAACCATTAAACAATTCTTCGACTATGTCACAGAGCACAGGTAAAGTTTCCCAAGTCATAGGTCCTGTAGTAGATGTTTCTTTTGACACTGCTGTAAACACCCTACCTAACATTTATGATTCACTTGAAATCAAGAAAACAGACGGTTCTAAGCTGGTTCTTGAAGTGCAATCCCACATTGGTGAAGACCAAGTACGTGCCATTTCCATGGATTCTACCGATGGATTAGAGCGTGGCACAGACGTGCTGGCGACGGGCAATCCAATTCAAATGCCTATTGGTGAAGACGTATATGGACGCCTTTTTAACGTAATTGGTGATGCTATTGACGGTATTGGAGACTTGCCTAAAACAGGTGACAACGGACTTCCTATTCACCGCGAAGCACCTGCGTTTGACCAACTTTCTACGTCAACAGAAGTGCTTTTCACAGGAATTAAGGTAATTGACCTTATTGAGCCCTATGCCAAAGGGGGTAAAATTGGATTATTTGGTGGTGCGGGTGTAGGTAAAACCGTACTTATCCAAGAATTGATTAACAACATTGCAAAAGGACACGGTGGACTTTCTGTATTTGCTGGAGTAGGCGAGCGTACAAGAGAAGGAAACGACTTGTTGCGTGAAATGCTAGAGTCTGGTATTATCAAATACGGTGACGAATTCATGGAGTCTATGGAAAATGGCGGATGGGATTTGTCAAAAATTGACAAAGAAGCCATGAAAGAATCCAAAGCAACTTTTGTATTTGGACAGATGAACGAACCACCAGGTGCACGTGCACGTGTGGCGCTTTCAGGACTTACAGTTGCGGAATATTTTCGTGACGGAGCAGGCTCTGACCAAGGAAAAGACGTATTGTTTTTCGTAGATAACATCTTCCGATTTACACAAGCAGGTTCTGAGGTATCAGCACTTCTAGGACGTATGCCTTCGGCAGTGGGATATCAACCTACATTGGCAACCGAAATGGGTGCCATGCAAGAGCGTATTACATCTACCAAAAAAGGATCAATTACATCTGTACAAGCGGTTTATGTGCCTGCAGATGACCTTACCGATCCAGCACCGGCAACAACCTTTGCTCACTTAGATGCCACTACAGTACTTTCACGTAAAATTGCTGAACTTGGTATTTACCCAGCTGTGGATCCGCTAGATTCTACTTCACGTATTCTTACGGCTGATATTTTGGGCGATGAGCATTACAACTGTGCACAACGTGTAAAAGAGCTATTACAGCGTTATAAAGAACTTCAGGACATTATTGCCATACTTGGTATGGAAGAATTGTCGGAAGAAGATAAGCAAGCCGTAGCACGTGCGCGTCGTGTGCAGCGATTCCTATCGCAGCCGTTCCATGTAGCCGAGCAGTTTACGGGTATTCCAGGTGTATTGGTAGATATTAAAGATACCATCAAAGGGTTTAACATGATTATGGACGGTGAGTTAGATCATCTTCCAGAAGCTGCCTTTAACCTTAAGGGTACTATTGAAGAAGCTATTGAAGCTGGTGAAAAAATGCTTGCAGAAGCAAACGCATAATCCCTATGTATTTAGAAATTGTAAGTCCTGAAGCAACATTATTTCAAGGAGAGATAGAAGCACTATCTGTCCCGGGTACTCAAGGGTCGTTTCAGGTACTCAATAATCACGCAGCTGTTGTATCAACACTTGCTATTGGTGAGGCAAAAATTCTTGGGAAAATAGAAATTTCCAAAGCGTTTCAATCGCAATTCAGCCAAAAAGGAAACGAAACCTTTTTGACGCTTAGTAATGGCGGGACCTTAGAAATGAGTGACAACAAGGTCATCTTGCTTGTAGATTAATTCCATTGCGGATATTAATGTAATCTTTGTATTATGAGATTATTAAAACCATTTTTTGGTGTAGTTTTTATATGGATTACATCTAATGGATTTACACAAACGCAACTCAATGAAGTTGTGGTTTCTTCACCAAGATTAAACATTCCTTTTTCTGAAGATTCAAAATCGGTAACGGTAATTACGGCAAAGCAAATTGCTGAAACACCCGTAACCAGTTTAGCAGATTTACTTCGTTTTCAGGCAGGTGTGGATGTACTGCAACAAGGCGTAGAAGGTGCTAATGCCGATATTTACCTACGCGGTGGAACCTACAGTCAAGTATTGTTATTGATTGATGGTATCCGTGTTGATGATCCGCAAACGGGACACCATACGCTTAACAGCGCATTGCCGCTTGAGGTTATTGAACGCATTGAAATTGTAAAAGGACCTGCTGCTCGTATTTACGGCCAAAATGCATTTACAGGCGCGATTAATATCGTTACCAAAAAAGTAGATAAAAGCAAGGTCACGCTAACCGACCGAATAGGTAGTTTTGACACATATCAATTTGGTATTACGGCGCAGCATGCAGGAGAAAAACTACAGCATATTGCGCATGTCTCGTTACAAGAGAGTGATGGATACAGATACAATACCGATTTTCAAAACTTTCATGTGTTTACGAAAAGTAACCTAGATGTTGGTACAAATAGGTTAAGCCTCATGACCATGTTTACTGAGCGTAAGTTTGGTGCAAACGGATTTTATAGGGCAGTTACCGCTAAAGATCAATACGAAGAAACACAAAGTAGCTTGTTAGCACTATCAAGTACTATAGCAAGTGAAAATCAAAAATGGACGTGGACGCCTAGAATATTTTGGAAACGTGGTCAGGACGAATATATCTATATTAGAAATAATCCTTCTGTGTTTAGAAACCTGCATATTACCAATAGGCTAGGGGCATCTGTGGATATGAAAAACACAAATGCTTGGGGAGTTACTGGATTAGGAGTTGAATTTTCGAATGTCAACATCCAAAGTAATAATTTGGGGGATCAAAATAGAACCATTGCACATTTGTTTTTTGAACATCGATTTACAGCGGGTGCATTAGACATAACGCCAGGTTTTGCATGGAGTAACTACTCTGATATGGGTGATTTTTTCTACCCCGGAATTGATATGGGTTACCGCTTAGGTCAAAACTTCAAGCTGACTTACAACACGGGATATACTTATCGAATTCCTACCTATACCGATTTATACTATTTAAGTACGACCACCATAGGAAATCCAGACTTGCTACCTGAAGAAGCTTTGAGTCATGAAATTTCGCTGCGATATAAAGGCAAAAATGTTTCTATTGAGACCGCTATATTTAAACGTGATGGTGAAAACTTAATCGATTTTGTCAAGCAATCTCCTAGTGATACGGCATGGGTTGCTGAAAATATTAGTGGAAAAATCACCACTGTTGGGGGCGAAATTAACGCGCTATGGCGTTATCGTATTGGTAAGCAAACGCACGCTTTAGGAGTGTCTTATGCTTATCTAGAAGACGATTATATTAAATCGGTCTATTCAAAATATGCCCTTAATTTTTTAAAGCACGATATAAATATAAATCTGACAAAACAATTCACTTCACGATTTGCATCCACGGCAACTTACCGCTATGCAAAGCGCGCTTTAGGGGAGAATTATCAGCTTTTCAATTTGCAACTAACATATACGTTGAATTCCAAGTGGCGCATGGAATTACAAGGGCGTAACTTGTTTGATGTAACCTATTTTGAGAACTTGATTCCGATGCCAAAGGCGCACGGTCTGATTTCTTTACACTACACGCTTTAGTCTGTACATAGCGCATCTATTTGCGCATAAATCAAATGGGTTTCCCAACCGCGATACGCCAAGTATTGATATAATTTTTGTTTGCGCACTTGAGGTTTGTTTCCTTCAAGTTGACTCCATTTTTTATGACTAATGGTGGATATTTTTTCCAAGTAGGCTTTATCGTCAATAGCTAAAAGCGCCTTACGAATATCGTAATCTGAAACGGATCGTGTTTTTAACTCTCTTGTAATTCGCAATTTCCCCCAATGTTTTATAGAGAATTTCCCTTGTGCAAATTGCAGTGCAAATCGACTTTCGTTGAGGTAGTTTTCTGCTACTAAAGTTCCCACAATTTGCTCAGTGGCGGAAGGAATCATGTGCATGCTGTAAAGCTTGTTTTTGACCTCTTTGTGGCAACGTTCTTGATATGCGCAATAGTGGCGCATTTTTTCTAGTGCTTCATCAACCGAGTACGTTTTCATATGTGCTAAAATAAAAAAAGCGGCACTATGGCCGCTTTTAATTTTATATGTGAATCACTTTTCCATTTCCATCAAAGAAACGGTAGTGTAAATAGGTGTACGCATCGCGTGGTACTATTTTAATCCACTTGTTGTATTCAAAATACCATTTCATGCGCTCCGACTTCCAGCCTTTGGCAACATAAGCTGCTATAAACGGATGTAAGTGCAACACAATTTTTTTCTTTTTGTGTTTCGGATTTGCTAGAATCTTTTCTAAGTCTGCTTTTATCTTATCTATCAAAACAATGGGCGCTTCAACCTCTCCATTAATGTTGGGGTTAGGCTCTGTTGTTTTGATGTCCATTTCGGGACGAACACGCTGACGCGTCATTTGTATAAGCCCAATTCTACTTGGAGGTAGAATTTTATGCTTAGCACGGTCGGTGTCCATTTCCTTACGGAAGTGTTCAAAAAGCTTCTTTCTGTTTTCTTGACGTATCATATCAATGAAGTCAACTACGATAATTCCTCCCATATCGCGCAAGCGCAACTGACGGGCAATTTCGGTAGCGGCAATCATGTTTACTTCTAAGGCTGTATCTTCTTGATTTTTTGCCTTATTGGAACGGTTACCACTGTTGACATCAATAACGTGAAGGGCTTCGGTGTGTTCGATAATCAGATATGCACCTCTGTTCATGGACACTGTGCGTCCAAAAGATGCTTTGATTTGTCGTTCAATACCAAAGTGTTCAAAAATAGGAATATCACTTTTAAAAAGTTTGGCAATATTTACGTTATCAGGAGCAATTTGCTCCAGATATTCTTTTACTTCTACGAGTAGTTCAGGATCATCTACGTGAATTCCAGTAAATTCGTCATCAAAAATATCTCTTAAAATAGAGGAAGCTCTATTGAGCTCACTCAATACTCTTGATGGGTAATCAGCTTTCTGGATTTTCTTACACATCCCAACCCAACGGTCATACAAATCTTGTAAATCTTTGTCGAGTTCGGCTACTTTTTTGCCTTCTGCCACGGTTCGGATAATAACACCAAAACCTTTTGGCTTGATACTCATAACGAGCTTCTTTAAGCGGTTCTTTTCTTCGCGTGTAGAAATTTTTTGTGACATAGACACACGGTCCGAAAAAGGAACCAGTACCAAATACCTACCCGCCAAGGACAATTCCGAACTGATACGGGGTCCTTTGGTGGAGATGGGTTCTTTGATAATTTGCACAAGTAGAGATTGATTGGCCTGAACAGCGTCCGTAATAATACCATCTTTGTTAATTTCAGGCTCTAGAGGGTATTTTTTCAGTGAAAAATCTTTGATTTTTCCTGTACCAGCACGTTTGATAAATTTTAACAGCGTATTAACCTTAGGCCCTAAATCATGGTAATGCAAAAACGCATCTTTTTCATAACCTACATTTACAAATGCGGCATTTAAACCAGAAAGGGTTTTTTTGACTTTTGCTAAAAAAATATCACCAACGTGAAATTTATTATCTTCAATTTCTTTGTGAAACTCAACGAGCTTTCCGTCTTTGAGTAAGGC
>CBFHOG010000005.1:0-106635 GCA_965657545.1 Flavobacteriaceae bacterium | reverse complement strand
TTTAAGTATGGTTTTTGTTCACCGACAACTACATTCACCGTATTGGTAACCACAAATCCAGAGCTGTTATAGACCTTCGCGTAAAAATTATGAATTCCTGTTGAAAGGTTGTCTGCTGTTGTAGTGTATGGACTTGTTGTTTCCGTTGACAACAAACCGTTATTATCAAAAAATTCAATTTTATTAATTCCAATTCCTGTGGCTTCAACAGATAATTTAACACTGCCGCCACTATATGCTTGATTAAAACTAGCGCTTATCGTTCCCGAAAGATTAACATCTCTATTGGTTTTCATGCTATTGGCAGGAACACTTAATGAAAATCCGTCTGAAAAATCTACTGTTATATCATTGTTAGAATAATTATGGGCTACATAGGTCGTTTCGCCATTCTGCTCAAATGCTGCCGCAATGGGGTGGTTAGCCGTAATATCTGTTTTAATAGTTCCCATAGCTTTCATATTGTGCAACCAGTAATAGGTATGTGCATCTGAAATACCAAATTTCAGACTTCTGTCTGGATAGGAATCATACAGTTCAATTGCCTTATCTGGATCAATAAAAGCAGCGTAACACCAAAACACATCATGCCATAAATTTGCGTTGGCTTCATTAGACAAAATTCCAGTGTTTTGCTGAATCTCATTCCATAATTTTTGTACGTAAGTAGTGTTATGTCCCAAATACAACGAGCCACCATGAATTGGGTACATTTCAATACCGTAAGCGGCAGCGATATCCGCTGTCCAGAAGGTTCCGCTGTCATATGAATTTCCCCAAACTCTAGAGGCTATACTTAAAGGACTGTTATTGTGGGTATAGGTTTCTGGAAATAAGTCATCATCCATATCAAACCAATATTCTTCCACGGCAGTTTGCTCGGTGGTATATAAATAAATACCTAAGTCGCGAATAGCGTCATTTCCCGTAACAGACCCCCAATGTATCAAGGACGAGTTAAACTGCATACTTTCTGATGTAGATTCTTGGTCATTACCTTGAGGAAAAGTAGCAAAACCATTTGCCCATGCATGCCCAGCATAAGGGCTGAAGTTTCTTAAAAACGGAAATTTATCATCTGTTCTACTGGGTGAGGCTGCATCGTTTACAAGTTTATTTACCATCTCTCCCCACTGATTAGCCCAACCGGGCTCAAATTGTTCTATAAAAGCTGCCGCATGAATAAAATAACCCCAATGAAAATGATGATCATTAATATTTGTATCCTGTCCGTGACCAGCAGGGTAACCAAAAAGTGTTGACCAAGTACTGTTGTAATAAAACAAAAAGGCTACCTCTCCAGCCTCGTAGCTAAGCCAATCTTCTAAACGCTCTTTTACGGTAGCAATCATTTTATCTCTGGCTTCAGTATCTCCAGTTTTATGGGCTATACGAGCTGTTTGAATCAAACGATTCATCATTTGCCCTTCATTGTAGGAATCTGTCCAAGATGACAATGCGTCATTTTCTAATATACTTATTTTACTTCCCAAATCAGAAGGGTTAAAAGAATCGCTGTAGTTCGCCAAATACGGTAGTGTTGGCAGAATACCATAAAAGGTGTTTTCGGTTGAAAATGTATTACCGTCTAACATTTTTAAATCTCCACGAACAGATGTATATGTTTCTCTGTTTGGAGATGGTGAATTTGTTGCCAAATGTGACCATTGATGTGGTAAAAGCCCTTGTAGTACAGTATTATAAGAACCTTCTTTAACATCTGGGGTTATTTCAAAATCAGTACGTAATACACTTGTATTTTCGTTGTAATCCCAAGTTACGGTTGTATTTGATGGGAATACATATGCAAACTTTTTGTAAGTGTTGGCTACTTGTAAAGCATTGGTGTTGCTTTGCGGAAGCATGGCAACAGACCAGTAGTTTTTTCCGTTCAGAGATGATGTAAAAACAGCTCCATTTTGTGTCCAAGAACTACCAACAGGAGCATACACGGCATAATCAACTCCTTCTTGTGTATTTTCTATCAATATCATTTCATTGTGAATGGTTGCCGTACCCGCTTTGACTTCTACCTGTGCAACATTTGCACTCCCTTTTGTCAAATAAACAAATGGCATTCCAATACCGCTTGTTGCCGAAAAATCACGGCCACTTGATGACCACGCCATAGTAACTGTCCAATCGGTATGATCGGAAACAGTAGCACGTGTACTATTTAATCCTTGAACACCTACATGTAAAGTTTGTTTATCGCCAACCACGCCAAAAGGAACATAGGTAATTGCCAAGCCTGATGCGGTAGTTCCCATGGTGAATGGATAATTAAAAAGGTTGCTTACATGATTGTCTTTAATAAGAAGTGACCACCAATCATTTGTTGGAACGGGCTTGTACTGGGCAGCACCCGAAAGTTGTGGAGATCCACCGGGATAACCATTTCTATTTGCAGAATCAACACCAGGAAATGTATTGGTATAACTACCACTACCAACAGATGTAATTTGAGCAGAAACTGTACTTAAAAATAAGAGAAGGAATAAAAGTTTATGGTATTTTATCAAAATGTGATTGTTTAATTTAAATAATACATAAATATCATTCAATTTTATTCACGAAATGAAAATTAAAACTATACAACGTAACTACACACGTCAAAATAAAACTGTACATTAAAAGAAATTTCGATTCAGACGTTTTTTTAATTTATACTTTATCTTTTTTTAAAGTTTGAAGCTCCGTTCAGCGCAATACCACAAAGAACAAACACATTAAAACAAAGGGAGTATCTCACATATTCGAAATAGCGAAATAAATGCGCAATGTATTTTATTTAAATAAATGTTAGAGAATATACTTTTTTAACTATTCTTTTTAAAAAATTATTAGTGAAAACCCCAATACTTTTGAATTATGGAAATTCACGATAGAATACGATTAATCATTGATGAAAAAGATTTGTCAATATCAAAATTTGAAAGAATTATTGGTTCGGGGCAAAATGCGGTATCAACCTGTCTGAGAAGACATTCTAGCGTTAGCCATGAAGTACTATTAGGCGTGGCTAAAAACTTTCCAGAGTATAGTTTAGACTGGCTTCTTACTGGCAAGAAGTCTGAAAATGAGGAGATTGTCATTAGAATGAAAGACAAAATCATTGAATTAGAAAATGAACTAAATAAAATTAAGTAGTAAAGATCGAGGGATCAAAGGAGTCGAGTTCAATTTTTTCTGTTGTGCCACTAACCATATTTTTGAGAGACAAAATCCCTTCTTTTTGTTCTTCTTCCCCATAAAACAACACCCAAGGTACGTTAGATTGATTGGCAAATTGCATTTGCTTTTTTAGCTTATGACTCGTGGGATACGTCAACACTCTAATTCCAGCTGCACGGCACTTTGCTATGTGCGGTATTAAGTCTTGCATATACGTATCTCCAAAGTGAAGCACGACCACATCTACCGATTGCTGCAAGGTGTTTGGGTACAGATCCAATTCCTCCAGAACCATACATAAACGATCCAAGCCAAATGAAATACCTAGCCCATGCATGTCTTTAAGTCCAAAAAGCGCTGTAAGATCGTCATAACGTCCCCCTGCTCCAATAGAACCCATGTTAACAGTTTTGGGTGGGGCAACTTCAAAAATAATACCCGTATAATAATTCAAACCACGCGCAAGCGTTAAATCAAAAGCTAAGTTACTCACATGCAAAGGAGAAACAAATTGCAAAACATCACGCAAGTGTGAAATACCCTCAATAGCCAAAGGCTGATTTGTGAGTAAAGACTCAAGTGAATCCAGTTGCTCGTCTATACTTCCCGATAATGCTAATAAAGGGCTAAGCTTTGTGAGTGCATCTTCGTCAAAACCTTTATGTTTCAATTCATCAAATACACCCGCTGCGCCAATTTTATCCAGCTTATCCAATGCCACAGTAAAATCGATTATGCGATCTGGTGCACCCAAATACGTTGCAATACCAGACAAAATACTCCGGTGGTTAATACGAATTGTAGCGTCTTTTAAATGAAGTGAATGAAAAACAGCATCGAATAACTGGATACATTCAGCTTCTAAAACCGGACTTACGGCTCCCACAACATCTGCGTCACATTGAGTAAATTCCTGAAATCGACCTCGTTGGGGCCTGTCAGCACGCCAAACTGATTGCACTTGATACCTTTTAAACGGAAAAGTAAGTTCGTTTTGATGTTGTACGACAAAACGTGCAAAGGGTACGGTTAAATCGTAACGTAACGCCTTTTCTGAAATGGACTGCGTAAAACGTCCCAGCTTATTTTCTGCTAATGCAGCTAAATCCGCTTTTTTAACTTTCTCACCAGAGTTCAATACATGGAACATTAAGCGATCGCCTTCTTCGCCATACTTCCCTAATAGTGAGGCCGACTTTTCCATAGACGGCGTTTCTATTGGCAAAAAACCATAGCGCTCAAAATGGGTCTTGATGGTGTTAATCACGTATGACCTTCGCGCTACATCAGCGGGTAGAAAGTCTCGGGTGCCTTTAGGAATACTCGGTTTTTGTGCCATGGCAACAATTTATACAAATATCTGCTTTTAACGAAAAAAAGCCGCAAAAAGCGGCTTTATGTTTTCAAAAAAGGCGATTTAAACCTTTTCTTTCGCTTTAGTCACTTCAAATGCTACATCCGCAAATACTTCACGATGCAAACGAACAGATGCCGTGTGTTTACCCAAGGTCTTAACAGATCCTCCTGGTAATTTGATCGCTTTTCGCTCAATGGACTGACCCGCTTTTGAAAGTGCTGCTTCTACATCTATAGTTCCAACAGAACCAAATAATTTGTTTCCAGCACCTGCTTTTGCTTCAATTTTAAGTTCCAATTTGGTTAAATCTTTAGCTTTCTTTTGTGCGTCTTCAATAAGCTTTTGCTCTTTAAAGGCACGTTGCTTTAAGTTCTCAGCCAATACTTTTTTGGCAGAAGAAGTAGCCAAAATAGCCAAGCCTTGTGGAATCAAAAAATTACGCCCGTAGCCGTTTTTTACTGTTACGATATCGTCTTTAAACCCTAGGTTCTCAACGTCTTGTTTTAAAATAAGTTCCATGGCAATTATTTTAGCATATCAGCAACATAAGGCATTAGCGCCAAGTGACGCGCACGCTTGATAGAAACCGATAATTTACGTTGATATTTTAGTGATGTTCCCGTTAAACGTCGCGGTAAAATTTTACCTTGCTCATTAACGAATTTTAATAAATAGTCTGCGTCTTTATAATCGATATACTTGATACCAGCCTTTTTAAAACGACAGTACTTTTTGGCTTTTGAAGTTTCAATATCTAAAGGAGTTAGATACCTAATCTCACCTTGTTTTCCGCCTTTACTTTCTTGTTCAATTGACATAATTTATGCTTTTTCAGTTAAACGATCTCTTCTCTTAACAGCCCAAGCCTCTGCGTGCTTGTCTAATTTTACCGTTAGGTAACGCATGATGCGCTCATCGCGACGGAATTCAACTTCAAATGGATCAATGACTTCGCCATCAACTTTGAAATCTAACAAGTGGTAAAAGCCACTTTTTTTGTTCTGAATTGGATAGGCAAACTTTTTCAAGCCCCAGTCCTCTTTGGCGATAATCTCGCCACCGCGAGACGTTATAAACGTCTCATACTTTTCTACTGCTTCCTTTACCTGATCTTCAGATAAAACGGGATTCAATATGAAAACAGTTTCGTAATGGTTCATAAATGATTTTTTAATTGGACCGCGAAAATACGGATTTTATTGGGTTGTACAAACCTGTTTCTATAATTATTGTGGGTCAACATCTACAGCCACCTTAACCTGTCTAAACGCGCCTACTTGCGCAAAGCTATGCAGCAATGCACTTAATCGGGATTTGGCAGCCGATTGCGAAGCGTCAAGGGGAAGTTTTATCAGTGTATGCAAAATATAATAATTACGCTGTCTTGCCACTAAAGGCGGAACTGGTCCTAGCACAGACGAAAAACGTTCTTGTAAGCCTTGTTTGAGCCAATTACCTGCATCAATTAGGGATGACATATTTTTATGACGTAACTCTATACGGATAATGCGCGAAAAAGGCGGGTATAAAAATTGTTCTCGCTGTTGAATTTGCTGCTCAAAAAAAGAAGTGTAATCGTAATCTTGCACAAATTTTAATACCGGATGACTTGGAAGAAATGTTTGTATTAAAACCTTGCTGTTATCTCCAAATCTCCCTGCACGACCAGCTACTTGGGTGAGCACTTGAAATGCGCGTTCGTGTGCTCTGAAATCTGGAAAATGCAAAAAATTATCCGCTGACAACACCCCAACTAAAGTAACATGCTCAAAATCGAGCCCTTTGGTTACCATCTGTGTGCCAATTAAAATATCAATTTCGCGTTGAGCAAAAGCTGATATTAATTTCTGGTGTGCATGTTTTTTTCGCGTGGTGTCTAAATCCATTCGTGCTACACTTGCCGATGGGAATAGCTGCTGTATTTCTTCTTCCAATTGCTGTGTTCCCAAACCATGCGTTTGCGGAGAAACAGTACCGCAAGCGGCACAAGCAGCAGCATATTGTTCCATAAACCCACAATAATGACAGCGCAACTCATTGCTTACTTGGTGATAAGTGAGACTCACATCACAGCTTGGACATTGTGGCACATGTGCGCACTGACTGCATTCAACAAACGAAGCATATCCACGTCTGTTTTGAAACAACAACACCTGTTTTTTTTCCAATAATGTTTCTTCAATAGCTTGCGCCAGTGACTGTGCCAAATGACCTTTCATTTGCTTTTTTCGATAGGCTTCTGCCAAATCAACAAAATGAATTTCGGGCATTTGTGCATCCTGATAACGCTCGGTCAGTGATACCAGACCATATTTTCCCGTGGAAGCATGCCTGTAGGTCTCCACACTAGGAGTTGCTGTCCCCAGTAATACTTTTGCCTGATGCTGATGCGCCAAAACCATAGCAGCATCTCTGGCGTGATACCGTGGAGCTGCGTCATATTGTTTGTAAGAGGTTTCGTGTGACTCGTCCACAATTACCAATCCCAATTCCTGAAAAGGCAATAAAACCGCTGAACGTGCACCTAAAATTAATCTTGCATCAGCGCTATTTTGATTGATTTTAGCCCAAGTTTCAGCGCGTTCCTGCGGACTGTATTTGGAATGATATACCAACAAATACTGCCCAAAAAATGCATATAAACGTTGCATAAGCTGGGTTGTCAGACTGATTTCAGGCACTAAAAACAACACTTGTTTTCCTAAACTTAATTGCTTCGCAATAAGCTGCATATATACTTCTGTTTTTCCAGATCCCGTAACGCCATGCAGTAGTGTAATGTCCTTTGTTTTCCAATGATTCTCAATGGAAATTCTAGCCTTTTCTTGTGGGGACGACAAAGGCAAAAGCGGGTCGTCGGGTGTGGTTTTGGCAGGCAAACGATCTACTACTCGATTTTGCTTCACCAGAATCTCGTGCTTTATTAATGTGTTTAAAGAAGACGAACTAACTGTTTCCAGTTTGGAAAACGAGGAAAAAATCACTGCTTTTTTCTGTTGTAAAAAAGTAAGTAGTGTTTTGTATTGCTTTGGCTTGGGTGCCAAATCTTCTAAAATTTGCTTGAGTGCATCGTCGTTTTTAAGCCGTGGGTGTAGGACCACCTCTGTTTGTGTTTTGGGTTGGTACTTCGCATAAACCGCTTCTTTTAAAACCGCATAATTTGACTCAACCAATTCGTTTAAAACCGAAAAAGGATTTTTTGTTCCAACAAGCTGCTGAACTTGCGACAAAGAAACCGTACTATTTGGCACCACTTGTTGCAATAATTTTTGCGCGTTTTTAGAAAGTGATGGCAAAAGACTTTCCCATTGCTGAATGATGATTTCGGTTTCGCTTTCTAATAACATCACAGAGGGTAATGCCGTACGGACAACCAATCCCAAAGGCGCTTGGTAGTACGAAGCAATCCATGCTAAAAACGAAAGCTGAACGGAAGATAGCACAGGAGCCGTATCAATAATACTGTCTATTTGTTTTGGCTTATAGACTTTTGGGGCATCTGCGTGAACCTTAAAAACGATTGCCGTATGCATTTTTCTTTTCCCAAAAGGAACAACCACGCGCATTCCAGGCTGAAGCACTTTAGCTTCGGCTGGCGTTATTTCATAGGTAAAGGTTTCCTTTATTGGTAAGGGAAGAATTACATCTAAAAAAAATGACATTAGCGTGACTGTTTTAGTTTTGCAATAGAGGCGTTGAGTTCAAATCCCAACAACAAGACTATCGCATTTAACCAAATATAAAGCATCAAAATTAGGATGGCGCCAATAGAGCCATAGAGTTGATTGTATTGAGCAAAATTGTCTAGATAAACTCCAAAACCAAACGAGGTCAATGCAAACAAAAAAGTAGTTGCTAACGCACCTGCAGAAAAGAAACTAGAAAAACCGCGGTGTGTACCAAAATAGAATAGAATAGAACTTACCAAATAAGCCATTCCAAAGAAAAAAACCAGCCGAATCCATGGATTTAACTCAAATCCAAAATCGAAAATTTGTGCTACCCAAAGTTCAAAGAATAGATAGCCTGCAATGGAAATTAAAAAAATCAAACCCAATAAAACACCCACACCAACAGCGTAGACATATTGCTTGATAAAATGCCTGCTTAGACTCACGTGAATAGATTCACTAAAACCACCAAAAATGGCGTTAACGCCATTTCCCATAAAAAAAATAGAAAGCAAAAAAGTAGATGAAAGTAAACCACCCCTTGGTTTAGACTGAATATCATAGAGCACGCCATTTAAAAAATCTTGAGCCTCTGTAGGAGCTACAGATAAGAAAAAAGAGGAAAAGGTGTCTTCGATATTAGCAACTGGAAAAAATGGAATTAAGTTTAAGACAAAAATTAAAAAGGGAAACATGGCCATAAAAAAACTAAAAGCAATACTGCTTGCTCTAGTGGCAAGTGTTCCTTTTATAATACCCAAAAAATAAAGTTCAATAATTTGGTAAAGAGAAATAGCACCTGAATCGCCAAAGCGAATACGGCGCATCCAGCCTGTGATATGCTGCATGACTTTTTCAACCATTGCGCTAAGTTAACTATTAAAATGGAGGCTTCCATGAGAATTAATACCTTAGCAAAGTGAAAATTCAAGTCATCTGTGTGGGTAAAACCAATCATGCTGCTTTACGCAGTTGGTTACCCGAATACCAAAAACGCCTTTCGCATTACGTTAAGTTTGAATGGGTAGAACTACCCGATCTTAAAAACACCAAAAACCTAAGGGAGACCACACAAAAAGAAGAAGAGGGCAAACGCTTGATAAAACAATTAAATCCACAAGACACCTTAGTGCTTTTTGATGAAAACGGAAGCCAATACACGTCTAAAGGTTTTGCTGATTTTCTACAAAAACGCATGAACGCTGGCACAAAAAATCTGGTTTTTGTTATCGGAGGTCCTTACGGTTTTTCAACAGAAGTGTATCAAAGAGCACAATATAAAATTTCTCTATCCGCCATGACTTTTTCGCATCAAATGGTACGTGTTTTTGCAGCAGAGCAACTCTATCGTGCCTTTTCTATTTTAAAAAACGAACCTTATCATCACGAATGAAAAAACTCATTTTTGCCACACACAATCAAAATAAAGTACAAGAAGTAAACGCTGTTTTTAAGGGCTTTTCGATCCTAAGTTTAGCCGATTTAGACTACAATAAAGAGATTGAAGAAACCGAAAACACCTTTGTGGGTAATGCCTTACTAAAGGCAAGACATGTTTTTGACGTATTCAAAACCCCTGTTTTTTCTGATGATAGCGGATTGGAAGTTGTGGCACTTAACGGAGCACCAGGGGTATATTCGGCGCGCTATGCTGGGGAAGAAAAAAACCACGCCAAAAACAACGCTAAATTATTAGCTGCGTTAGCAAATGAATCCAATAGAACTGCACAATTTAAAACCGTAATTGCTTACAAAGACGAGACTTCAGAACTGACATTCGAGGGCATTGTCAAAGGAAGTATTGCCAAACAAATAAGTGGCTCTGGTGGTTTTGGATATGACCCGCTTTTTATTCCCGAGAGTTACAATAAAACTTTTGGAGAACTTCCAAGCGTTGTGAAATTACGTTTGAGCCATCGCAGTCGCGCTATTGCGAAGCTCCATGATTATTTAAAATCCATAACATAATGTTAATTTTAGGGCAAAAGATTGCAGACAAAAATGGAATGCACGTAGTTTGTAGTATAATATGAAGAGACATTTTACGCTATACTTTTTATTGTTGGGTTGTTCTTTTGTTTTGGGGCAAGAAGTTATTGGCTTTGTAGAACGATCTGCAGACCAAAAGCCCATTCCAACAGTTCATATCATTAATTTGAACAAAGTAACCATGTCAATTACAGATAAAGAAGGGCGGTTTGAAATTGACGCTGAAGTTAACGATACCTTGTACTTTTCATATTTGGGCTACAAATCCATCAAAGTACGCGTTTCTAATGACCTAGTCAAATACCCGAATACTAGATTTCAACTAACCGAATTGGCATTGGCGCTAGAAGAAGTTGTGGTTAGACCTTATCAACTTACAGGTTATTTAGATATTGATGCGCGCAATGTTCCCATAAATCGCACACGCAGGTATAGCATACCCGGTTTACCTTCTGGAGGATATGAAGGGGGTAATCGTGCACCAGGAACCGCGATGCGGGTTTTGCAAGCGGTTACAAATCCAGCCGACTTTTTGTATAATATTTTTGGACGAAAACCCAATCAATTGCGAAAGCTTAAAAAAGTGAGGGCAAACAATGAACTCCGTGACTTGTTAGCAGTAAAATACGACCGTAAAACTCTCGAGGAACTTCTCCAAATTGAACGTGTGGACATCGATGAAATTCTTCGGAAATGTAACTTTTCGGATAGCTTTATTAAAGGTGCTAACGATTTACAGATTTTAGAAGCCATCAGCGGATGCTACGAAGAATACAAAGTACTAAATCGTTAATAAAATAACGAAAATCTCTACCTTTGCATTTTGAAATCATATGCTACTAAATAAACTAAGTGCAATATCGCCTGTTGACGGTCGATACCGTGCAAAAACCAAATCCTTAAGTCCTTATTTTTCTGAGTTTGGTTTGATTCAATACCGAGTTCGTGTTGAAGTAGAATATTTTATTGCACTATGTGAACTTCCGTTACCACAACTTGCCGATTTTCCAACTTCACTTTTTGAAGAATTACGCAGTGTATATCGCCACTTTAATTTAGACCAAGCGCAAGCCATAAAAGATATAGAAAAGGAAACCAATCACGACGTTAAAGCTGTTGAGTATTTTCTAAAACAAACCTTCGACGATTTAAATATTGGTGGGTACAAAGAGTTTATTCATTTTGGATTAACCTCGCAAGATGTAAACAATACCGCTATTCCACTATCTATTAAAGAGGCGAATGAAAAGGTTTACGAAAAAGAACTGAGCCATGTATTGAATGCTTTAGATACGCTGATTTCTCAATGTACTGACGTATCCATGTTAGCACGAACGCACGGTCAACCCGCATCTCCCACAAGATTAGATAAGGAGCTTTTGGTTTTTAAAACAAGAATTGAGGAACAAATTAAATTGCTCAAACAAGTACCTATGGCAGCCAAGTTTGGTGGAGCTACAGGGAATTATAATGCTCATGTTGTTGCTTACCCAGATATTGATTGGAAATCTTTTGGAACGGCATTTGTTGAGCAAAAATTAGGTCTAAAACACTCTTTTCCTACCACGCAAATTGAACATTACGACCACTATGCGGCTTTTTGCGATGCACAAAAGCGCATCAATACTATTTTGATTGATTTTGCTCGTGACATCTGGACATACATATCCATGGATTACTTCAAACAACAAATTAAAGAAGGTGAAGTAGGCTCATCGGCAATGCCACATAAAGTCAATCCCATTGATTTTGAAAATGCAGAAGGAAACTTAGGTATCGCTAATGCGTTGCTTGCGCATTTGGCAGAGAAATTACCTATTTCAAGATTGCAACGTGATCTAACAGATAGCACTGTTTTGCGAAATGCAGGAATTCCAATGGCGCATATGATCATTAGCTTTACTTCATTGATAAAAGGAATGGGAAAACTTTTGGTAAACAAGGAAAAAATCCAAAAGGACCTAGATAAAAATTGGGCAGTACTTGCCGAAGCGATACAAACAGTTTTACGTCGTGAAGGTTATCCAAAACCCTACGAAGCATTAAAAGCACTAACGCGTACCAACACACATATTGACGAAAATGCCATTCGGGAATTCACAGAAACTTTGGACGTTTCAGAATCTATAAAAGCGGAATTACGTGCATTACGTCCAGAAAATTACACAGGTATTTAAAACATCCTGCTCAAGGATTTTGCTGCATTTTCTAATCCATTGCCGCGCTGTATAACGTTTGCCAAAAGCATTGCTTTTTCTACTTGCATATCACGTCCAACAAGGCGTGCCAAAACAAACCCTTGCTCGGCTGACCCAAAAAAAACAATCTCATTGGGCTTTTCAACAGATCCCTGCAGTACAAGTTTTCCAGAATATTGACGATCACTCATCACCAAAAGTGGTTCAAACGTTTTTGATTCAATAATGGAGCGCACCGTCATGAGTTCTTGAGGAAGCAAATCAGCATTGGCAGAAGTTTTGCGAAATAACAACACATTAATTTTCTGAAATGAGCTAAGTGCTTCTTTTTCTTCGGTTGTGAGTGTGTTGCTATCAACACCCAAAATAGAAGTTGGGATATCAATTACTAAAAAATTGGGGTCTTCAGATTTAGAAACGTAGTACTTTTGAATGCTTGGCGTGGTGGAGCAACCCACCAGCGCCAAAGCAAGGATATAAAACCAAAATTTATTCATTTTCTTTTTCATTAAGTTTCCCCAATTGTTGTCCACCAGGGAGGTTCATTTGATTGACAAGCATAGAGATTTGTGTTAAATCAATATCACCACTTAAATAGAGTAAGACAGTTTCGGGTTTACGATCGCCTAAGTCGATTTGTTTCGCATTGATATCGGTTACAAACATCAGCAGCTCTTTCACTAAATCGTCATTTCTGCCAGATTTGACATAAAAATTCACATTGGCTTGTTCGTCTCGTACATGCATCAATTCTTCCATTTTGACTGCCTTAATATGCTTTTTAACCCATTGCTGAATTTCACCTGCGATATCGGAACTTTCAGTAGTAATTACCTTGAAAGATTCGATTTCTTGCACAAGAGACAAAAATTGGTCTGCTTCTGGGTCATTGGTTTCAATGCTGAGTTTCGCCAACATTTGAAACATTTTTGGACTTATCGAAAAATAGCTTACACTATCATCGTATTCGTATTTTTCAAATACGTCTTGCCCCCAACTCAGCGAGATGGTCAACAAGGCTGCTAAAATCAATTTCTTTTTCATGTTATTCTTTTTTTAAGTATTTATCTGTAGTTTGATTAAACGTTTCCATGTATGCCACTCCTTGCTTGCCTTTATTAAGTTGCGTTGCAACGAGATACATATTGGCTTTAAATTCTTCAAAAACAAGCTCTTCTGCTGTTGGCTTCGGATTTATAATGGTTTGTTGAAGCACAAAAACACCTGCTATTGCAGCTGCAGCTATTGCTGCAAAACGTTTCAACTGAACTTTTCTTGTTTTTATTATTGGATTAAATTCGCCTGAAAAGCGCTGTTCACGTTGTTGCGTAATAGCAGCAAAATACGACTTATAATGCGCCAAAGTTTCGTCCACGTTTGGCTGTGAAAAATAAGCGTAAAGGGCTTGTTCTTCTTCTAGCGTGGTGTTACTTTCAAGGTAACGTTCTAGGTATTTATGAACCTGTTTCAATTCCATGTTGATGTGCTTTGATGAGTTTTTTACGTATTGTTTTTCTAGCGCGAGATAATGCTACTCGCACAGCGCCTTGTGAAAGTTCCGTTATTTGGGAAATGGTTTCAAAGTCGTATTGTTCCACATCACGAAGTTGAAGTACCATTTTTTGTTGTTCAGGTAATGTCTCCATAAAATCAAAAACATATGAGATGCTATCACGATCATCGATTTGTTGATCTAGAGAGGAGGTGGCTTTGTCGTGCTTAAAATGCACCAAACGTAACTGCGATGCTTGCTTGGACTTTAACCTATCCAAACAATAGTTTTTAGTCATCGTCATGGCGTAACCTTCAAGGTTTGATATCGTTTTAAGTGAATTCATATTTTTCCACAATTTTGCTAACACTTCCTGCACAGCATCTTCGGCTTCTTCTGTGGATGTAAGCAATCTTTTTGACAAACGAAACATGCTGTCTTGCACTGCTAAAATCCGTTCTAAAAATGTGCCTTTTTCCATTTGTACAGTCAAAGATTTATTGGGTGTTTGCTTCACTGACGATTGTACGAGTCGCTTGTTACAGCTTAAGAGAACTATAATTTTGTATTTTAGCAAAGTCTCTAAAAATCAAACCTATGAAAAAATTATTTTTTCTTTTTGTTTTCTTATTCGTTTTTGGTTGTAAAGATGATCAAGATGACGGTGTGAAAGTGGCTAATACCGAAAACTTAGAGGTTGAAGACTTTATTTACAAAGCCATGAATTATGTGTATTATTGGCAAAAAGACGTTCCAAATTTGGCAGACAATCGATTTAGCAACGACAAAGAATACACCGCGTTTTTACAATCGTTTGATGGACCGAAAAAACTATTCGAGGGTCTTCAGTATAAAGATGACAGGTTCAGCGTTATTACAGACAACTATATTGATTTAGAAAAACAATTAAATTCCATCTCGTTAAGCAACGGAATGAGGTTTGGTTTAGGACGTATTTCAAAAACGGACTCGGAAATTTTTGGGTATGTCCGATACGTTTTACCCAACTCGGATGCAGAAACAAAAGGGATTAAACGTGGTGATATATTTTCTCATGTAAACGGAACTCAATTAACCGAAACAAATTACACTAATTTATTATTTTCTAACACGCCCAGCTATACCATTGGCTTAGCAACCATTAGCAACCTTACAGTTCAAACTACCGGAACAACCGTTACGCTTAACAACAGTGAGATAACAGAAAAAGAATTACACATTTCAAAAGTTATTGAACACAGCGGTAAAAAAGTAGGCTATATCATGTATAATGGCTTTGCATCCAAACAAGAGGAAAATTTGAAAAATGCCTTCACCAACTTGGCGTCTGAGCAAATTGATGAACTGGTTGTGGATTTGCGCTATAACCCCGGTGGAAGCGTAGCCACCTCGCAACTTTTAGCAGGTCTTATTGCAGGTGAGCATGCAGGTAAGGTTTTTGGTAGTATGGAGTATAACGCAAAATTAGCTGAAAATAACAGTCAAATTAATATCATAGATTCAGGAATTCGCTTGGGGCTATCACGTGTAATTTTTCTTATTACTAAAAATTCTGCATCAGCCAGTGAAATGATGATAAATGGATTAAATCCTTATATGGATGTTGTGCTCATAGGCAGTACAACCTATGGTAAAAATGTAGGCTCATTTATTGTTTACGATTATATTGACAACAATAGAACTAAAAACCCAAACCATACGTGGGCACTATTACCTATCACTTTTGGGATTGCTAATAGTGAAGGCTTCAGCGATTATGGCGATGGTTTTTCTCCCAATATTGAACTTCCTGAAACCATTTCAAACCTAGGAATACTTGGCGATGTTAACGAACCGCTTTTGAAAAAAGCACTTGAGGTAATTAGCGGAACGGTTTCCATTCCAAAATCCCTTTCGACAAACAATCTAATATTACCGTTTGATGAAATCCAAATTGAGCCAGGTAGGGCAATCTACAGCCCAACAAACTAAAACGCATACTGGAAACCTATGTTTAGATTTCTTCCCAAAGCGGAATAACCAATAAACTCTGTATATGTTGTGTCAAATAAATTGGTTACTGCCAATGTTGCCGTGGCATTTCCAATAAAATCTGGGAACGAAACACGAACATCGACAAGGCTAAAAGCCGGCAATTTTTCATTCATATACGTGATAAAATTTTGATCACTTCTAGAACCAACGTATCGGAAATGCGCACCCCACTGCATCTTAGCTAAAGCATATGTAAGTCCTATGTTTGCAGCGTGTTTTGGTAATCGTAATGGCTCTTGTTTTACTTTTTCTGTAAAAGTATAATTGGCTTGAACGGATATATTTTGAATAGAAAAATTACCTTCTATCTCTACGCCTCGCACTTTATACGATTCATCATTGTTGTAATATGTTCCTGTAAAATCTGGATAGAAAATAAAATCAACAAAATTATTTTCAGTACGCTGAAAACCAACTAAGGTAATTCTACTGTTAGACGCTACGTATTCAATTCCAGATTCCCATGTTTTATTTTCTTCAGGTACTACATTGAGATTACCGTAAGCCGGATCAAACATTTTGTATTGAGAGGGCGCAATAAAGGAGGTTGCATAAGAGCTAAAAAGCTTCCAATAAGATGTTTCGGAATCTGAAAAAACATAATACGGATTGATGGTAAATGTTTGATGCGCACCAAAAGCGCTATGCAGCGTATTTCTGCCGCTTAACTGTAAAGCAAAGCCTTTGGGATGTTGCCAGTTGGCACTTATAAAAAAGGCTACATTATCGTGTTGAAATGAGTGAACAACACTAGCGTTTTTAGAACGAATATCTTGAAACAAACCACCACTTAACAACGTTAGGCTCTTTGATGCGTGATAACGCCATGTAAGTTCTGAAGTAAACACATTTGAAGTATAATTAATGGGAAAATTACTTGTGAAATTGCGCTCAGTATCTGACCAAGACAAATGTGCCTGAACACTCGATTTACCTTTGGTAAACGATGGTGCAAATCCATATCGATTATTTTTACTTACTAAATTGTACGATGCATCTGTATAGGCAAACGCATCATCATAGTCTGAATCAATCACATCGCGCTGAAAAAATGCCATCCAAGACCAAGGTCCGTCATATTGACTTTTTGCATTAAACTGAAAATTTTCTTTTGTCACTGCATCGTTTTCTGACCCTATAATAGATGACATTCCATCAGATGTAAAACGATTTATCGAAGCGCTAAGTCCGATTTTGGCTACGCTACGTTGCAGTTGTATGTACTCCTTTTGCATATCAGAAAAGGAACCTAATTTTTGATTATGTGTGTTTTGAGTTCCCCATTCACGAGCAATACTCAAACTTGTTTTCTCAGTAGCCGTATTTTTAGTAACAATATCAATCACTGCAGTAGCTGCGCCACTGCCGTACAAGCTACTTGATGCTCCTTTAAGTACTTCAATAGACTCAATATTATCTAACGCAAGTAGGCGTAAATCAAATTCGGATTCTATTTGAGATGGGTCGCTGACCACTACCCCATCTATACGCACCAACACCTGACGGTTATTCCCACCGCGAATAAAATACGATAGGTTTTGTCCGGGATGTAATTGGCTCCCCGAAACATATATACCTGCATATTGATTTAACAGTTGTGCTAAGGTAATTCCCTTGTTTTTTTCAATCTCTTTTGCCGTTATTTTAACGACTGCTTTTCCGCTGTTTTTTCTAGATTTTGGGATGCGGGAATCTGAAACGATTACCTCATCCAATTGCTCTTGTGCTTGTGCTAACGCACAACAAAGCAGCATGGCCACTACATATTTCATGTTGTTTGATCCTAAACTATAAACTGATGTTGCTTATCCCGAGCGCCAGCAGCATAAATCCTTTAGGCAGGTCTCCTGACTTATACCGTCCAATGTGCCTTCCCATACACCATAGCACACAGTGGCTTGAAGCATTGAACATTGCAGTATTTACAGTTGCGGGAACAGCAAAGGCTTTGCACCTTTTTCCCTTTTCATCTTTCACTACAAAAGAACCTAAAAGCTTTAGTAAATGTACACTTTTTAATGGCGGCGTGCAGGCAGTGATAAAAAAAAATATACCTTTGCGTAAGAACTTAATTATATGTCTTTTAACAAAAAAGAAAACGTTTTAATAAGCTTTGTTTTGGTTGCCGTATTGATGCGTTTATTGCCCCACCCACCCAATGTAGCACCCATCACTGCTGTCGCCCTTTTTGCAGGTACATTTTTTGATAAAAAACACTGGGCTATTCTGATGCCGCTTTTAGCCATGGTCATCACCGACATATTTCTAGGATTTTCAATGATTACACCTGTGGTGTATCTTTCTTTTTTGGCGATTACCGCTGTGGGCATACTTTTTAAAAAAATGAACATCGGTACAGTTTTACTCAGTAGTATGGTGTTTTTTGTACTCAGTAATCTTGGCGTTTGGGTCTTGTATTACCCTCTGACTACAGAAGGACTTACCAGCTGTTTTACACTTGCCATTCCTTTTTTTGGATACTCTATCATAGGGGATTTGTTCTTTAGTGCGATCTTACTTTTTGGTTACCGCTTTGCAGCAAAACGCTTGCAGTTAGCTTAAGTTACTTTTCTTTATGCAGACTTTCGCCTTTAATCACTTGGCATTGGCCGTTAAGGATGTGAGTGAGTCTATGACGTTTTATCAACAGATATTTGACTTTAAGGAAATAGAAAACACGGCATCAAAATCAAAAACAAGATGGCTGTCGATAGGAGAAGGAAAAGAATTGCATATTATCCCAAGACCCCAAGCGAGTATTAAAACAGTTAAATCCGTACATATTGCCTTTAGCACAAACGAATTTAATGCGTTTCAATCACATCTAAAATCTCTAAATATCAGCTATTTTGATTGGTCAGGAACGCCAAACACGTTCAATGTCCGAGATGATGGTATTCAGCAACTGTATTTCCAGGACCCAAATAGCTATTGGATTGAAGTAAATGATGCCCCTGGTGAAAAATAAGTAAAACCTACTCGTCACTTGCTGGGCGATCTAGTAAATCAGGTTGGTAATCTAGGGCATTTCCTTCACCAGAGAGACGAATAATATCCTTGTCTATCTTTTTAAATTCTTTTGCCGAACTATTATAATGATTTACAACCGTTCCTATGGATTTCCCCAACCTACCGTGTACATCCTCAAAAGCATTTAAGTGAGCCGAAAGCTTATCTACATTCTTTAAAATGTCTTGAATGGAGTTTTCAATTTTAAGGTTGTGTAATGCTTTCACCGTAATTTGGAGCATCGGAAACAAACTCATGGGAGACACAATCATTACCTTTTTTTCATAAGCATAAGAGACCAAATCGCGAGAGTTAATTTGTAAAGTCCCTACCCTACTGTTCAGCAAGTCTTGATATAGTCCATCAGCGGGAATGAACATATAAGCATAATCTGTAGTATCCTCGTTAGGGCGGATGTATTTTGCAGTTTCATCTATGCGCTTCTTGATATCGCCCTTAAAGGTGTGCTCCAGTGCTTTGATAGCCTCAGGGTCACTACTTTCCACCATTTTATTGTAGTTGTCCAAAGAAAATTTGGCGTCAATTGGAATAATAAAATCCCCCACTTTTACAATCGCATCTACCGCTTCGCCGTTAGTAAAGCTGTATTGCATTTGAAATAATTCGGGGGGCAGCACATTTGCCAATAGGTTTTCTAGTTGAATTTCTCCTAAAATTCCTCGCTGCTTGGAATTACCTAAAATCTTCTCCAAAGTCTTCATTTGGTTGGCAAAACTGAGTACTTGTTCGTTAGTGCCTTTGATTTCAGAGAGGGCTTTTGTCACATCGGTTATGGCTTTTTTAGACTCGGTAAACTGTTGGGTTATAGACTGATTAGAAGAACGTTGGTAGTCGCTAATACCCTTGGTGATATTGTCGAGTTTTTGCTCCAATTCTATACGTGTTTCTTTGGCATTGGCGTCTGTTTCTTTGCGAATGCCTTGTATTTCTTCACGCAGTTGTGCATTGAGTTGCATCAAAAATTCATTTGAAACCCCGCCTGACTGGTTCTTTTGGTTAATAACAAAAAAAGCAACAAGCGCCACCAAAACAATGGCAACAGTAATCCACTCCATGATAAAAATGTTTGCTTAAATATACGTGAATTAACGTAATCTATTTCGTCAAATACATCTTTCTGCGTCCGTACAACTCGTAGAATTGGTCGTCTTGAAGGTTGTCAATAAACAATATGCTTTCGCCTGTACTTTTCATCTCTGGTCCCAATGCCTTATTTACATTAGGGAATTTATTAAATGAGAATACAGGTTGCTTAATGGCAAAGCCTTCCAGTTGTGGATTGAAGTCAAAATCAGTTACTTTTTTATCACCAATCATGATTTTAGTAGCGTAATTCACATACGGTTCTTTATATGCTTTTGCAATAAAGGGAACGGTTCTAGATGCACGTGGATTTGCTTCAATAATATACACCACATCATCTTTTATTGCAAACTGAATATTAATCAGTCCAACCGTGTTCAACGCAAGTGCAATCTTCTTGGTGTGATCAATAATTTGTTGCATCACAAAGTCACCAATGTTAAATGGCGGCAACGTTGCGTTCGAATCTCCTGAGTGAATACCACAGGGTTCTATGTGCTCCATAATGCCTATGATATACACATTTTCGCCATCGCAAATGGCATCTGCCTCTGCCTCAATCGCGCCATCCAAATAGTGATCTAATAACAATTTATTATTTGGAATTTTGTGTAATAAATCCACCACATGCTTTACTAGATCTTCTTTGTTAATGACAATTTTCATACCCTGACCTCCTAAAACATAAGAGGGTCTAACCAAGATAGGGAAGTTCAATTTATCAGCAAGCGCAAGGGCTTCATCGGCTGTTTCTGCTACACCAAATTCAGGATAGGGAATATTATTTTCTTTGAGTAGCGTAGAAAAACTTCCACGATCTTCCGCCAAATCTAAAGATTGGTAACTCGTACCCATAATTTTAATGCCGTAACGGTCTAGCTTTTCAGCAAGTTTTAACGCCGTTTGACCTCCAAGCTGAACAATTACACCTTCGGGTTTTTCATGACGGATGATATCGTAAATATGTTCCCAGAAAACAGGTTCAAAGTAAAGTTTATCTGCCGTGTCAAAATCGGTAGAAACCGTTTCAGGATTACAATTAATCATAATGGTTTCGTAGCCAGCCTCACTAGCAGCCAACACGCCGTGAACGCAGCAATAATCAAACTCAATACCTTGTCCTATTCGGTTTGGACCAGAGCCAAGCACCACAATCTTTTTGCGGTCAGAAACCACACTCTCGTTATGTACAGACACATCACCTTCAGATGTTTCCATCGTACTTTCAAAAGTAGAATAGTAATAGGGTGTTTTTGCGGTAAATTCTGCTGCACAGGTATCTACCAATTTATAAACACGTTGGATGTTCATCTCATCGCGTTTACTGTTTACCTCACTTTCCAAACAGCCCAACATATGCGCAATTTGTCGATCGCCATATCCTTTTTGTTTGGCCTCCAACAGCAATTCTTTATCAATACTGTCTATGGTATAAGTAGAAATTTCTTTCTGTAACTGAAATAGCTCTTCATACTGTTTCAGATACCACATGTCAATTTTGGTAATATCGTAGATTTTACTCAACGGAATACCCATGGCAATGGCATCGTAAATCACAAAGACCCTGTCCCAAGAGGCATTGGTGAGTTTGTCAATAATTTGATTGTAATCGGTATAGCCTTTTCCGTCTGCTCCTAGCCCGTTGCGTTTTATTTCAAGTGATTGCGTGGCCTTGTGTAATGCTTCTTGAAAAGAGCGTCCAATACCCATAACCTCTCCTACGGCTTTCATTTGTAAACCTAAAGTACGGTCAGAGCCTTCAAATTTATCGAAGTTCCAACGCGGAATTTTTACAATGACATAGTCTAATGTGGGTTCGAATAATGCCGAAGTAGATTTTGTAATTTGATTATCCAACTCATCTAGCCTGTAACCAATCGCCAATTTGGTAGCCACTTTTGCAATAGGTTACCCCGTAGCCTTACTTGCCAATGCCGAAGAACGAGATACACGTGGATTAATTTCAATAGCGATAATATCTTCTTTTTCGTCTGGACTCACTGCAAATTGTACGTTACACCCGCCAGCAAAATCGCCAATACTACGCATCATTTTAATGGCCATGTCACGCATTCTCTGATAGGTTTTATCAGATAAAGTCATCGCTGGTGCAACAGTAATGGAATCACCAGTATGAATCCCCATCGGATCCATATTTTCGATAGAACATATAATAACAACATTGTCATTGTTATCACGCAACAATTCCAATTCGTATTCTTTCCATCCCATCATGGCTTTGTCAATCATGACTTCATGAATGGGTGAAATTTCAAGCCCACGGCGCATGAGTTCGTCAAAATCTTCCTCTTTGTAAACAATAGCAGCACCCGCACCACCAAGGGTATAAGAGGCGCGAATACACAAAGGGAAACCAAATTGCTGCGCAATTTCTTTTCCTTTTAAAAATGATGTTGCTGTAGCTTGGGGTGCCATCGGAACATCAATTTTACCCATAAGCTCGCGGAATTTTTCACGATCTTCGGTAATGTTTATCGCATCGATATTCACTCCTATAAGTTGAACATCAAAGTCTTTCCAAATCCCTTTTTCGTCAGCTTCAATACACAAATTCAATGCTGTTTGTCCACCCATTGTGGGTAAAACGGCATCAATTTGAGGATGTTCCTTTAATATTTTTAAAATTGATTTTGTCGTTAACGGCAACAAATACACATGATCAGCCATGGAAGGGTCGGTCATGATAGTTGCAGGATTAGAATTAATCAGGATTGTTTCGATTCCGTCCTCTCTAAGTGAACGTAACGATTGCGAACCCGAGTAATCAAATTCGCAAGCCTGGCCAATTACAATAGGGCCAGATCCAATAATGAGTATGCTGTTAAGGTCTTTTCTTTTTGGCATATGCTGTTGCTAATAGTTGGTCAAAATTCTTTCGAAGATATACAAAAAAAGGCGCTACTTGTAAAGTAGCACCTTGATGTTTTCAACGATTTATTCACTTATTTTTTGTGACGTATTTCGGATGAAACAGAAAGCTTTTTGCGTCCTTTAGCGCGGCGCGAAGCCAAAACCTTGCGACCTGCTGCCGAAGACATGCGCTCCATGAAACCGTGTTTGTTACGGCGTTTTCTCTTTGATGGTTGAAACGTTCTTTTCATCTTTTTTACTTAACTGGCTGCAAATATACAATAAGCAACATCATTAACAAACAACCTTATCATATAAATGTGTAAATTTGTGCATCAAAAGAAAAATATGTTCCCAAAGTTTATAAAAATCGTTTTAGCAGTACTCACTTTAGGCTACGCTGTATATCAATTTATTCAACCCAATATTGGCAATGGAATTGCCCTTATATTCTTAGCATGTGTTTTTATTTTCTTGTATTTTAAAAATGAATTGATTCTTCTTTCATTTTTAAGACTGCGTAAACAAGATTTTGATGGCACCATGCGTTGGTTACAACGTATTAAAAATCCAACACTGGCACTGACTCAAAAACAACAGGGCTACTATTTCTTTCTGCACGGGGTGATTGAATCTCAAAAAAACCTAACCAAAGCGGAACGCCATTTCAAAAAAGCCATTTCATTGGGTTTAAACATGAAACACGATTTAGCAATGGCAAAATTAAGTCTAGCTGGAATTGTAATGCAAAAAAGACGTAAGCGAGAAGCAACAACACTACTTAACGAAGCAAAAAAACTGGATAAACAAGGTATGTTGACAGATCAAATAAAAATGATGCAACAACAGCTGAAGAAAATTTAATTCCCTTTCCAGTCATTCATAATAATTTTAGGTAAGTTTTTATTAAACCACCTAGCTCTCAGAACGATCATTACATGTGTCCCCTTTGGAACAGGAATGTAATCTTTTAAATAAAATACAGGGAAAACCAAGTCGTAGGTTCCATGGATGTGGACCACGTCAGCCAAGGGTTCTTCTTGATCCCAGTTAAAAAAAGCTTCTAAAGCCCAATCTAAATACGCAGGATCACGCACAGACAAGTACTTTTTATTTAAATCCATACGTTTTCGAGCTGCAGGGCCAAACATAAACCCCACAAAATCTTCTAGGTTATCTACCCATTGTGTAGGAAAAAAACGATAGGCTTTTGTCTTGCGTGTTATACGCATATGAATGGGGAATTCTTTGCGTGTACGAACACTAGAAATGATGATTACTTTCTGACAAGGAATTATTTTCGCCATTTCTTGAACGATAATTCCGCCAAAAGAAACGCCAACCAAAACAGGATTTGGATGTGTGACCTTTTCACACATACGCATTACATAAGAGACTAAAGTTTCGTCCTTATTTGGAGTAAACCATGCCAAGCGATGAACTTCAAACAAACTGCCCATTTGAATAAAATCAAAAATAGACGTGTTGGCAGCCATTCCAGGCATCATATATACGTGTATGATGTTTGACTTTTCCATTGCACATTAAATGTACATAATTTTTTGTAAATTTGCAGTCTAGCAAAAATTTATGGGAAAAATGAACGTTACCGATAACTCTTTCTTGCGTCAATTTGAAACTGAAGTTGAAGGCGAACTAGCCAAAATTGAATATGCGCAGCAAGAGCGTAAAATTTTTCTAACAAAACTTGTTGTTCCAAAAGACAATTGTCCTAACGATTTTAGTGATGCTTTTATCAAAGAAGTACTCGCCATTATTGCAGAGCGCAATGTGAGTATGATGCCAACAAGTCCAGAAATTGTACGCTTTATTAGAAAAAATAAGCGTTATCGCAGCATGCTACCCATAGGTGTGCGTATCTAAGCCACCTGTATTCCTACAGCTTTTATAAATTCGAAGTTTACCAAACCATCATCTGAAATATTGGTGAGCTTCACCTGATGAATCGTGTTACATAATGCAGGATTCCAATAGGTTTTTACCTTGACATAATTGGGTGTGAAACCGTGTATATATCCGTTTTTATTTTCAGACTCAAAGAGTACTTTTTGGGTGGTGCCAAGTTGCTGTTCGTAAAATGCACGACGCTTTTTTAATGATAGACCACGTAACATTTTACTTCTCTTGGACCTCACGTTTTTAGGTACCGGATTTGGCATTTCAGCTGCAAGCGTATTAACGCGCTCAGAATAAGAGAAAACATGTAAGTATGAAATATCCAATTCATTAAGAAAATGGTAAGTTTCCATAAAATGAGCGTCGGTTTCTCCTGGAAAACCAACAATCACATCAACTCCAATGCATGCATGTGGCATCCGATTTTTAATTTGTGCTACACGTTTTACATATAATTCACGTTGATACCTACGGCGCATTGCCGCTAAAATAGTGTTGCTGCCACTCTGTAAAGGAATGTGAAAATGAGGAACAAAACGTTTGGATTGAGCAACAAAATCAATGGTTTCTTGACGCAACAAATTGGGCTCAATGGAAGAAATTCGAATGCGTTCTAAGCCGTCAACCTCATCTAACGCATGTACCAAATCAAAAAAAGTGTGTTCGTGTTTTTTGGCGCCAAACTCACCTTTACCAAAATCTCCGATATTAACACCCGTCAAAACAACCTCTTTAATATCTTGTGACACAATTTCGTGCGTTTGCCTAATGATATTGGAAAGCGTATCACTTCTTGAAAACCCACGTGCCAGTGGAATAGTACAATAGGTGCATTTGTAATCGCAACCATCTTGCACTTTTAGAAATGCTCGTGTACGATCACCAATAGCATAACTGCCCACGTACTGTTCTACTTCGTCAATGGCGCATGCATGCACCGCTGATGCAGGTGATTTACCATCGATAAAATCGAGTACATTGAATTTTTCATTTGCTCCTAAAACCAAATCTACACCATCTAAGGCAGCCAATTCTTCGGGTTTAAGTTGCGCATAGCATCCAATAGCAACTAAATAGCAATCTGGGTTTTGCCTTTGTGCCTGTTTGACAAAGGTTTTAAATTTTTTATCTGCATTTTCTGTTACCGAACATGTATTGATTACATATACATCGGCAGCTTGATCAAAAGACACTTGGGTATACCCGCCCGCAGTAAACGAGCGCGCAATGGTAGATGTTTCTGAAAAATTCAGCTTACACCCTAACGTATAAAATGCAACTGTACCAGTAGTGGACATTTATAAAATTTTAACAAATATACAATGGTAATAAGCTATTGCTCAAACAAATACCTAACGAAAATTAGAAGTGGATTCGAAAATATTCTTTAATACTTGCGCTGCAACTGCGCTAAGTTCCTCTCCTCGGCGTGCCATGACAATGCTTGCCGTTTCCAAAACTTTAACAAATCTATTTTCGGAGATCCCCTGTGCACCGCCACGAGAAAAGCTCGGTATAAATGTACGTGGAAAACCTGTTGAAAAAATATTACAACCTACACCAATAACTGTAGCGGTGTTTAAGGCTGTATGAATCGCTGTTTTGGTGTGATCTCCAATAATAGGTCCGCAAAACTGTAAACCCGTTTGTATGAATTTTTGTTGCGTATAATTCCATGCACGCACTTCGCCATAATCGTTTTTTAGATTTGATGCATCGGTAGCTGCACCAAGATTACACCACTCACCCACAACAGCGTTGCCTAAAAAGCCATCGTGTCCTTTGTTACTGTTCCCTAAAAAAACCACGTTATTGAGCTCTCCTCCAACTTTCGTGTTTTTTCCTAAACTTGTTCCGCCATATACTTTTGCCCCCATTTTAATAACTGCATTTGCGCCAATATAAAGTGGTCCACGCAATAACGCACCCTCCATAATAGTAGCGCCATCATCCAAAATAATAGGACCGTCCGCTGTATTAAAAACCGCAGCATATGCTGTTACATTTGCGCCAACCAATACCGCATGTTGACCAAACTGCTGATTGGAAGTGTGTAACGAATTGGTATGTGAATCTTTAAAAAAAGAGGTGTCTTCACAAATTATTTTTGCGTTGTTTGAAAACAAATCCCATGGGTAACGAATAATTGTTAATGGATTAGAAAAAGAGATTTCTTCAAAGGAATCAAGTGCCTCTGCTTCACTCGATGCCGCGCCTTTAAAGGCAACTAGCGTATCCTTATAAAGTAACTTTTGTCCGTCTTTTAGATGATGAACGGCTTCTTTCAAAGCTGAGGTAGGTAAACAACCGGCTAAAACGGCCACATCAAAAGATGGTGTGCTGGGTTGCAAATAGTTTTCTGTTTCGTAAACAACAGAAACATCAAGTAATCGTTCCCATCGCGATGCCAAGGTCATACCACCAACAAACAAGTGTGCAACAGGTCGTGTATAAACAAGTGGAAGTAAATCGGTGCGGTTAGGTCCGTCAAATAAGCAAATACGCATGTGTCAAAGATAAGCGTAAATAAAAAAACCTCCGCATGGGAGGTTTTAATTCGTGAAAAATTCAAGTTTATTTCTTGAATTTGGCGTATTTGTTCTTAAACTTATCGATACGACCAGCAGTATCAACCAATTTAGATTTACCAGTATAAAACGGGTGTGAAGTGCGTGAAATCTCTAATTTAATAAGCGGATATTCTACGCCGTCTAATTCAATAGTTTCCTTGGCATTGGCGGTCGATTTAGTAATAAATACATCTTCATTTGACATATCTTTGAACGCTACCATGCGATAATTCTCTGGGTGAATTCCTTGTTTCATAATGCTTTTACCATTTAAAGGGGTGCAAACTTAATTATTTTATCTAAATTTACCATACACATAACCCATAAAAAAAACAAGATATGGAAACCACTCCAAAAACAGGATCATACAATTACCGATTTGGGCTTATCGCAGCAGGAATTGGTATTGTTTTTAGCTTAATGCTATACTTCATGGATATGATTTACAATCAGTCACCAATTATCCAAGCCATTAACATCCTTATTCCTTCATCCTTAGCCGTTATAGCCATATTAAACTTCAAAAAAGATAATGGCGGATTTCTAACAATAAAACAATCCATTAAAATGGGGGTTGGTGTATTCTTGGTGGCCGGAATTATTGGACTTTTATATTTTACTATTTTCATAAATACAATTGAAACTGATTTTATTTCAAATACAGCACAAATGCAAGCCGATGCACTTCGTGAAGCACGTCCCGAAATGGAAGAAAGTATGATTCAAATGCAGCAAGAAAATACCGAAAAGTTTTTCTACGTTGGCTTTCCTGTAATTCTTATTTTTAACCTTCTCATAGGGCTTATCGTGGGATTGGTAACAGGATTATTTACAAAAAAGAGTTAATTGGCAAAACAACCGCAATTATCGGTCGTCATTCCATTTTTAGATGAAGCGGAATCACTTCCCGAGCTTTACACATGGATTGTTCGTGTGTTAGAGAAATCCGCTCTTTCTTTCGAACTCATTCTTGTCGATGACGGCAGTACAGATGCTTCATGGTCTTGGGTAAAAGAAGTCACCACGCAAGACAAACGCGTACATGGTATCCGTTTCTTACGAAACTACGGAAAATCACAAGCGCTTCATGCTGGTTTTTTGCAATGCGCCGGAGAAGTTGTTTGCACTATGGATGCCGATTTACAAGATTGCCCTGAAGAATTACCCGATTTATATCATTTGATTTCCAATGAGGGTTTTGATATGATTTCAGGCTGGAAAAAGAAACGCTATGATTCCATTTTATTTAAAAATATTCCTTCAAAAATTTTTAATTGGGCAGCTCGTAGGGTCTCAGGTATCAAATTACATGACTTTAATTGCGGACTTAAAGCTTACCGATCAGATGTCGTAAAAACCATAGAGGTGTATGGTGAGATGCATCGCTACATACCCGTACTAGCAAAGCAAGCGGGTTTTAATCGAATTGGGGAAAAAGTAGTCGTACATCAAGCGCGAAAATTTGGTCAGTCAAAATTTGGTCCAGACCGATTTGTAAAGGGTTTCTTAGACCTATTAACCCTTTGGTTCTTACACCGATTTGGACGTCGTCCTATGTATTTTTTTGGATTGATTGGCAGTATAATGCTCTTATTCGGGTTTGGTTTTTCTATCTATTTGGGAATCGATAAGATTTTAGTTAACCCTTCTGGTAGGTTAATTGCTGATAGACCTCAATTTTACGTAGCACTCACCACCATGATTTTAGGAAGCCAATTTTTCTTAGCAGGATTTATTGGTGAGATTATCGTTCGAAATCGCGATCACAAAATGCGATACAAAATAAAGGAAACGATTAATCAAAACTCTAAAACGAATATGTAAATTTGCCTGGTAATTTATATTCATGAATACATCTTTTTTAGAACAGGCCGAAGCGTGGCAAAAAGCACCTTTTGACAAAGAAACGCAACAAGCCGTTGCAGCACTAAAAAACAACCAAGAAGCATTAGAAGATGCCTTTTACAAAGATTTAGAATTTGGCACAGGCGGAATGCGCGGTGTTATGGGTGCTGGCACAAACAGAGTAAATAAATATACTTTTGGGCGTACCACACAAGGACTAAGCAACTACCTCAAAGCGCAGTTTCCAGGCGAAACACCACGCGTTGTCATTGGATTTGATTGCCGTCATAACAGCAAGGAATTGGCGCAAATTGTAGCAAATATTTTTTCAGCTAATAATATTGATGTATTTCTCTTTAGTGATCTTAGAGCAACTCCAGAAGTGTCGTTTGCCGTGCGTCACTTGAAATGTCATTGTGGTATCGTTCTTACCGCATCTCATAATCCTCCTGAATACAATGGCTATAAGGTCTATTGGCAAGATGGTGGGCAAATTGTACCTCCGCAAGACGCTGGAATCATCAACGCAATTAACAATACCACTTATCATAACATCCAATTTAATGCCCAACCAAATCGAATTCAATTTATTGATAAAGAAGTTGATTTAGCGTTTCAAGAAGCTTCAGTAAAGGTTGGTCGCATCGGAAATGGAAATAGAAGTGATATTAAAATTGTGTTTACATCGCTTCACGGAACCTCTATAACCGCCATTCCACAGGTGTTAAAAGCAGCAGGATTTGATCAGGTTACCACAATTGAAGAGCAGGCTTCTCCAGACGGAGATTTCCCTACGGTTCAATCGCCAAATCCAGAAGAACCCGAAGCACTCAAAATGGCAATGGAAAAGGCAGCTGAAATTGGTGCAGACATCGTCATTGGAACTGACCCAGATGCCGACAGATTAGGCATTGCAGTGCGAAACGAGAACAATGAATTGGAACTTTTAAATGGCAACCAGACTATGGTTGCTATGACCGATTTTATTCTTAGTAAAGGGGGGTTCACAGATGATGATCATGCATTTGTAGGCTCTACTATTGTTTCAACGCCTATGATGATTTCCTTGGCAAAACATTACGGTATCGAATGCAAACTTGGTCTTACTGGATTTAAGTGGATTGCGCAAATGATAGCGCATTACCCAAACCAAAAATGTCTTGGTGGAGGCGAGGAAAGTTTTGGTTATATGGTCGGCGATTTTGTCCGTGATAAGGATGCTGTTACGGCAGCTTTGTTGGCGTGTGAATTAACTGCAGAGGCAAAATCTAAAGGGAGTTCATTTTTTCATACGCTATTGGACATTTACGAAAAACTTGGTCTCTATCAGGAAAGATTGGTTTCTTTGGTTAAAAAAGGAAAGTCTGGCGCAGCAGAAATTCAACGCCTTATGGAGGATTTCAGAAACAATCCGCCAAAAACTTTAGACGGAAAAACCATCACACATCTAGAGGACTATGCATCGGCTACGCGACATGATTTACAATCGCAACAAAAAGAAACCATACCTTTGCCAAAAGCCAATGTATTGATTTTTATATCCGAAGACGGCACACGAGTGGCGGCTAGACCCAGTGGAACAGAACCAAAAATAAAGTTCTATGTCAGTGTGAATACCGCTTTAGATAAGGCAGCAAATTACAGAACAACAAAAGCGATTTTAGACCAAAAAATCAATCGGATTTTGGCTGAATTAGGCATATCATGAGTCCAATTCGGTATATATTACGTTACGCACTTCCATACAAAGGATATATTGCACTAAACATAGTGTTCAATATATTATATGCTTTTTTTCATGCCATTTCTTTTATTGCACTATGGCCTATGCTTGAGGTGCTCTTCGGCAGTGAAAAAACACCAACTAAAAAACCTGCATATGAAGGTGTGGGAGAATTACTAAATTATGCCCTTGATTTGTTTCGGTATTCTGTAGAACAATATGCCCAAGAAGATGCGCTCAAAGCACTAATGGTTGTCATTGCGGTGCTGTTAATTTCATTTTTTCTAAAAAATCTATTCAATTATTGTGCGATATTTTTTATCACTTTCATGCGTAATGGAGTAGTCCAGGACTTGCAAAACGCACTCTATGCAAAACTTATTTCTTTCTCCGCTAATTTTCATTCCGACAATAAAAAAGGAGATAGTTTATCGAGAATTACTGCCGATGTAAATGAAGTGCAAAGTTCATTTTTATCAGTAATTGAAATGCTGGTTCGCGAACCCCTAACCATAATATTTGCACTTGGTAGTATGTTTTTGATAAGTTCGAAACTTACATTTTTTGTTTTAATATTTATTCCCGTAGCAGGCTGGCTGATTTCTATAATTGGAAAAACGCTAAAGTCACGCTCCGAAAAATTGCAACGCGAGTTTGGTGAACTCCTTTCCTTTGTAGAAGAGTCACTTACGGGAATCCCCATAATTCAGATATTTACTGCAGAAAAGGCTTTTAACAAAAAGTTTTCTAACATTACGAAAAGGGTATTCACTTTTGCCAATAATTTGGTCCATCGCCAAAGCTTGGCTAGCCCTATTAGTGAATTTCTAGGCATTGCCGTTTTTGGGGTTATTTTATATTTTGGAGGTCGGCTTGTTTTGGTTGAAAAAACCCTCACTGGCGAGGCGTTTATCACATACCTTGGGCTTGCATACGGTGTCCTTACTCCTGCAAAATCGATAAGTAGAGCCATTTATAGCGTAAGGAAAGGAAACGCTGCTGCACAGCGTATCATGGAGTATTTGTTTTATAAATCAGAAATACAATCACCCAAAAACCCTAAAAAACTTCCCGCCTTTTCAAAAGAAATTTCGTTTCGAAACATTCACTTTAGCTATGGAGAAGAAAACGTGATCAAGAATCTTAACTTAATTATTCCCAAAGGAAAATCAGTGGCTCTTGTTGGGTCGTCAGGAAGTGGAAAAACGACCATAGCCAATTTATTAGCACGATTTTATGATCCGCAAAAAGGCAGCATCACCATAGATGGAGTGCCCACAAACGCAGTTGATTTGCATGAATTACGCACGTTGTTTGGATTTGTTACACAAGATGCCATACTATTCCACGACACAGTAAAAAACAACTTGCGTATTGCACGTCCAAATGCCACCGACGCAGACCTTTCCGAAGCCCTTGCCATAGCCAACGCTGCTACATTTGTGGCCGAACTTCCACAGGGTATCGACACCATTATTGGCGATGCTGGAAATAAACTTTCGGGTGGGCAAAAACAACGTTTAGCCATAGCACGTGCTGTGCTCAAAAACCCCCCTGTAATGATATTGGATGAGGCCACCTCTGCTTTGGATACCGAATCTGAAAAATTAGTTCAAGACGCGCTTCAAAAAATGATGCAAAATCGTACTTCGCTTATCATTGCACACCGATTATCAACCATACAAAGTGCAGACGAAATTATAGTACTAGACAAAGGAAATGTGCTAGAGCGTGGAACACATGACGCCCTATTGGCTCAAAATGGGATGTATAAAAAACTGATTGAGCTACAATCATTTAATTAAAAATATGCGCTTACACAAAAACTTAGTTTTGGCCGTACTTAACGGACTACATCAAATTTTTAACGAAGAAAAATACGCCGATAAGGTTGTGGCGCAAGTGCTTAAAAGCGATAAACGCTGGGGAAGTCGTGACCGCGGATTTATTGCAGAAACCTCGTATGAAATTGTACGTTGGAAACGTCTTTATGCCGCCATTGCAGAAGTACAAGAGCCTTTAAATAGAGACGATTTGTGGCGCATTTTTGCGGTTTGGGCCACTTTGCGCGGATATCCTTTACCAGAATGGAAACCGTTCGAAGGAACCCCCACACGACGTATTAAAGGACGATTTGAGACATTGCGAAAAGAACGCAAATACCGAGAATCGGTTCCAGATTGGCTAGACGAACTGGCAGTCAAGTCTTTGGGTGAGAAAAAATGGGAAAAAGAGCTAGAGGCCTTAAACACAGTAGCCCCTGTTGTTCTTCGTGCAAATTCATTAAAAATCCTTCCTAAGTTATTGCGAAATGCATTGCTTGAAGATAAAATTACCACACAATACCTCTCAAAATATCCCGATGCATTGATGCTTGACGAGCGCAGTAATGTATTTAATACCGACGCATTCCAAAAAGGACTTTTTGAGGTACAAGACGCTGCTTCACAATGTGTTGCTCCATTTACGCAAGTAGAATCTGGTATGCGCGTTATTGATGCCTGTGCAGGTGCAGGTGGAAAATCGTTACACCTTGCTGCTCTGATGCAAAACAAAGGGCAACTTATCGCTTTGGATATCCATCAGTACAAACTCCGTGAGCTTAAACGCAGAGCAAAACGCGCAGGCGCACACAACATTGAAACGCGGCTCATTGAAAACAATAAAATCATTAAAAAACTACACGGTTCAGCAGATCGGGTTCTTTTAGACGCTCCCTGTAGTGGATTAGGCGTTTTACGTAGGAATCCAGATGCAAAATGGAAGCTTAACCCCGATTTTATTGATCGTGTTGTAGCTGAACAGCAAAAGATATTAAGTCAATATGCGCATATGGTAAAACCAGGCGGAAAGCTAATTTACGTAACATGCTCCATCCTTCCGCAGGAAAATGAAGCGCAAGTTTCTGAATTCTTAACTACTGAAATTGGTAAATCATTTTCGCTTGAAAAAGAAAATCATTTTTGGCCATCAGTTCAAGGTTTTGACGGATTTTACATGGCGCGTCTTGTACGAAAGGCTTAGTTTGTTGATAAATTCATGTTTATCGTTTATTTTTTAAAAGACTAATACCACAATTTCGTTCCAAAGTATCCCTATTTTTGTACTTTAATCATTGTGTATGATTTGTTTTTTTGGTGACCCAAAACAGCACCTTTACGTAGTTCAAAAAGAACTTCCCATATCTGAAGAAGATCAAAAAAAGCTGGAATGGCTTTTTAGCGGCTACCCACTACTTAGAAAATCGTTTGTGCAAGGGGCACTTGTTGGACCTCGTATTAATATGATTACTCCTTGGAGTACCAATGCCGTTGAAATTTGTCACAATATGGGAATCAACGATATTATTCGCATCGAACAGTTTTGGGGAGATGAGCATAATCATGCTTTTGATGCTATGGTACATCAGCGATTTAAAGAATTAGATCAGCATATTTTTGATTCAAATCGCACACCTGAGCCTATCAATCACATCGAAGATATTGCTACATACAACGCACAAGAAGGTTTATCGCTTAGCAATGATGAGGTATCGTATTTGGAAACGTTGGCCAAGCGTTTGGGCCGTTCGCTTACTGACTCCGAGGTGTTTGGTTTTTCTCAGGTAAACTCAGAGCACTGCCGCCATAAAATTTTTAATGGCACTTTTATAATCGATGGTAAAACAAAAAAGCAATCGCTTTTTGAACTCATTAAAAAAACCTCGAAGAAAAACGGAGAGAATTTGATATCTGCCTACAAAGACAACGTTGCATTTATCAAAGGACCAACGCTTGTACAATTTGCACCTAAAAAACCAAACGTTCCTGATTATTACGTCAAAAAATCATTCCTTTCTGTACTATCGTTAAAAGCGGAAACCCATAATTTCCCCACAACTGTTGAGCCTTTTAATGGCGCTGCTACAGGTTCGGGTGGAGAAATTAGAGATCGGTTAGCAGGTGGACAAGGCTCTATTCCTATGGCGGGAACTGCCGTATATATGACCGCATACCCGCGTACCGAAGCCAATCGTCCTTGGGAACAACTTGCACCACGTCCGTGGCTCTATCAAAACCCTGAGGATATTTTAATAAAAGCTTCTAATGGAGCATCTGATTTTGGAAATAAATTTGGACAACCTCTTATTGCAGGCTCACTACTTACTTTCGAACATCAAGAAAATGAACAAACCATTGGGTATGATAAAGTTATCATGCTTGCAGGTGGAATAGGTTACGGAAAAATACAGCAAAGCATCAAAAAAACACCTAAAAAAGGCGATAAAATCGTGGTTATGGGTGGTGATAATTACCGCATTGGCATGGGTGGTGCCGCGGTATCATCGGCAGATACGGGTGCTTTTGAATCAGGGATTGAACTAAATGCAGTACAGCGGTCAAATCCAGAAATGCAAAAACGTGTTGCCAACACGATTCGAGCGGCAGTTGAAGCAGATACCAATCCTATAGTCTCCATTCACGATCACGGTGCTGGTGGGCACTTAAACTGCTTGTCTGAACTTATTGAAGAAGTAGGTGGAACCATTGATTTAGACAAACTTCCCGTTGGAGATCAAACTTTGTCAGCAAAGGAAATTATTGGAAATGAATCACAAGAGCGCATGGGGCTTATTACCAATTCGCGCGGACTTGAACAACTTAAAGATATCGCTGCACGAGAACGCGCACCCATATTCGAAGTTGGTAAAATTAAAGAAAATAACCACTTTGAAGTCATTTCAGAAAAAAGTGGTCAATCACCGATAGATTTGGCGCTTTCTAACTTTTTTGGAAAAACACCAAAAACAATCATGCAAGACAACACAAGCGAAACCGCTTATGCAGCAATACCTCAACCCAAATCGTTTGAGGAAAGTGTTGCGTGGTTATTACAGCTAGAATCTGTGGCTTGTAAAGATTGGCTCACCAACAAAGTAGACCGCTGCGTTACAGGGCGTGTGGCACAACAACAATGCATTGGACCACATCAATTGCCGTTGGCAAATTGCGGCGTAATGGCACTTGATTTTGAGGGAGTTCACGGCATGGCAACTTCAGTGGGACATGCACCGCTTGTTGGACTCATCGATGCAGGCTTGGGTAGCAAAAATGCTATCGCCAAAGCTTTAACAAATATTATTTGGGCTCCCATTTCAGAGGGATTATCATCAGTAAGTCTATCTGCAAACTGGATGTGGCCATGCAACAATCCGGGAGAAGATGCACGACTTTACGAAGCGGTAAAAGCCTGCTCGGATTTTGCTATCAGTCTGGGAATCAATATACCGACGGGCAAAGATTCGCTGTCAATGAAACAAAAATATAACGACCAAGAGGTTATAGCGCCTGGAACGGTTATTATTTCTGCAGGGGGCCATTGTAATGCTATTGACAAAGTTGTGACTCCAGAGTTAAAGCATGGTGGTGGTGATGTGTATCACATTGATTTATCCGATTGTAAATCTGCTTTAGGTGGCTCCGCATATGGACAACTCAATCAAGCTATTGGAGTACAAGCACCCGATGTTGCTGAAGCCAAATATTTTAAAACAGTGTTTAATACCATTCAAAAAGAGATTATAAAAGGCACTGTTAAAGCTGGTCACGATATAAGTTCGGGTGGACTAATCACATCTCTTCTCGAAATGTGTTTTGCTGCTGATGGCATAGGCTTAGATGTGAAATTATCAAAATCCGAATACAGCGCTGAACAAACACTACTATCAGAACAAGTAGGTGTTTTAATTCAAACCGATCGTGAAACAGCAGGAAAATTAAAGAAAAAGGGAATTGCGATTGAACGTGTTGGAACATTGACAAAATCAAATATGCTGATTGTTAAAGGGGATCGTACAGATTATCAATTTGACATCTCGATATATAGAAAACATTGGTTTAAAAGTTCATATTTATTAGATCAAAAACAAAGTGGTGAAGAACAAGCAACTGCACGATTCGAATCTTTTGATAAAACACCGCTACAATTTAAATTCCCAAAAAACTTTGACGGGAAACTAAAACCAGCACCAAAACGAAAAATAAAAGCAGCCGTTTTAAGGGAAAAAGGAAGTAACTCGGAACGCGAAATGGCATACATGATGCATATGGCTGGTTTTGAGGTAAAGGATGTTCACATGACAGATTTAACGTCTGGAAGGGAAGATTTGAGCGATATTCAACTACTTGTCGCCGTTGGAGGATTTTCTAATTCCGATGTACTTGGGTCTGCAAAAGGTTGGGCAGGAACCATTAAGTATAACGAGAATGCTAAAAAAGCAATTCAAACATTTTTTGAACGTCCAGACACCTTAAGTCTAGGCGTTTGCAATGGTTGTCAATTATTTATTGAATTAGGGCTTTTACATCCGAATCACAACGAAAAACCTCGTATGGAGCACAATGATTCTGGTAAGTTCGAATGTATATTTACTGATGTTGTAATTGAAGAATCGCCTGCCATTATGTTACAGCGTTTACAAGGCAGCCGATTGGGAATTTGGGCGGCACACGGCGAGGGTAAATTTATTTTCCCAAAAGAAGAAAACTCCTACGCCATTTCAGGGAAATATGCATACGATACGTATCCTTCAAATCCCAATGGATCTGATTTTAATACGGCTATGGTCAGCAGCGATGACGGTCGTCATTTGGTGATGATGCCACACTTGGAGCGATCTATTTTTCCATGGAATTGGGCACACTATCCACAAGACCGAACAGATGCTGTAAGCCCATGGACTTTGGCATTTGAAGATGCCTTCAATTGGATTTTGAATAGGTAAAATCAAAAAAATATCGTTTTTTTGACTATTGGCTTTTTGCCAACGCATTAAGATAACACATATGGAAACACCTAAAAGACTTTTTGATTTTATTGATTTAATGTCCGAGCATCGCTCGCTAGACAATGCCGTAAACTCAAAAGTAAACGGAAAATGGGTTGGTTTTTCAACAAAAAAAGTAAAAGAACAAGGTGACAGATGTAGTGCAGGTTTGCTAAGCTTGGGCGTTAAAGCAGGAGATAAAATTGCTATAATTTCTTCAACAAACCGTACCGAGTGGGTATTAGCAGATTTTGGCATGTCTCAAATTGGAGCAATAAATATTCCTATTTACCCTACTATCTCGTCTGAAGACTACGCCTACATTCTAAACCACGCTGAGGCAACATATTGTTTTGTCTCAGACCAAGAAGTTTTAGATAAAGTCCGCGCAATTGAATCGCAATGTGCAAACCTAAAAGGGGTGTATAGTTTTGATAAAATTAAGGGATGTGATCATTTCAAATCAATCCTTTCAAAAAAACCTACCAAAGCACAAACGGACGAAATTAAAACCAGAAAATCGAATATCAAATCCGAAGATTTAGCGACCATTATTTACACCTCTGGAACGACGGGAAAACCAAAAGGGGTTATGCTGAGCCATAATAATATTGTAACGAATGTTATTGCCAGCCAAAAACGTCTTCCACTTACTTACGGTGAGGCAAAATCGTTGAGTTTTTTACCACTTTGCCATATCTATGAGCGTATGCTATTGTACTTATATGTATATTCTGGAACAAGAATTTATTTTGCTGAGTCATTAGAAACCATAGGGGATAATCTCAAGGAAGTAAACCCTATTGTCATGACTGCAGTACCTCGACTTCTTGAAAAATTATACGATAAAATATATGCGCGCGGAGCAGAACTTTCGGGCATCAAACAAAAACTATTTTATTGGGCGGTAGATTTGGGACTTCGTTATGAACCATATGGACAAAACGGTTTGTGGTACGAGTTGCAACTTAAAATTGCCAGAAAACTTATTTTTAGTAAATGGAAAGAAGCCTTGGGAGGAAACCTTGAATTAATTGCCTCTGGAAGTGCGGCACTGCAACCTAGGTTGGCACGTGTATTTACCGCAGCTGGGATGACCGTTGCAGAGGGTTACGGACTTACAGAAACTTCTCCAGTAATTTCTGTAAATGATATGCGAAATGGACAAATGCGTATTGGTTCTGTAGGTCCCGTTCTTGATGGGGTTACCGTAAAAATAGCTGAGGACGGAGAAATTTTGTGCAAGGGTCCAAATATCATGTTAGGATATTATAAAGACCAAGAAAAAACGGATGAAGTACTCAAAGACGGCTTTTTCCACACAGGGGATATAGGAGTAATTGATGCCGATGGTTTTCTTAAAATCACCGACAGAAAAAAAGAAATGTTCAAAACCTCGGGAGGGAAATACATTGCGCCACAAGTGATTGAAAATGCCATGAAACAATCTACGTTTATAGACCAAATCATGGTAATTGGGGAGGGACAAAAATTCCCTGCAGCACTTATTCAACCCAATATTGAAACTGTTGAAGCATGGGCTTCAAAACATGGTATTGCACAGGCAAAAAATGAATCTTGGAGCCACAATAAAAAAGTTCATGAAAAAATATTGAATGAAGTGAATGAAATCAACGAACGGTTTGGGCAATGGGAAAAAATTAAAGAAATTAGAATCACTGATGATGTGTGGTCTGTTGAGGATGGACATCTAACGCCTACAATGAAACTCAAACGCAAAAGCATTAGAGAAAAATACCAAACGCTTTTTAATTCCATTTACGATTTATAAAAAATACTATGCGTGCATAGTATTTTTTTGTATGTTTGGGGTATGCTAGTAACCACTTCATACCCAACAATTGACGCACTATATCGTGCGACCTGGCAAGCTATTGCCAAAATGTACAACGAACAGGCATCAAAATACGATACCACCATGGCAACTGGATTTGCATTGCTATCCATAGATCCAGTTCATGGAACTCCTTCTACGGCCATTGCCCCTAAAATGGGAATGGAAGCAACAAGCTTATCGAGAACTCTGAAAACACTCGAAGAAAAAAAACTTATTGAACGTGTGCCGAATCCAGAAGACGGCCGCAGTGTATTACTCAAACTTACCCCGTTAGGGCTAGAAAAAAGAGATTTGTCAAAATCACTAGTACTACAATTTAATAAGGAAATTGAAGAGCGGGTTGGTGAAAAGAAAATTGAAGCCTTTAGAGAAGTTTCCGAAACCATCATTGAACTTATCCAATCAAAAAAAATCTAAAACAAATGAAAAGAAGAATTAATAAAGTTGCTGTTTTAGGTTCCGGAATTATGGGTGCTGGCATAGCATGTCATTTTGCCAATATCGGAGCTGAGGTGTTGCTTTTGGATATAGTTCCAAAAGAACCAAACGATGCTGAAAAAGCAAAAGGTTTGGACACCTCACATACCCAAGTGCGCAATCGCATTGTAAATGAAAACCTGATAAAAGCCATTAAAAGCAAGCCTGCCCCACTCTATCACGCTGCATTTAAAGAACGTATCTCTACAGGAAATTTTGAAGACGATATGTCTAAAATTGCTGATGTAGATTGGATTATTGAAGTAGTCGTAGAGCGATTAGACATTAAAAAAATCGTGTTTGAACAAGTGGAAAAATTCCGCACACCTGGAACACTTGTGAGTTCAAATACATCTGGAATTCCAATCAAGTTTATGAACGAAGGAAGATCAGAAGATTTTCAGCAGCACTTTACGGTGACGCACTTTTTTAATCCGCCGCGCTACTTAAAACTATTTGAAGTGGTTCCTGGACCAAATTGCAAACCAGAAGTTGTGGATTTCTTAATGGATTACGGAAGCCGGTTTTTAGGAAAAGTATCCGTTTTGGCAAAAGACACCCCCGCGTTTATTGGAAATCGCATAGGGATTTTTTGTATTCAGAGTTTGTTCCATCAAATGAAACCCATGGGGCTTACGGTAGAGGAAGTAGATAAACTTACAGGTCCTGTAATGGGACGTCCAAAATCTGCTACATTCAGAACGGTTGATGTGGTAGGTCTAGACACGCTTGTTCATGTTGCCAACGGGCTGCATGAAAACTGCCCTGACGATGAGCGACATGATGTTTTTACATTACCTGATTTTATCCAAAAAATGATGGATGAAAAATGGTTAGGCAGTAAAACCGGGCAAGGATTCTATAAAAAAATAAAAAACAAAGACGGAAAGTCGGAGATTCAAGTGTTGGATTTGGATAACATGACGTACAGATCCAAAAAGAAGGCTTCGTTTGCTACACTTGAAAAAACAAAAACAGTTGAGCGTGTTGCAGACCGTTTTCCTATATTAATAAGCGGCAATGATAAAGCAGCTGCATTTTATAGAAAAGTTCTTGGCGAAACCTTTGCCTATGTGCAGTTTAGAATTCCCGAGATTGCGGATGAATTATTTCATATTGATGAAGCCATGAAAGCTGGTTTCGGCTGGGAGCACGGACCATTTGAGCTTTGGGATGCTGTTGGATTGGCCAAAGGAATTGAACTTATAAAAGAAGCTGGACACCCAGTTGCCCCTTGGATTGAAACACTTGCTGCAAAAGAAGATTGCTTTTATAAACTTGAGGCGAACAAAAAGCATTATTACAATATTGGCAAGGCAACATTTGTTCCAATTCCTGGTCAGGATGCCTTTATTATTTTAGACAATGTCAGAGAAAATAAAACGATTTGGCAAAACAAAGAATGCTCGGTTATTGACATAGGCGATGGCATTCTAAACATCGAATTTCACTCCAAAATGAATACCATTGGTGCAGGTGTTTTACAAGGCATCAATAAAGGAATTGATTTGGCAGAGGCAGGCTATGAGGGTGTTGTTGTTGGAAATAATGGGGCTAATTTTTCAGCGGGTGCCAACTTGGGGATGATTTTTATGATGGCTGTAGAGCAAGAATACGATGAGCTCAATATGGCAATAAAATACTTTCAAGATACCATGATGCGCATGCGTTACTCGAGTATTCCCACGGTAGCTGCGCCACATGGTCTAGCACTTGGCGGGGGTTGTGAACTTTCCATGCATGCAGATAAAGTGGTTGCTGCTGCAGAAACCTACATTGGACTCGTGGAGTTTGGTGTTGGCGTTATTCCAGGGGGTGGTGGATCAAAAGAAATGACACTTCGAGCTGCCGATACTTTCCGTAAAAATGATGTTGAGCTTAATGTCTTACAAGAATATTTCCTCGCTATTGGTATGGCAAAAGTAGCTACCTCGGCATACGAGGCATTTGATATTGGTGTGCTTCAAAATGGAAAAGATACAGTTGTCATAGACAGCAAACGTCAATTGAGCATTGCCAAACAAGAAGCCCTTTTGATGGCGCAACGCGGTTACACACAACCAATACAACGCACAGATATTAAAGTACTTGGAAAACAAGCATTGGGAATGTTTTTGGTTGGAACAGATAGCATGGAAGCTGGACGATACATTTCTGAACACGACCAAAAAATCGCCAACAAACTAGCCTATGTCATGGCAGGTGGCGATTTGTCGCAAGCTACAAAAGTGAGCGAGCGCTATTTGTTGGACATCGAGCGTGAGGCTTTTTTATCGCTTTGTGCTGAAAGAAAAACATTAGAACGCATTCAACATATGCTAAAAACAGGTAAACCTTTAAGAAACTAATTATGAAAACCGCATATATCGTTCGAGCCTATCGTACCGCAGTTGGTAAAGCACCACGAGGTCTATTTCGCTTTAAGCGACCAGACGAACTCGCAGCAGAAACCGTTGCACATCTTATGAGCTCTATTCCAGAATTAGATAAAAAACGCATAGACGATGTGATTGTTGGAAACGCCATGCCCGAGGCCGAACAAGGCTTAAATATGGCGCGACTCATATCGCTAATGGGCCTAGAAACCGATGAAGTTCCTGGCGTAACCGTTAATCGATACTGTGCCTCTGGCCTAGAAACGATTGCAATGGCAACTGCCAAAATTCAATCAGGAATGGCAGAATGCATTATTGCAGGTGGATCGGAAAGTATGAGTTTTATTCCGTTTGGTGGATATAAGCCCGTTCCGGATTATGAAATCGTAAAAAAAGGAAAAGAAGATTACTATTGGGGCATGGGACTTACTGCCGAAGCGGTAGCCAAAGAATACCAAATCTCTCGCGAAGATCAAGACGCCTTTTCCTATGCATCGCATCAAAAAGCACTAAAAGCCATTGAAAGTGGTGCATTTAAAGACCAAATTGTTCCCATAAATATTGAAGAAACTTATCTCGAAGGCAACACCAAAAAAACACGAAACTATGTGGTGGATACCGATGAGGGCCCGCGCGCCGATACCGCTATAGAAAGACTGGCTAAATTACGTCCCGTTTTTGCAGATGGCGGTTCTGTTACAGCTGGAAATGCGTCGCAAACAAGCGACGGTGCTGCTATGGTTTTGGTGATGAGCGAAGACATGGTAAAAGAATTGGGGGTTACACCCATTGCCCGAATGGTGAGCTATGCCGCTGCAGGCGTTCCGCCACGTATTATGGGAATTGGACCAATAGCTGCTATTCCAAAAGCGCTGAAACAAGCGGGAATGAAACAAGAAGATATAGAGCTATTTGAGCTAAACGAAGCCTTTGCTTCACAGTCGCTGGCTGTTATAAGAACATTGGGATTAAATCCAGATATCATTAACGTAAATGGTGGCGCAATTGCTCTTGGACATCCACTAGGGTGTACGGGAACGAAGCTTTCGGTGCAGCTTTTTGACGAAATGAAAAAGAGAAATAACAAATACGGCATGGTAACCATGTGTGTGGGTACAGGACAAGGTGCCGCAGGAATTTTTGAACGATTATAAATAAAGCTATGGAAACAATAGAACGAAAACTAACAAGAGGAGGTGCGTTTATTTTACAAGAAACGCAAGCCGCAGATGTATTTACCCCAGAAGAATTTAACGAAGAGCAGCGCATGATGCGTGAAGCCGTTCAGGAGTTTGTTGACCGAGATGTATGGCCAGCACGCGAGCGTTTCGAAAGCAAAGATTATGACTACACTTTCGAACTCATGCGTAAAATTGGCGAAATGGGCTTTTTGGGTGTTAGCGTTCCCGAAGCCTACGGCGGATTGGGAATGGGCTTTGTAGATACCATGTTAGTATGCGAATATATGTCCGGCGCATCAGGTTCATTGTCCACGGCATTTGGTGCGCATACTGGAATTGGCACCATGCCTATTGTACTGTATGGAAACGAAGAGCAAAAGAACAAATATGTGCCCAAACTAGCATCGGGAGAATGGATTGGATGTTATTGCTTGACAGAGCCTACTGCAGGTTCAGATGCGAATAGCGGAAAAACTAAAGCTGTACTTTCAGAAGACGGTTCACACTACCTTATTTCGGGACAGAAAATATGGATTTCGAATGCTGGCTATGCTGATTTAATGATTGTTTTTGCTCGTATTGAAGACGACAAGAACATCACAGGATTTATAGTGCCTAATGATCCAGAAAATGGCATTAGCATGGGCGAAGAAGAAAAGAAGCTTGGCATTCATGCCTCCTCTACCAGACAGGTCTTTTTTAGCGACACCAAAGTACCTGTTGAAAACATGCTTTCAGAGCGGGGGAATGGGTTTAAAATTGCCATGAATGCCTTAAACGTTGGGCGTATCAAGTTGGCGGTTGCTACATTAGATGGACAACGCCGTACCATAAACGAAGCTATTTCCTATGCCAATCAGCGCGTGCAGTTTAAGACGCCTATTGCTAAATTTGGTGCTATCAAACAAAAATTAGCTACCATGGCTACAAATTTATATGCGGGCGAATCGGCATGTTACCGCGCGGCAAAAGACATTGAAGACCGCATTGCCATTCGTGATGCTGCGGGAAATAACCATCAGGAAGCAGAACTTAAAGGAGTAGAAGAATACGTTATTGAGTGTTCTATTTTAAAAGTGGCGTGTTCGGAGCATATGCAAAGCACTGCCGATGAGGGCGTACAGATTTTTGGGGGTATGGGCTTTTCAGCAGACGCACCCATGGAAACGGCCTGGCGCGATGCGCGAATTGCACGTATTTACGAAGGAACAAATGAAATCAATCGTATGCTAAGCGTTGGCATGCTGATTAAAAAAGCCATGAAAGGACAGTTGGATTTGATTGGTCCTGCCACAGCTGTTGGCGAGGAATTACTGGGTATTCCCGATTTTGCTATTCCTGATTTTTCAGCTCCACTAAGTCAAGAAAAACACGTACTTAAGAATCTGAAAAAAGTATTTTTGATGATTGCAGGAGCTGGCGTACAGAAATACGGAACTGAATTGGAGGAGCACCAACAATTATTATTGGCGGTGGCTGATATCCTCATTGAAATTTATATGGCAGAATCTGCCGTTTTGCGTGCTGAGAAAAATGTAGGTATTTATGGTGCTGAGGCGCAAGCCTACCAAGTGGCTATGAGTCAATTGTATTTGTACCAAGCTACAGAAAAAATCACAGCAAAAGGACGTGAAGCCATTCTTGGATTTGCTGAAGGCGACGAGCAAAAAGCTTTGTTAATGGGACTAAAGCGCTACACAAAGTATTTTGAATACCCTAACGTCATTGCATTACGTAATAAAGTAGCCGATAAGGTGGCTGAAAATAATAGTTATGATTTTTAAAATGTATCGCATTTGCTTCATTCTTTTTAGCGTTAGCCTTGCCTTTGGGCAACAAGATTTGCGTATGTATGATATAGTAAATGCAGTGTCAGCAACGCGTATCATAAATGATGTAGAAACACTTGCTAATTTTGGCACAAGACACACCCTTAGCGATACCGTTTCACAAACAAGAGGCATCGGAGCAGCAAGAAGATGGATTAAAAAATCGTTTGAGAAAATAAGTGCAGACTGCGGAAACTGTCTTGAAGTTTTTGAGCAAAAAAACTATTTTGACGCAGACGGATCGCGTCTTACTCGAGGCGTTTGGATCAATAATATTGTGGCTATTCAAAGAGGCACCAAACATCCAAACCGTTATGTTATTATGAGTGGTGATATTGATTCGCGCGTTAGCGATCCCAATAACTTTAGTTCGGATTCACCGGGGGCAAATGACAATGCCACAGGGATGGCAGGTGCCATTGAAGCGGCGCGGGTATTAACGAAGTATAGCTTTGAAAACAGCATTATTTATGTAGGTCTTTCTGGAGAAGAACAAGGATTATATGGCGGAAAAGGTTTGGCGCAATATGCACTTGATAACAAGTGGGAAATTATTGGTGTACTCAACAATGATATGATTGGAAATATTGAAGGTATTGATGGTGTGATTGACAACCGTAGTTTTCGTATTTTCTCTGAACCCACACCCCCTACAGAAACAGAACGTGAGCGCAAGCAACGCCGCTTTTATGGAGGCGAGGTAGATGGTATTTCTAGGCAATTGGCACGGTATGTATATACGACTACTAAAACCTATATGCCGGAAATGAATCCCATGTTGATTTACCGCTTGGACCGCTTTGGCAGAGGCGGCCATCACCGCCCATTTAACGACGTTGGTTTTGCTGGTATTCGCATCATGGAAGCGCATGAAAACTACAACCGGCAGCATCAAGATATTAGAACCGAAAACGGCATTGCCTATGGTGATATATTATCTGGCGTAAACGCAGCCTATACTGCCAAATTAACCGCACTAAATGCCATCACATTAGCATCTTTGGCGTGGGCACCTGCAGCACCCAAAGAGCTTGCTATTGGTGGTGTGGTTGAACCAGACACCCAATTGCAATGGAGCCCCTCAATTTCTGAAAACCTCCGTGGATACAAGGTCTATTGGAGAGACACCACATCCCCTACGTGGGACAATAGCATGTTTGTTGGTATGAACACCCAAACCACTTTAAAAGGAATTGTCATTGATAATTATATGTTTGGAGTAGCTGCCGTTGGAACTGACGGCCACGAAAGCCCGGTGGTTTTCCCAACCAAGGTTATGCGGTAGTATCCTTTTTTATTAATATGGCTTGTTTGAATAGCTATTATTACAAGAACCCTTTTTCTTTCATCCAGTCGTCGTTATACATTTTACCCACATAACGGCTACCCGAATCGTGTAACAATACCACCACCACATCGTCTGGCCCGAAGTGCTTTTTTAGTTGGAGCACACCCTTAACGGCAGCACCACAAGAGTTTCCAGCAAAAATACCCTCTTCACGCGCCAGCTTTCGCGTATATACCGCAGCGTCTTTATCCGTTACTTTTTCAAAAGCATCAATAAGCTTAAAGTCCACATTTTCAGGTAGAATATCCTCTCCTATCCCTTCCGTGATGTAAGGGTAAATTTCTTTCTCGTCAAAAATACCCGTTTCGTGGTATTTCTTAAATACAGAGCCATAGGTATCAATCCCCCAAATTTTAATATCCGGGTTTTTCTCTTTTAGGTATTTGGCAACACCCGAAATGGTACCACCTGTTCCTACACCCACTACAAAATGTGTGATCTTGCCATCGGTTTGTTCCCAAATCTCAGGGCCTGTTTGTTCGTAATGCGCAACGGCATTTGAGGGGTTGTCATACTGGTTAACATACCACGCATTGGGTGTTTCTTCGGCAATACGTTTAGAGGTAGAATAATACGACCGTGGATCGTCTGGTGCTACATTTGTTGGGCATACAATAACCTCCGCCCCCACAGCACGCAGGATATCAAATTTTTCTTTGGATTGCTTATCGGTAGAAACACAAATCAACTTATAGCCTTTTACAATGGCTGCTAACGCCAATCCCATCCCAGTGTTTCCAGACGTTCCTTCCACAATGGTGCCTCCAGGTTTTAGACGTCCATCGGCTTCGGCGTCTTCCACCATTTTGAGTGCCATGCGGTCTTTTACAGAGCTGCCAGGGTTAAAATATTCCACTTTAGCTAACACCAAAGCGTCTATTTCGGCCGTGATTTTATTGAGCTTGATTAGGGGCGTATTGCCAATCGTTTTAAGAATGTTTTCTACATAATGCATGTCACAAAGGTAAGTAATGCACTAGCGTTAACCAATGCTACGGATTTATTTTAAGTGCTTGCGTTGGCGTGATACGGGCAATAATAAGTGAAGGTAAAACCAGTAAGGCAAGGCAGATGAACAACGTAAGCCCATTGAGCCATAATACTGTAGTAACATCCATATAAACAGGTACTTCTTTTACGTAATAGGTAGCAGGGTCTAAGGAAATAATACCTGTTTGTTTTTGAATAAACAGTAATCCAAGTCCGATGAGATTTCCCCAAAAAAGCCCAACTCCTATCAAATATCCACCTTGAATCAGAAAAAGTTGTTGCAGCGAACGTACGGCTGCGCCCATAACACGAGTTATCCCAATGAGTTGCGTTTGCTCCAAAATAAGCACCAACAAAGCGGTAATCATATTCACTCCACCAACAATAATCATTATAATGATAATCAAAGAGATATTGGTTCCAAACAAGCGGATCCAATTAAAAATTTCGGGAAATTGTTCCTCTATATGTTGTACATCTACCAATGCATCTATACTGTCGTAAAGTATATCGGATTGGGCAGAAAGTTCGGAGCTGTCATTTAAAAAAAGTTCAAAAGCACCCACTTGATTGTTATCCCAACCATACAATGAACGCACCACGTCCAGATGCCCAAGCACGTAGGTATTGTCATAGTCTGAGAAACCCGTGGTAAAAAGCCCTACCACATTGCAACTACGGCGTTTGGGCATTGCTGTTTCTTCAGATGCAAAATATAGCGAAACACGATCGCCAATAGATAAGGCTAGTTTATTTGCCAATGCTGTAGAAATCCATATGTCTTGCGCTCCAAGTGCTGAAACTTTTTCTGAATTCCCAAAAAAGCTGAAAAATTTGGAGTTAAAAGAATCATCTATACCCTTAAAAACAATACCGTCAAAAGCATTTTGGTTTAGGATGACACCAGGGACATAAGCCACTGACTGCGAAGCATATACGTTAGACTGCTGCAATAAGGTATTGCGAATTTCGGATGCGTTTTCTAAAGGCTTAAGTGTTTCTAAACGTTGGCTATTTTCTAGCGTGGTAACGCGAACATGACCACTAAAAGCAGCTACTTTTTGCCCGATTTTATGTTGTAATCCCACACCAGTTCCAATAGCAATAAGCATGGTAATTACCCCCAACGCAATGGCAATAATGCCAATGGTAATAATGGGACCCGAAACGCTGCTGCGATGCGAACGCTGACCAATAATTCTTCGAGCTATAAACCAAGTAAAGCGCACTAATGGGTTTTTAAAGTCTAAATGTAAGGTATATTTTCAGTATGGAACTATAGCGGGAGTTCAGATTTTAATCGCTCCACGATATCGTAAACAGCAGGACATACCGCTACATTTTTAGCGGTAATAGCTGTGATTTGATGCAATTTTGGTCTGTCGGTATGAGGAAATTCTCGGCAGGCTTTAGGGCGGTCTTCGTAAATACTACAATGGTTATCTGCACCTAAAAACGAACAGGGTACTTGCTGAAGTACCTTGTCATTATCTTCATCAATACGCAAGTATGTAACCTCGAATTCGGATGGCTTCATGCGAAGTCGTTTACTGATGCGCTTAATGTCTGAGGGCAAAAAGAGAGGTCCTGTGGTTTTACAGCAATTGGCACAGTTTAGGCAGTCTATTTTTGCGAAGGTTTCATTGTGCAGCTTTGTCATCACTGCATCCAACTTTTTTGGCTTGCGTACCTTTAGCTTTTTTAAATATTTGACGTTTTCCTGCGCGACTTTCGCTGCTTGTTCGGGCAGTTTTTGGGGATCTATCACTATGGGATTTTTAGGTATTTGTGCGTTTGCAACGATGCCATCCACTTGGGATTTTTTAGTACATAATCTACAATCATTGGAATGGCACTATCCCTTCTACTCCACTCTGGTTGTAAGTATAGTTTACACTTTTTTGAAATTCCAACAGCTTGTTTTTCGGCAAATTGCAAGTCGTCTTTGTTATATACAATAACTTTTAACTCATCTGCAGCTTTGTAAATCTCGGGTTTTGGTAGCATACGCTTTTTAGGCGAGAGGCAAACCCAATCCCAAATACCAGATAGTGAATACGCACCCGACGTTTCAATATGTGTTTTCATACCCGCTGCTTGTAAGGCTTCTGTAAGTGGTGCCATATTCCACATCAGTGGCTCGCCTCCCGTGACCACAACGGTATCCGAATATTGTTTTGCTTGCGCAACAATTTCGTCAATATAGGTTGGTGGGTGTAGATTAGCATCCCAACTTTCTTTTACATCACACCAATGACACCCTACATCACAGCCACCAATGCGAATAAAAAATGCTGCGCTGCCTTTGTGGTATCCCTCACCCTGAATGGTATAAAAAGCCTCCATTAACGGAAGTGCAAGTCCAGAAGCAACAGCTTGTTGAAGTTTGGATTGCATTTATTAGGAGTTGCGTTTATACGCCAACATGGTGTTTTGCAACAACATGGCAATAGTCATGGGGCCTACACCACCGGGAACGGGTGTAATAAAACTGGCTTTTTCTTTCACTTCATCATATGCCACATCACCTGTAATGACATAGCCTTTTGGATGATTTTCGTCAGGAACGCGCGTAATGCCTACGTCAATGATAATAGCACCTTGCTTAATCATATCAGCGGTAACAAAATTTGGTACGCCTAAGGCGGAAACTACAATATCAGCTGTTTTGGTAATTTCTGCTAGATTTTGTGTACGGCTATGCGTTAGTGTTACGGTAGCATTACCAGGGTTACCTTTATCAGATAACAAAATGCTCATTGGACGACCTACGATATGACTGCGGCCAATCACAACAGCATGTTTACCACTGATATCTAACTTATACCTGTGTAGTAATTCCATGATGCCAAACGGCGTTGCAGGAATAAAGGTTTCCATGCCTAGTGCCATTTTTCCAAAATTGGTAGGATGAAATCCATCCACGTCTTTGTCGGGATTTATCGCATGTAGTACAACTTCTTCGTCGATGTGTTTAGGAAGGGGAAGCTGCACAATAAAGCCGTCAAGTGTAGTGTCGTTATTTAATGTGTCGATGGTCTCAAGAAGCTCGTCTTGTGTAACGGTATCTTCTAAGCGTATCAACGTGGAGTCAAATCCAATTTTTTCGCAAGAGCGTACCTTGCTACCCACATAGGTTAGACTAGCACCATCGTTTCCTACCAAAACAGCAGCCAAGTGCGGTGGGCGTTTGCCTGACGCTTTAAGTGCTGTGACTTCTTGCGAAAGTTCTTCTTTAATTTGATTTGAGGTGGCTTTTCCGTCTAAAATAGTGCTCATTTTCCAAACATTTGCATCAGCTTAGAGGATTTGCCCCCTTGCATCATTTTCATCATTTTACTCATCTGTTCAAACTGTTTTACCAGTTTGTTGATATCATCCATTTGCATACCAGCGCCTTTGGCAATACGTTTTTTTCTACTGTAATCAAGCAATTTGGGTTGTTGGCGTTCTTTGGGTGTCATAGATTGAATGAGTGCCTCTACGCCCTTAAACGCATCTTCGTCAATTTCTGCACCGTTTAATGCTTTACTCGCACCAGGAATCATCCCTACTAAATCTTTCATAGAACCCATGCGCTGCACTTGCTTGAGCTGGCTCAAAAAATCGTCATATCCGAATTGGTTTTTAGAGATTTTACGCTGAATACGTTTTGCTTCCTCTTCGTCAACCTGCTCTTGAGCACGCTCAACTAAGGAGACCACATCGCCCATTCCCAAAATACGCTCCGCCATACGGTCGGGGTGAAATACATCCAAAGCATCTACTTTTTCTCCCGTACCAATAAATTTGATAGGCTTATTGACAATAGACTTTATGGAAAGCGCAGCACCACCTCGTGTATCACCATCCATTTTGGTAAGGACAATTCCGTCAAATTGCAGTAAATCGTGGAAGGCTTTTGCTGTATTTACCGCATCTTGCCCCATCATGGCATCAACTACAAAAAGTGTTTCCGTTGGTCGAACCGCTTTGTGAATGCTGTCAATTTCTTGCATGAGTGCCTCGTCAATCGCCAATCGACCAGCGGTATCAATAATAACAACATTAAACTGATGTGTTTTGGCATGTTGTAAGGCATTATTGGCAATCTCAACAGGATTGTTGTTTTCGGGTTGTGCAAAAACAGCTACATCTATTTGCTCTCCCAATACTTGTAATTGTTCAATTGCCGCCGGACGGTACACATCACAAGCAACGAGTAAAACTTTTTTAGCCTGCTTTGTTTTAAGGTGTTTAGCCAGTTTGGCAGTACAGGTCGTTTTCCCTGAACCCTGCAAGCCGCTCATTAATATGACAGCGGGTTTCCCTGAAACAGCAAGTGAAGCCTTTTGTCCGCCGAGTAACGCAGTCAGTTCGTCTTGTACAATTTTTATGAGTAACTGACCTGGCTTTAAGCTTGTGAGGACTTTTTGACCCAGTGCTTTCTGCTTGACGTCTTCTGAAAAAGATTTGGCAATTTTGAAATTCACATCGGCATCAAGTAGCGCACGGCGAACTTCTTTCATTGTTTCGGCAACATTAATCTCGGTAATGCGTCCGTGACCCTTAAGTGTTTTTAGCGCCTTGTCTAGGCGTTGACTAAACTGTTCAAACATGAATTGGAAATAAAGTTCAAAATTACGGAATTAGTTTTTCTGGTGCATCCAAAAAATAACAAGAACATGGGGAATGGTAATAGCTGCCAAAAATCCAAAAAATAGGGACAGAAGGGATGCTGTATTTTCATTAAAAAAAACAAAAGCTACTGCTAGACCAATTAAAGACAAGATCCAGTATGGAAGCGCCTGTTTAAAGTATGTATATATAGGATGCATATCATTGGGGTATAATACTACCGCTTGCTCTTTTAATGATGGAATACTGTGCCACAACACAAAATAGACTGAAAAAGACCACAAAAGGGAGGTTTGGGTAAACAGTAATAGTAAAGACAGAAGTGCTAAAAACTGAAAAAAGAACTGTGTCTTAATTTGTTTAATATTTAATAATCCAAAAAAAACGGTAAGTATAAAGGAGACAATCAATATGTGTAATAGCATATTTTGCTCCATTTGAATACCTGAAATTTCTTGAATTATAGAAAGTGTTTGATCTTGATGGGTGAAAAACAACAAAGAAAAAAGAAATGCACCATAAACAATATAGAAAATATGAAGCTTTGCGGATTTGACAATGCTATTCTTATGCCATTGTTGCTCCCCAAAATGGAACGAACTGGCTAAAACAAACAACAAAAGTGCGTATTGTGGAACGTTATAAAGCGCCAAAACCATAATTGATACAAAAAATACGTAACTGACAAATAAATATCCAAATTGACGTTTTTTTGTCGTTTTACTATATTTTGATAGGATATATAAATCATTTGCACCATGAATTACACCAATTATTAACACATTTATAGCCGCTAAAACCCATAAAAAAGACATAGGCAATGCCAGTCCCAACAGGGTGCAAATCAGTGTGATACCGATTTTTTGGCGTTCAAAACTCAATAGTTTAGGCATGTGTTTTTTATATTGTTTGAAAAATTTTAATCAAATATATACGGTTTGTTTAATTTTTTTTAACTTGCGCTCAACAAAATTATAATTAAAAAATTATGACACTTACAAATTTAGTAACTATTGCGGACCTAAGTGATCCGGTAAATTTCACTTTCTTTTTAGGGACAATGGCAATGACTGCTGCGTCAGCTTTCTTTTTCTTGTCTTTAAACCAATTTGACAGCAAATGGAGAACGTCTATCTTGGTATCAGGATTGATTACATTTATTGCTGCTGTTCACTATTATTACATGAGAGAAGCTGCAACTACAGGTGGTGTAACAACTGAGATCCGTTATATTGACTGGATTTTAACTGTTCCATTAATGTGTGTTGAGTTTTACCTTATCTTAAAAGCGGCTGGTGCAACCAAAAAGCACCTTAGCACTTTGATTTGGGCTTCACTTGTAATGTTAGTAACAGGTTACTTTGGAGAAGTTTCTGATACTGCTAGCGGTCCTGCACTTTGGGGTCTTGCTTCTGGTTTAGCATACTTCTACATTGCGTGGTTAATCAAATTTGGTCCTTTGGCTAAGCTTGCTGCTGCTGCAGGAGGTTCTGTTGAAAAAGCACACAAAACGCTAACATTGTTTGTACTTATCGGATGGGCAATTTACCCATTAGGATATATGATCGGTACTGACGGTTGGTATGACTTTGTTGACGGAATTGGTTTAAACATGGATGTTGTTTACAACATTGGTGATGCAATCAACAAAATTGGATTTGGTCTTGTAGTTTATGCTGCAGCTGTATCTAGCAAATAATTTTAATAAATTATTCAAATTAAGCCTCGATGTTACATCGGGGCTTTTTTTTTACATCCTTTCTGGAGCCTCAATACCCAGAAGTCCCAAACTTTTTTGAATTACCTGACCCACTGCAGCGCAAAGCGCAACACGCAAAGATTTTATGCTACTATCCTCCACCAAAATGGGAACTTCTTGGTAATACGAGTTGTAATGTTTTACTAAATCATATACATAATTAGCAATCAACGCAGGACTATATTGATTTGCTGCAGCGGAGACAGTAGCTGGAAACTGCCCCAGCATTTTAAGCACTGCTTTCTCTTTATTATGTAATGAAACTGTTGTATCGTAAGCGGCATTATTTTCGCCCGCTTTTCTTAAAATAGATTGAATTCGAGCGTGTGTATATTGGATAAATGGCCCCGTGTTTCCACTGAAATCAACCGAAGCTTTAGGGTCAAATAGAATACGCTTTTTGGGATCTACTTTGAGGATGTAATATTTTAATGCACCCATACCAATGGTGTGATATAGATTTTCTTTTTCGTCTTCTGTCATACCATCAAGCTTACCCAACTCTTGAGAAATTTGCTTCGCCGTGGCATGCATTTCGTCCATAAGCGCATCGGCGTCAACAACAGTACCTTCCCTACTTTTCATTTTTCCACTAGGCAAGTCCACCATACCATAGCTTAGGTGATGTAATTGGGAAGACCAATCATATCCTAGTTTTTTTAGAATTAAAAACAACACCTTAAAATGATAGTCTTGTTCGTTCCCAACTGTATATACCATGCCTTTCATATCGGGATGATTGGTATATCGCAATCGCGCAGTACCCAGATCTTGCGTCATATAAACAGAAGTACCATCTGAACGAAGTAACAATTTTTCGTCTAAGCCATCTTCAGTTAAATCCACCCAAACAGAACCGTCATCTTTTGAATAAAAAATACCTTTTGAAAGACCTTCATCAACCGTATCTTTTCCCAATAAATAGGTGTCACTTTCATAGTAATACGAATCAAAATGAACACCTAATCGAGAATATGTTTTGGCAAAACCATCATATACCCATGTATTCATTTGTTTCCAAAGTGAGCGTACATCGGGGTCGTTTTGTTCCCATTTTAATAGCATTTCTTTCGCTTCTTGCAGTATAGGCGCGTCGTTTTTAGCTTGGTCTTCCGTAATGCCCGTAGCAACTAAATCTGCTATTTCCTTTTTATACTGTTGATCAAAAAGTACATAATACTTCCCAACAAGCGCATCGCCTTTTAAACCAGTACTTGTAGGTGTTTCGGCGTTTCCGAATTTTTGCCACGCCACCATTGACTTGCAAATGTGAATACCTCTGTCGTTGATGATTTGTGTGGTGTGCACTTTATCCCCATGCGCTGCCAAAATATTGGCAACAGAAGCTCCCAACAGGTTATTCCTGATGTGTCCAAGGTGTAGGGGTTTGTTGGTATTGGGCGATGAGTACTCAACCAAAAGCGTATCAGACACAGCAGTCTTTTGCGTAAATCCAAAGTTGGGATTTTGCGATAGTTGCAAAAGAAAATCAATATAGTAGGCATCTGAAATCTCAATGTTCAAAAAGCCTTGAACCACATTGTATGCTTTAATTTCCGCTACTGCATCAACCAGAAAATCACCCAATTCCGTAGCAAGTTCAGCCGGTTTTTTTGGAACTACTTTAAGCAATGGAAAAACCACGAGGGTCAAATCACCTTCAAATTGCGGTTTTGTGGGTTGAATTTCAAACGTACCAACCTCTTTGTTGTACTGTGCTTTAAAGTATCCGCTTAAGTGTTTTATAAGTATTGATTCCATACCAAATAATAAGATGCAAAGATACAGGTTTCAACAAGCTACATTGTGTTTTCGTTTATCTTTGTGAAATGTTAAAAAATGTATCCTATAACGACAAAAAACAACGCGCTGAAATAGACGCCTTACTGGGAAAGCCTTTTACACTTTTGGAGCGTTTAAAATTAGGAGGTGTTGGTTCGCCAAAGCTACATGTAACCACCAGTAGCAAAGAAATTGATGCCCTTTTTTTATTAGATCACAATGACAATACGTGTAATGTAGAATTACGGCCAAAAGGAATTATTTTACGATTTAGATCATTATTAGAAACCTATGCGTTGGTTATTCCTTATTATAAACTGACTATATTTAAGGGCACTAGTGATGCGTATAGTGTTCACGCAGATCATCACAAAGTTTCGGTTTCTGCTCAGTCAGAGCCTGTGCGTTTGTTCTTTAAAAAGATACAGCAACAAAAAGCAAAAAACACAGAAGACTATCTGTAAATAAACGGAAACTTAACGAACAACTAACGCTTATTCAAGGGCACAAATGAGCGCTGTGTTTCACCTACATAAATTTGACGTGGACGTCCAATAGGTTCTTTATTAAGTCGCATTTCTCTCCACTGCGCAATCCATCCTGGCAAGCGGCCAAGTGCAAACATCACCGTGAATGTCTCTGTTGAAATCCCCATGGCGCGATAAATAATTCCAGAGTAAAAATCAACGTTTGGATACAATTTACGATCTACAAAATACGGATCGCTAAGTGCCTCAGCTTCTAATTCTTTAGCAATATCTAACACAGGATCAACAACGCCTAAGTCAGCTAAAACTTCATCTGCTGCTTTTTTTATGATACGTGCACGGGGGTCAAAATTCTTATACACACGGTGTCCAAAGCCCATAAGACGGAACGGATCTGCCTTGTCCTTTGCCTTTTCCATGTATTTTTTGGTATCACCACCATCTTGACGAATAGCCTCCAACATTTCTACTACTGCTTGATTTGCACCGCCGTGGAGTGGCCCCCAAAGTGCTGAAATTCCTGCCGAAATAGATGCAAAAAGTCCTGCATGCGATGAACCTACAATACGAACAGTTGATGTGGAACAGTTTTGCTCGTGTTCAGCGTGTAAAATCAATAGTTTATTTAGTGCAGCATCTACAATAGGGTTGGCAACATATTCTTTATTTGGCTTGCGGAACATCATACGTGCGATATTCTCTACATAACCCAATGAATAATCTCCATATTTGAGTGGGAGACCTGCTTTTTTTCTAAACACCCAAGCAACCAAAACAGGGAGCTTCCCCATAATACGCGTAATGGCTCTGTACATGTCTTCTTCACTTTCGACATCAACAGAACTGGGATTAAAAGCTGTAAGTGCACTTGTTAAAGAAGACAATACACCCATAGGATGCGCAGCACTAGGGAAACTTTCCAGGATTTTTTTCAGGTCTTCATCTATGTAGGACTCTTCCTTGATATCTACCAAAAATTTATCCAATTGTGCTTCATTGGGTAGCTCGCCAAAGATGAGCAAATATGCAACTTCTAAAAAATCGGCATTGTTGGCAAGTTCTTCAATATCATATCCACGATAACGCAATACGCCTTGCTCTCCGTCCAAATACGTAATTGCACTTTGACACGACCCTGTATTTTTAAAACCTGGGTCAAGTGTAATTAAATTTGTTTTAGCACGAAGGGTTTTGATATCAATGCCCAATTCGTTTTCACTTCCTTCTATGACAGGTAGTTCAATTGATTTGTCCTCGTAGGACAGTGTTGCTGTTTTTGCCATTACTTTAGCTTACTGTATTTAATTAGATGAATTAAAACTTCACCTTAAACGCGTTATCTTGTGGATAATACGCATTTCTTCCCAATTCTTCCTCAATACGGAGCAACTGGTTGTATTTTGCCATACGATCACTTCTAGATAGCGATCCTGTTTTGATTTGTCCCGTATTAAGTGCTACTGCCAAATCAGCAATCGTATTATCTTCTGTCTCACCAGAGCGGTGCGACATCACACAAGTATATCCTGCGTTTTGTGCCATTTGAACAGCTGCTATAGTCTCTGATAAAGAACCAATTTGATTCACTTTAATCAAAATAGAATTTGCAATATCTTCATCAATTCCACGACTTAAACGTGTAACATTAGTTACAAACAAATCGTCCCCTACAAGTTGGGCTTTATCTCCAATTTTTTCAGTCAGATATTTCCAGCCCTCCCAGTCGTTTTCGTCCATTCCGTCCTCAATAGAAACAATGGGATATTTTTCAACCAAAGACGCCAAATAATCTGCTTGTTCATGTGAGCTTCGTACTTTACCTTCTGCTCCTTCAAACTTAGAATAATCATATTTTCCATCTACATAAAACTCTGCAGCTGCACAATCTAAGGCAATCATAACTTCTTCTGCAGGCTTATAACCTGCCTTTTCGATAGCCAATAAAATGGTGTCAAGTGCATCTTCTGTACCTGCAAGGGTTGGCGCAAAGCCGCCTTCATCACCAACGGCAGTACTCAGGTTTCTGCCTTTTAAAACTTTTTTAAGGTTATGGAAAATTTCTGTTCCCATTTGTAGTGCATGTGTTAGCGACACCGCTTTTACAGGCATTACCATAAACTCTTGAAACGCAATAGGTGCATCGGAATGCGAACCGCCGTTGATGATGTTCATCATCGGAACAGGAAGTGTAATGGCGCGTGTACCTCCAACATAGCGGTAAAGCGGTAACCCAAGTTCGTTGGCCGCTGCTTTTGCTACTGCAAGTGAAACGCCCAAAATAGCATTTGCTCCTAGTTTTGATTTGTTAGGAGTTCCATCCAAATCAATCATGATTTGGTCTATTTCTTCTTGTTCAAAAACAGAGCTACCCAACAGTTCAGGTGCAATATGTTCATTTACATTTTTAACCGCTTGTAAAACACCTTTTCCCATGTATGCATCACCACCGTCTCGAAGTTCAACTGCCTCATGTTCACCGGTGGAAGCGCCAGAAGGAACTGCTGCCCTACCTATTGTTCCGTTGTCCGTAATGACGTCAACTTCAACCGTTGGATTTCCTCGAGAATCGAAAATTTGACGTGCGTGTACGCTTAAGATAATGCTCATGATGCTTGCTTTTTGTGGTTGTTAATTTGTGTAATAAATTGGTCAAATAAATATGATGAATCGTGTGGTCCCGGGCTTGCTTCTGGGTGATATTGAACAGAAAAACAAGGTTTTCCATCAATTCGAATACCCGCAACCGTATTATCGTTTAGGTGTTTATGCGTAATCACAACTTGCTTGTGCGCCTCTGTTTCTTCGCGATTAATCGCAAATCCATGATTTTGAGATGTGATCTCCCCTTTTCCCGTTTCAACATTCAGCACGGGGTGATTGATACCGCGGTGCCCGTTAAGCATTTTATAGGTTGAGATGCCTTGCGACAAAGCGATGGTTTGATGTCCCAAACAAATCCCGAAAAGTGGCAAACCTTTGGCTATAATTTCACGAGCTACTGCTTGAGCAGAATGCAGTGGTTCTGGATCGCCGGGTCCGTTTGATAAAAAGTACCCATCTGGATTCCAAGCCTGCATGGTTTCAAAGTCTGTTTCAAGAGGAAAAACCTTGATGTATGCATCTCTACTTACCAAATTGCGTAGAATATTCTTTTTGATTCCTAAGTCCAATGCCGCAATTTTGATGGATGCATCTGGATTGCCAACAAAATATGGTGACGTGGTTGTTACTTTTTGTGCAAGTGCAAGACCCTTCATAGAAGGTACATCAGCAAGTTTTTTCTTCAGTGCATTAAGGTCTTCCGTTTCGGTAGAAATCACAGCATTCATCGCACCGTTATCTCTTATGTAGCTCACAAGTGCTCTTGTGTCAACATCTGAAATAGCTACTAAATTTTGTGCTTTAAAAAAGTCAAACAAAGAACTGTCGGCAGCTACACGTGAAAATCCTGTATTGAAGTTTTTACAAATTAGTCCAGCAATTTGAATTTGGTCAGATTCTGACTCGGCATTTTGAATTCCGTAGTTTCCTATATGCGCATTTGTAGCTACCATTAACTGCCCATAATAAGAGGGGTCAGTGAAAATTTCCTGGTAGCCGGTCATCCCTGTATTAAAGCATAACTCGCCAAACGCTTCCCCTTCAATGCCAATGGATTTACCGTGAAACACCGTTCCGTCTTCGAGCAAAATAAGTGCTTGCTTACGGGAGTGGTATTGGCTCATGTGGTTTAAGTGTTTTGGCAAAAATAATATAAAAAAAAGGATAAACCATCAGGTTTATCCTTTGAGTTATTAAGAGTCTGTTAATTATTATTCAGTCTCGTTTTTTTCGTCTGTTGTAGCATCTGAATCAGGAGTATCAACAGCTGATGCTGTTGTTTCTTCAACCTTAGGTGTTTCATCCACAGGCGTAGGAGCCTCCTCAGTGGCTTCTACTGTTTCTGTAGCTGTAGTAGCTATTGTTGTTTCAGCAGTAGCAGCTTTCTTTCCTCCACGTCTGCGTGACTTCTTCTTAGGTTTAGCTGTTTCATATACTTCGTTGAAATCAACAAGTTCAATCAACGCCATATCTGCATTATCCCCGAGTCTATTCCCCATTTTGATAATGCGCGTGTAGCCACCTGGACGATCGCCTACTTTTTCCGAAATGGTACGAAACAATTCGGTAACCGCATATTTATCACGAAGTGCTCTAAAGGCAACACGACGGTTGTGTGTCGAATCTTCCTTTGAACGCGTAATAAGCGGTTCTATAAAAGTTTTAAGCGCCTTTGCGCGAGCAACAGTTGTGTTGATGCGTTTGTGCTCAATCAGTGAAGATGCCATATTGGCAAGCATCGCTTTTCTGTGTGTATTGGTACGCCCCAAATGGGCTACTTTTTTTCCGTGTCTCATGATTACTAGCTATTGCGGAATTAGTCTTTATCAAGTTTGTATTTGGCCAAATCCATACCAAAATTGAGTCCTTTGGCAATAACCAATTCTTCAAGTTCCGTAAGTGATTTTTTACCAAAGTTTCTAAACTTCATTAAATCGCTTTTGTTAAATGATACCAAGTCGCCAAGTGTATCAACTTCGGCAGCCTTAAGACAGTTTAATGCACGAACAGATAAGTCCATGTCAATAAGTTTAGTCTTAAGCAACTGACGCATATGTAGCGATTCTTCGTCGTAAGTTTCAGTTTCAGCAATCTCGTCTGCCTCTAATGTGATGCGCTCGTCAGAGAACAACATAAAATGGTGGATGAGTGTTTTTGCAGCCTCAGTTAATGCATCTTTTGGATGAATAGAACCATCTGTAACAATTTCGAAAATTAGCTTTTCGTAATCTGTTTTTTGCTCTACACGGAAATTTTCAATCGTATATTTAACATTTTTGATTGGCGTGTAAATAGAGTCAATGGCAATCGTTCCAATAGGAGCTGTTGCTTTTTTGTTTTCCTCTGCGGGAACATAACCACGTCCCTTTTCGATGGTAAACTCAAAGTTAAGCTGAACACTTTCGTCCATATTACAAATAACAAAATCTGGATTTAGTACTTGAAAGCCAGAAGTGAACTTTTGCAAATCACCGGCAGTAAGTTGTTTTTGTCCTGAAACGGCAACGCTAACAGTCTCACTGTCAACAGTGTCAATTTGTTGCTTAAATCGAACTTGCTTAAAGTTCAAAATCATTTCAGTAACATCTTCTACCACACCCGGAAGCGTAGAGAATTCGTGGTCAACTTTATCTATACGAACAGATGTAATAGCAAATCCTTCTAAGGAAGCCAACATTACTCGACGCAATGCATTACCAACTGTTAGCCCATATCCAGGTTCTAATGGACGGAATTCGAAGATGCCTTCAAATTCATCCGATTCAATCATGATTACCTTGTCTGGTTTTTGAAAATTAAATAGTGCCATAGGATTATTTTGAATACAATTCGACGATTAATTGTTCCTTTATGTTCTCAGTAATTTGCTCACGGGTAGGAACCGATACCAATGTGCCTTCTAAAGTTGTATCGTTCCACGACAACCACTCTAAATCGTGGTTAGCTACAGATAACGAACGTTCAATCACATCAAGTGATTTAGATTTTTCACGAACACCAATTACATCATTTGGCTTTACGTGACATGAAGGGATATTCATGATTTCACCATTAAGTGTGATGTGACGGTGTCCTACAAGTTGACGTGCTGCACTACGTGTTGGTGCAATACCAAGACGATATACAAGGTTGTCTAAGCGAGATTCACAAAGTTGAAGTAAAACTTCACCTGTAACGCCTTTACTTGCGTTTGCTTTAATAAATAGATTGCGGAATTGACGCTCTAAGATACCATAGGTAAATTTTGCTTTTTGCTTTTCCATCAACTGGATAGCATATTCCGATTTTTTAGGTCTGCGACGGTTATTTCCGTGCTGTCCTGGAGGGTAGTTACGTTTTTCGAAAGACTTATCATCGCCGAAAATGGCTTCGCCAAACTTACGAGCGATTTTTGTCTTAGGACCAGTATATCTTGCCATGTTATAAAAATTTGTGCCGGGAATTAAGGTCTATCCTTCGCCAGCGGGATTTATGTTAAACTCTACGTCTTTTAGGTGGACGACAACCGTTGTGTGGCATTGGCGTTACGTCAACAATTTCAGTAACTTCAATACCACCATTGTGTAGGGTACGTATAGCAGACTCACGTCCGTTTCCGGGTCCTTTCACAAATACTTTTACTTTACGCAGTCCCGCTTCCTGGGCTACTTTTGCAGCATCTTCTGCAGCAAGTTGTGCAGCATAAGGCGTGTTTTTCTTAGATCCTCTAAAGCCCATTTTTCCGGCTGAAGACCACGAAATCACTTCACCCTTGTTGTTGGTAAGCGAAACAATGATGTTGTTAAACGATGCGTTGATGTGGGCTTCGCCAAAGGCTTCCACCACAACTTTACGCTTTTTTGAACTTGATTTAGCCATGAGTTATGCTTTATTTCGTTACTTTCTTCTTGTTAGCAACTGTCTTACGTTTTCCTTTTCGCGTACGCGAATTGTTTTTAGTGCGTTGTCCGCGAAGTGGAAGTCCAACACGGTGACGGATCCCTCTAAACGAACCAATATCCATCAAACGCTTGATGTTCAATTGTGTTTCTGAGCGAAGTTCTCCTTCTATCTTGAAGGTAGCAACTGCATCACGAATACGACCGATTTCGTCATCGTTCCACTCATTGACTTTTTTGTTTTCATCAACATCAGCGGTTGCTAAAATTTCTTTAGCACGGCTGCGTCCAACCCCATAAATATAGGTGAGCGAAATAACGCCTCTTTTTTGTTTGGGAATATCTACTCCAGAAATTCTAGCCATAATTATCCTTGTCTTTGTTTGAACCTAGGGTTCTTTTTGTTGATTACGTATAAGCGTCCCTTGCGACGTACAATCTTGCAGTCGGCGCTTCTTTTTTTAAGTGATGCTCTAACTTTCATATATTAATATCTGTAGGTGATGCGTGCCTTAGTCAAATCGTAAGGAGACATCTCCAGTTTTACTTTATCTCCAGGTAATAGCTTAATATAATGCATGCGCATTTTGCCTGAAATATGTGCCGTAACCACGTGACCATTTTCTAACTCTACGCGAAACATCGCGTTTGAAAGTGCCTCTATGATTTGGCCGTCTTGCTCTATTGCTGCTTGCTTTGCCATTAAACTCCTGCAGTTTTTCGTTTACTTCCTGTTTTCATTAATCCGTCATAATGACGGTTAAGCAAATACGCATTGATTTGCTGAATCGTGTCTATCGCAACACCTACCATAATAAGCAGTGATGTTCCTCCATAGAACAATGCCCAGCCTTGTTGCATGCCAAAAAGATGATACACTACTGCTGGCAATACCGCCACAGCAGCTAAAAACAGCGAACCAGGGAAAGTAATTTGCGACATAATACGGTCTAGAAAATCAGCCGTTTCAGTACCCGGGCGAACACCTGGAACAAAACCACCGCTTCGCTTTAAATCGTCAGCCATCTTATTGGTTGGGACCGTAATGGCCGTATAGAAATAAGTAAATACAATAATGAGTACAGCAAATAATATATTATACCACAATCCAAAAATATCTGAGAAAGAAGCCTGTAGCCACTGTCCTACTTCGCTATCACCTCCCAAACGACCAAGCGCTGCGGGGGCAAACATAAGTGCCTGAGCAAATATGATAGGCATTACACCTGATGCGTTAAGTTTAAGTGGAATATATTGACGTGATCCAATTTGATTTTTATCAATACCACCAGATGCCGTTCTACGTGCATATTGTACAGGAATTTGGCGAACTGCCATAACCAACAAAATACAAATGGCATTGATACCAATCCAAACTATCGTTTCAATTAATATCACAATTGGACCTCCATTGTTCTCTGTAACTCTAGAAACAAACTCTTGTGCAAATGACATGGGAAGTGTAGCCACAATACCGACAGTAATTAATAGAGAAATACCGTTTCCGATTCCCTTATCTGTAATTTTTTCACCTAGCCACATTGCAAAAATAGTTCCTGTGACAAGTATGATAACAGAAGGAACCATAAACCCAAGTCCTTTTCCAAGTATAAATGCAGACTCTGGAACTCCTAATGCACTTAAAGAGTACAAATAAGCTGGCGCTTGGAATACACAAATAGCGATAGTAAGCCAACGTGTAATCTGATTGATTCTACGACGTCCACTTTCTCCTTCTTTCTGTAATTTTTGCAGATAAGGAATTGCAATTCCCATAAGCTGCACCACAATAGAAGCCGAGATGTAAGGCATGATTCCTAAGGCGAATACAGAAGCATTTGCAAATGCACCTCCTGTAAACATGTTCAAAACGCCAAGCAATCCGCCACCACCAGTTCGGCTAGATAGCTCAGAAAGCTGAACGGGATCAATTCCTGGAAGTACTACCTGAGCACCAATACGGTACACGACAAGTAAACCAAGTGTAACCCCAATACGGTTTTTGAGTTCCTCAATCTTCCAAATACTCGATATGACTTCTAAAAATCGTTTCATTCGTTACAGTGTGATGGCCTCACCACCAGCAGCTTCAATAGCCGCTTTAGCTGATGCCGTAAATTTGTGGGCGCTAACTTTTAATTTTGTTTTTAATTCGCCACGACCTAAAATTTTAACCAAATCGTTTTTTCCAACCAATCGTAGAGCAATCATTGTCTCAATATCAATAGAGGACTTTATTTTCTTATCATCAACGAGTGCTTGAATTTTATCCAGGTTGATACCTGCATATTCTTTACGGTTGATGTTGGTGAAACCAAATTTTGGAACACGGCGTTGAAGTGGCATTTGTCCACCTTCAAAACCAATTTTCTTAGAGTAACCAGAACGAGATTTTGCTCCTTTGTGACCACGAGAAGCCGTGCCACCAGTTCCAGAACCTTGTCCTCTACCTAGGCGTTTGCTTCCGCCTTTTACTGCGCCTTTTGCTGGCTTTAAGTTTCCTAATTCCATATTATACGTTTTGAACGGATACCAAATGTTTTACTTTGTTTATCATCCCTTGAATTACAGGAGTGTCATCGTGCTCTGCAACTTGACCAATACGGTGCAAACCAAGGGCTGCTAACGTACGTTTTTGATCTTCTGGACGCTTGATGTAACTTTTTACTTGTGTAACTTTAATCTTTGCCATGTTCTTATCCGTTAAAAACTTTTTCAAGTGAAATTCCACGTTGCTTGGCAACAGTATTAGCGTCACGTAGTTGCAACAATGCATCAAAGGTTGCCTTTACCACGTTGTGTGGGTTAGAAGAACCTTGAGATTTTGATAGTACGTTGTGAACACCTACCGCCTCGAGTACCGCACGAACGGCACCTCCAGCAATTACTCCAGTACCCTCAGATGCAGGCTGAATATAAACGCGTGCTCCGCCATACTTTCCTTTTTGTTGGTGTGGAATAGTTCCATTATTAATAGGAATACGAACCAAATTCTTTTTGGCGTCTTCAACAGCTTTAGAAATTGCTTCTGCAACTTCTTTTGATTTACCAAGTCCTTGACCAACAACACCATTTTCATCACCTACAACAACAATTGCAGAGAATCCAAAAGCACGTCCACCTTTAGTTACTTTGGTTACACGTTGAACACCAACCAAACGATCTTTAAGGTCAAGACCACCAGGTTTTACAAATTCTACATTTTTATAATCTTGATACATACTTAAAAGTTTAGTCCTGCTTCGCGTGCGCCGTCAGCAAGTGATTTTACACGTCCGTGATACAAATATCCTCCGCGGTCAAAACGAATCGCAGAAATGCCTGCGGCAACTGCTTTTTCTCCAATCGCTTTCCCTACTTTTTGGGCAAGCTCTGATTTTGTTCCGCTGTGCTCAGCAAACGCTTTGTCTCTAGAAGAAACTGAAGCAAGTGTAACACCTGTTTCATCGTTCACAATCTGAGCATAAATTTCTTTATTACTTCTAAAAATAGACATGCGAGGCATATCAGCATTACCGAGCACTGTGTCGCGGTAGCGCTTTTGAATGCGTTGTCTTCGTTGGGTTTTATTCATTTTCATATCCCTACTTGTTATGCAGATTTACCTGCTTTTCTTCTAATTTCTTCTCCTACAAACTTCACTCCTTTTCCTTTGTAAGGTTCTGGCTTGCGGAACGAACGAATTTTCGCTGCAATAGAACCCACCAATTGGTTGTCATAAGAGCTTAATTTGATAATTGGATTTTTACCTTTTTCAGAAACCGTTTCCAATTTAACTTCACTCGGCAATTCAAACACAATATTGTGTGAAAAACCAAGTGCAAGATCTAATTTCTGACCTTGATTTGAAGCGCGGTATCCTACTCCTACCAATTCTAATTCTTTTGTAAATCCAGCAGAAACACCCTGAACCATATTAGAAATTAGCGAACGGTACAAACCGTGCTTTGCTTTGTGTGATTTGCTATCAGAAGGACGTGACACAATCAACTGACCATCTTCATGAGCAATACTCACAGAGTCATAAGGCTGTGAAAGTTCGCCTAATTTTCCTTTTACGGTAATCACATCGGGTTGAATGTCAACCGTGACGCCGTCTGGAAGTGCTATAGGATTATTACCAATTCGTGACATAATTCGATTCTTTAAGGTTTAGTGAACGTAACAAAGTACCTCTCCACCAACATTTTCTTTTTTTGCTTGTTTACCCGTCATTACGCCGTGAGACGTAGAAACGATTGCTGTTCCCAACCCGTTAAGTACACGTGGCACTTCATTGGTTGCAACATACTTACGTAATCCTGGCGTGCTGATACGTACTAATTTTTTGATGACAGGCTCTTTTGTAAGGCGGTCATACTTCAACGCAATTTTAATACTGCCTTGAACCGTATCATCTTCTTTTTTATAACTGAGGATATATCCTTGGTCAAATAAGATTTTTGTAATTTCAAGCTTCAGGTTAGAAGCAGGAACTGAAACCACACGGTGTCCTGCGCTATTTGCGTTACGAATGCGCGTAAGATAATCTGCAATTGGATCTGTATTCATAATATTTTATTTTACCAGCTGGCTTTTTTAACTCCAGGGATTAATCCTTTGTTTGCCATTTCACGGAACATTACACGCGAAACTCCAAACTGACGCATATACCCTTTTGGACGACCTGTAAGTTTACAACGGTTGTGCCCACGTACGGGGGATGCATTTTTAGGTAATTTTTGCAATGCCTCGTAATCACCCGCTGCTTTTAAGGCAGCACGTTTGTCGGCGTACTTAGCAACAAGTTTTGCTCTTTTGACCTCACGGGCCTTCATTGATTCTTTTGCCATACTAGTTTTTCTTAAAGGGCATACCCAATTCGTTCAACAATGATTTTGCTTCTTTATCTGTATTCGCTGAAGTAACAAATGTGATATCCATTCCGGATATTTTGTGCACTTTGTCTATATCAATTTCAGGGAAAATAATTTGTTCTTGAATCCCTAGATTGTAATTTCCACGTCCATCAAATCCATCTGCTTTTACTCCCTGAAAATCACGAACACGTGGAAGAGCAGCTGTAACCAGTCTATCAAAAAACTCATACATTTTATCGCCACGTAAGGTTACTTTTGCGCCAATCGGCATGCCTTTACGAAGTTTAAATGTAGCAACATCTTTTTTGGAAAGTGTTGCCAACGCTTTTTGGCCTGTAATCATGGTCAATTCTTCAACTGCATGATCTACTAATTTTTTGTCAGCAACAGCAGCACCAACGCCACGGCTCAGTACAATTTTTTCAAGTTTTGGCACTTGCATTACATTTTTATAGCCAAACTCTTCAGAAAGACGAGAAGTTACTCGCTCTTTGTATTCGGTTTTAAGTCTTGGTTGATAACTCATCTTAAATAGCTTCATTAGTTTTACGTGCCACTCGTACTTTTTTTCCGTCTTCCATACGATAGCCAACACGAGTTGTTTTCCCGTCAGCAGTAATTAATGAAAGGTTTGAAATAGCAATAGGTGCTTCTTTTTCCACAATGCCTCCTTGCGGATTTTCTGCATTTGGCTTGGTGTGGCGTTTAACCACATTAACACCTGAAACAATTGCTTTGTTTTTTTCGCGAAGAAGTGAAACAATTTCACCTTCTGTACCCTTGTGATCGCCAGCAATCACACGTACTTTATCTCCAGATTTAAATTTTATTTTACTCATAATTATAGTACTTCAGGAGCTAAGGAAATTATTTTCATAAACTTACGGTCTCGCAGCTCACGTGCCACAGGACCAAATACACGTGTTCCGCGCATTTCGCCTTGAGCATCTAAAAGCACACAAGCATTCTCGTCAAAGCGGATATATGATCCATCAGGACGACGAATTTCTTTTTTTGTACGCACTACAACTGCAGTGGATACTTGTCCTTTTTTTACTGACCCGTTTGGCGTAGCTTCTTTTACGGTAACGACAATTTTATCACCAATGGAAGCATATCTACGTTTCGTACCACCCAAAACGCGAATGGTCAGTACTTCTTTGGCACCGGTGTTGTCGGCAACTCTAAGTCTTGATTCTTGTTGTAACATTACTTTGCTCTTTCAATAATTTCAACCAAACGCCAGCATTTTGATGCACTCAAAGGGCGTGTTTCCATGATTTTCACTGTATCTCCGATATTGCAATCGTTAGTTTCGTCGTGGGCTACATACTTTTTCGTTTTCAAAACGAACTTTCCATACATAGGATGCTTCACGCGTTTTACTTCGGATACTACAATAGATTTTTGCATTTTGTTGCTTGTCACAACGCCGATGCGCTCTTTACGTAAATTTCTAGTTTCCATATTACGCTTGTTCTAAATTTCGTTTTGTTAATGCCGTTTTAATACGTGCAATGGTTCTACGCTGCTCACGTAAAGAAATGGGATTCTCTAGGGGAGATAGCGCGTGTGTTGCACGTGCAGTTTCATAGCTTTTTTGAAATGCTGTAAGCTTTTCATTAAGCTCTTCTACCGATAATTCATTAATCTCTGTCTGTTTCATACCTAATGCTTATGCTTCGAAATCACGAGCGATAATAAATTTTGTTTTAACTGGTAGTTTTTGGGCTGCTAATCGCAATGCTTCTTTAGCAACATCCATTGGTACGCCTGAAATCTCAAACAGAATACGTCCTGGCTTAACTACGGCTACATAATGATCCAATGCACCCTTACCTTTACCCATACGAACCTCAAGCGGTTTTTTAGTAATGGGTTTGTCTGGGAAGATCTTAATCCACAACTGCCCTTCACGTTTCATATATCGCGTGGCAGCAATACGCGCAGCTTCTATCTGACGTGAAGTGATAAACTTGGAATCAAGTGCCTTGATACCAAACATTCCATTAGATAATTCATGTCCGCGTTGCGATAGGCCTTTCATACGGCCTTTCTGCATTTTACGGTGTTTTGTTCTTTTCGGTTGTAACATGACCTAAACTTTATTTTCTACGACGAGGACCACGTCCACCGCGTTTTTCGTTTTTTCCTTTGGCAGCTCCTAAGCTCATTCCCACAAGTGGTGAAAGCTCACGTTTACCATATACTTCACCTTTCATAATCCATACTTTAATGCCCAAACGGCCATAAGTAGTATGTGCTTCAACAAGCGCGTAATCAATATCTGCACGGAATGTAGATAGTGGAATACGACCATCTTTGTAGCTTTCTGAACGTGCCATTTCAGCACCATTCAAACGACCTGAAATTTGAATTTTAATTCCCTCTGCATTCATACGCATTGCAGCAGCAATCGCCATTTTAATCGCACGCCGATATGAAATTCGACTTTCAATCTGACGGGCAACACTTGCACCAACTAATTGTGCTTCAAGTTCTGGACGCTTGATTTCAAAAATGTTCAATTGAACTTCTTTGCTTGTGATTTTTTTAAGCTCTTCTTTTAGTTTATCTACTTCTTGACCACCTTTTCCAATGATAATTCCTGGACGTGCTGTGGTAATGGTAACAGTGACGAGCTTTAGTGTACGCTCAATAATAACACGCGAAACACTTGCTTTTGCAAGACGTGCATGAATATAGCGACGGATTTTATCATCTTCAGCAAGTTTATCGCCGTAGTCGTTACCTCCGTACCAGTTAGATTCCCATCCGCGGATGATTCCTAATCTATTGCCTATTGGATTTGTTTTTTGTCCCATATTCAGTGTTAGCTTTGCGCGTTATCTTTAGCCCCTAGCACGAGTGTTACGTGATTTGAGCGTTTTCTAATTCGATGTCCTCTTCCTTGTGGTGCTGGGCGTAAACGCTTTAGCATGGTACCGCTATCCACTCGGATTTCTTTTACATAAAGACCTGCTTTCTCAACGTCCGCGTCTTCATTTTTAGCTTGCCAATTGGCAATAGCCGACAATAATAATTTCTCTAAACGACGTGATGATTCTTTTGCACTAAAACGCAAAATAGACAACGCCTTTTCAGCTCCTTCACCGCGAATCAAATCTGCCATAAGGCGCATTTTACGTGGCGAAGTTGGGCAATCGTTTAGCTTAGCAAAAGCAATGTGCTTTCGGTTTTCTTTTAACTGTACTGCAGTTTCTCTTTTACGAACTCCCATAGCTTATTTTTTTCCTTTGTTTTTGGCTCCAGCGTGACCACGGAACGAACGGGTTGGTGAAAATTCACCCAACTTATGTCCTACCATGTTCTCGGTTACATATACAGGAACAAACTGACGACCGTTGTGTACAGCTATTGTTTGTCCAACAAAATCAGGGGTAATCATAGAAGCACGTGACCAAGTTTTGATGACTGACTTTTTGCCAGATTCAACGTTGGCTTGCACTTTCTTTACCAAGCTATGATGTACGTAAGGTCCTTTTTTTAGTGATCTAGCCATTGCTTATTTTTTTCTACGTTCAATAATGTACTTGTTCGACGCCTTGTTTTTGTTACGTGTACGGTAGCCTTTAGCAGGAATACCATTGCGTGAACGTGGATGTCCACCAGAAGCACGTCCTTCACCACCACCCATGGGGTGATCAACAGGATTCATTACTACTGGACGCGTTCTTGGACGACGACCTAACCAACGGCTGCGACCTGCCTTACCAGAAACCACCAATTGATGATCTGAGTTTGAAACGGTACCAATCGTAGCCATACATGTTGTTAAAATCATACGTGTTTCACCAGATGGTAATTTGATTGTTGCAAACTTGCCGTCACGTGCCATAAGCTGTGCAAAAGCACCCGCACTACGTGCAATAGTGGCCCCTTGTCCTGGGTGTAATTCAATACATGAAATAATAGTACCCAATGGAATGTATGCCAGAGGCAACGCATTTCCAATTTCAGGTTGCACTTTATCACCAGAAACGATTTCTTGACCTACTTTGAGTCCAGCCTGTGCAATAACATAACGCTTTTCGCCATCGGCAAACTGTGTAAGTGCTATAAAAGCAGAACGGTTTGGATCGTACTCAATTGTTTTAACCTCTGCAGGAGCATCAAAACGATTGCGTTTAAAATCGATAATACGGTAGCGTTTTTTGTGTCCACCACCAATATAGCGAGACGTCATTCGTCCGCTGTTGTTACGACCGCCTGAACGTTTTTTCGGAGCAAGCAAGCTTTTCTCCGGCTTATCAGTAGTAATGGCGTCGTTTCCATTTACTACTCTACCGCGCTGTCCAGGAGTTATAGGTTTGAGTTTTCTAACTGACATCCTATCTTATTATAAATTACTGTAAAAATCAATGTTTTCACCCTCGGCTACTTCCACGACTGCGCGTTTGGTAGCGTTGGTTTTCGAATGCTGAATACCATTTTTGGTATAGCGTGATCGTCTTTCTGGTCCGTAATTAAGCGTACGTACTTTTTCTACGGTTACACCATAAGCAGCCTCAACCGCTTTTTTAATTTCAACCTTGTTCGCTTTTGGATTTACCAAAAACGTGTAACGGTTGCGTAACTCGCTTTCGCGGGTTGCCTTTTCGGTAATAACGGGTTTTAGCAAAATACTCATCGTGTATTATTTACTCAGATTAGCTTCAATGGCAGCCACGGCACTTTCTGCAAGAACCAAATGCTGCGCATTCATAATTTTATATGTATTCAACTCGTCGTTCGTAAGTACTTCTGTTGAAGTAAGGTTTCTTCCAGACAAGTAAACGTTTTGGTTTGGTGTACCCAATACCCAAAGTGATTTTTTATCTGCAACTCCCAAAGCACTAAGTGCCGCTTGGAACGATTTTGTTTTTGGTGCATCAAACTGAAAGTCTTCAACAACCGTAATATTATTTTGTTTTGCCTTTAGACTAAACGCAGATTTGCGAGCCAAACGCTTCACGTTTTTATTCACTTTCTGGTTGTATGAGCGAACACGAGGTCCAAACACACGACCACCGCCGCGGAACAAAGGGTTCTTGATGCTACCTGCTCGGGCAGTACCTGTACCTTTTTGTTTTTTAATCTTGCGAGTGCTACCTGTAATTTCAGCACGTTCTTTGGCTTTGTGCGTTCCTTGACGCTGATGTGCCAAATATTGTTTTACATCCAAATACAGGGCATGCTCATTTGGCTCAACACCAAAGACGGCTTTGTCTAACGCAACTGTGCGTCCTGTATCTTTTCCGTTAATATCAACTACTGCTACTTTCATTACTTGCGAATTAAAATGAACGCATTCTTGTGACCAGGCACACAACCTTTCACGACGATTAGATTTTTTTCAGGCACTACTTTAAGTACACGTAAATTCTGTACGGTTACTTTTTCATTCCCCATTTGTCCAGCCATACGCATTCCTTTGAATACACGTGCAGGATACGAAGCAGCTCCAATAGAACCTGGTGCACGTAAACGGTTATGCTGACCGTGTGTGGCTTGACCAACACCGCCAAAACCATGACGCTTTACAACACCTTGGAAACCTTTACCTTTTGAAGTACCTGTAATATCTACAAATTCTCCAGCAGTAAAATGATCAACCGTAATGGTATCACCAAGTTTGTAATCTGCTTCAAAGTCTTGAAACTCTACAAGTTTACGCTTTGGCGCAGTGCTTGCTTTTTTGAAATGACCGCTCGCAGCTTTAGTTACATTTCGTTCGGGTTTATCGTCAAAACCTAACTGTAATGCTTCGTAACCATCATTTTCTTTAGTACGTACTTGGGTAACCACGCATGGTCCCGCTTCAATAACGGTGCAGGGAAGATTCTTCCCATTCTCGTCAAAGATGCTCGTCATACCAATTTTTCTACCTATTAAACCAGACATAATCTGAATGTTTACTCCCTTAGGGTGTTATACTTTAATTTCTACTTCTACGCCACTTGGCAACTCCAATTTCATCAAGGCATCAATGGTCTTTGATGAAGAACTATAAATGTCCAACAAACGCTTGTAAGAGCTAAGCTGAAACTGCTCGCGCGATTTTTTATTCACGTGAGGCGAACGTAATACCGTGAAAAGTTTTTTGTGGGTAGGTAATGGGATAGGACCCGTTACCACAGCACCCGTTGACTTTACGGTCTTCACGATTTTTTCGGCAGAGCGATCTACCAAATTGTAATCGTACGATTTAAGTTTAATTCTAATTTTTTGACTCATCGTAAATGATTTAAGCTTTTAGTCCTTTAACTTCAGCAATTACTGCCTCAGATATGTTAGACGGTGTTTGTTCGTAGTGTGAAAACTCCATTGTTGAAGTAGCACGACCAGAAGAAAGTGTACGTAACGAGGTTACATAACCAAACATTTCTGAAAGTGGTACATTGGCTTTAACTACCTTGGAACCTGCACGATCATCCATGCTGTTTACTTGTCCGCGACGACGGTTAAGGTCACCAACAATGTCACCCATGTTTTCTTCGGGCGTAAGCACCTCTAATTTCATTATCGGTTCCATAATAACGGCACCAGCTGCTTTCGCCGCAGCTTTGTATCCTAACTTTGCAGCCAATTCAAATGAAAGTGAATCTGAATCAACAGGGTGGAACGAACCGTCTTTTAATGTTACCTTAATTGCATCAACTTCAAAACCAGCTAATGGACCATTAGACATGGCTTGTTTGAAGCCTTTTTCAACAGATGGAATATATTCTTTTGGAACGTTACCCCCTTTAATTTGATTTACAAATTCAAGACCTGATTTACCTTCTTCAGCGGGCTCAAGGGTAAATACAATATCGGCAAACTTACCACGACCACCAGATTGCTTTTTATACACTTCACGGTGATCCGTAGAAGCAGTAATGGCTTCTTTATACTCTACTTGAGGTTGTCCTTGATTAACATCAACTTTAAACTCACGTCTTAGTCGATCAACGATAATATCAAGGTGAAGCTCACCCATTCCAGAAATAATGGTTTGACCAGAAGCCTCATCTGTTTTTACTTGGAATGTTGGATCTTCCTCTGCAAGTTTGGCAAGAGACATACCCAGTTTATCCACATCTGCCTTCGTTTTTGGCTCCACTGCAATACCGATTACAGGATCAGGGAAGTCCATACTTTCTAAAATGATAGGAGACTTTTCAGCGGAAAGGGTATCACCCGTCTTGATATCTTTAAATCCTACTGCAGCACCAATATCTCCAGCTTCGATAAAATCGATAGAATTTTGTTTATTGGCATGCATCTGATAGATACGTGAAATACGTTCTTTATTACCAGAGCGGTTGTTTAAGACATAAGAACCAGCATCTAAACGACCAGAATAAGCGCGGAAGAATGCCAAACGACCAACAAATGGGTCAGTAGCAATTTTAAATGCCAACGCAGCAAAAGGATCATTAACAGAGGGCTTACGTGAAATTTCATCACCCGTGTCAGGATTTGTACCTACAATTGCCTCTTTATCTTCTGGAGATGGCAAATAACGGCAAACTGCATCTAGCAAAAACTGAACCCCTTTGTTTTTAAATGCAGAACCACAAATCATTGGAATAATGCTCATGTCTTGCGTAGCTTGACGCAAAGCTTCGTGAACTTCATCCTCAGTAATACTATCTGGGTCTTCAAAATATTTTTCTAAAAGATTTTCGTCATATTCAGCAACAGCCTCTATAAGCTCGCCACGGAATTTTTCAACGTCACCTTTCATATCTTCTGGAATATCCACCACATCAAAAGTGGCTCCCATGTTATCTTCGTGCCAAATAATCGCACGATTTTTCACCAAGTCAACACAACCTCTAAAATTGTCTTCGTCACCGATTGGAAGTACAATAGGCACGGCGTTAGATTTTAACATCTCACGAACTTGCGTACATACATTGAGGAAGTTTGATCCCTGACGGTCCATTTTGTTTACAAAGCCCATACGTGGTACTTTGTAGTTATCTGCTAACCTCCAGTTGGTTTCAGATTGTGGCTCAACACCATCAACAGCTGAAAACAAGAATACAAGTCCGTCTAATACACGTAATGAACGATTTACCTCAACGGTAAAATCAACGTGTCCGGGAGTATCAATTATATTAAAGTGATAGGGTTTTGCTCCGTCAACAGGTTTTCCTTGGTCTGTTGGGAATGTCCACTCACAAGTGGTAGCAGCAGAGGTAATGGTAATTCCGCGCTCTTGTTCTTGCTCCATCCAGTCCATTGTAGCAGCACCATCATGTACTTCTCCAATTTTGTGGCTAACACCCGTATAATATAAAATACGCTCAGTAGTAGTGGTTTTTCCAGCGTCAATGTGCGCTGCAATTCCAATGTTACGTGTATATTTTAAATTTCTTGCCATGATTATTATGCTGCGTTTTTAGAATCTAAAATGTGAAAAGGCTTTGTTTGCTTCTGCCATTTTGTGGGTGTCTGTTCGTTTTTTAACGGCAGCACCTTCTTCTTTTTCGGCAGCAATAATTTCGGCAGCAAGTTTCTGCGCCATAGATTTTTCGTTACGCTTACGTGCATAACCGATAAGCCACTTCATGGCCATAGAAATTTTTCGGTCTGGACGAATTTGCATGGGAATTTGAAAGGTAGCACCACCCACACGGCGACTGCGTACTTCCACATGTGGCATAACATTAGAAAGTGCATCTTTCCATATTTGGAGTGCATCTTTCTCTTCGTTTTGATTTTTGGATTCTACAATGTCAATAGCGTCGTAAAATATCTTAAATGCCACGGATTTTTTTCCGCTCCACATTAAGTTGTTGACAAATCGCGTGACCAGTTGGTCATTGAATCGCGGGTCGGGAAGTAGAGGGCGCTTTTTCGCCTGTCTTTTTCTCATATTCTGTGTTTGAGTGGTTCAAGCAAGCTTGAACGTCATGTTAATATATCGCTACTTTTATTTTTTTGGTCGTTTAGCACCATACTTTGATCTACGCTGCAAACGGCCTTCAACACCTGCGGTGTCAAGCGCACCACGAACAATGTGGTAACGAACTCCAGGCAAGTCTTTTACTCGACCTCCACGTACAAGTACGATGGAGTGTTCTTGTAAATTGTGACCTTCACCAGGAATGTAGGCATTCACCTCGTTTCCATTAGTCAGGCGAACCCTAGCCACTTTCCGCATAGCGGAATTTGGTTTTTTTGGTGTAGTTGTATATACACGAGTACATACTCCACGACGCTGCGGACATGAGTCCAATGCAGCAGATTTGCTCTTTTTTGTGAGGTCCTTGCGGCCTTTACGAACTAGTTGCGATATAGTTGGCATACGTTATACTTACTTTATTCCTTCAATTAAAGGGCTGCAAATGTAGTATAATTTTTTACGCTATCAAATACTGTTATGGAATTTTTTATATCGATTTTAACATCAGAAACGGTTAACCATATAAATCACACAAACATTTTGAAATAAAATGCATTAAACACAATTCCCTATGTTATTACAACTTCGGTGCGTAATTTTGTTGGCTGTATGCCAAAAAACGAAAAAGAATTTATCGCATTTTTTGATGGACTTCGTGCTAAGCAGCTTCCGTTTGTGATTTTCAGACTGCCCCAAACACAAGAAATCATTATCTACCAACAGCACGACAGTACGCACCACCAAACCAAAACACTTCATGAGAATGGGTTCGTATTTGCGCCATTTTTAGCCAAAGCGCCTTATACTTATATTCCAAATCAAACAGAAAAAAGGTTTACAGTGCCGCAACGCACCATCGCAACAAGGGAGTCCACTCAAGTAGCGAGTGAACAGAACAAGTCCTATTATATAGCATTAATTACTGCAGCAAAAAAGACCATCACAGGCAGCACCCTTAAAAAAGTAGTGGTTTCTCGCACGCACAAACAAACGTTTTCGGGTTCGCTTGCAACATCGTTGCTAAAATTGACGCATACCTACCCTAACGCTATGGTGTATTATTGGTCGCACCCACATACTGGAGACTGGATGGGAGCAACTCCAGAGACGTTACTCAAAATTAAAAAAGGCCATTGTAAAACCATGGCATTAGCAGGAACTTTACCCTATGTAGATAACAGCAAGCCCAATTGGACATCTAAAGAAATAGATGAGCAACAAATGGTGACTGATTTTATCCAAATGCAACTGGAACAAATCTTTCCCAAAAACAGCATACAACAATCACCTACCTACACCAAACGCGCTGGTAACTTGGTTCACTTATGCGCTGACTTTGAAGTATCTCTGGGCAATGTAAATGCACTAGATGTGGTCCAACTGCTACACCCAACTCCTGCAGTAGCGGGTGTTCCAGTCAAAGAAAGCTTGGCTTTTTTGACCACTCACGAAACACATAATCGAAATTATTACGCTGGGATTTTGGGCCCCATAGCTTCAAATAACATGCATTTATTTGTAAATCTACGTTGTGCTGAGGTAGAACAAAAAAGCCTTAGGTTGTTTGTAGGTGGCGGAATTACAGCAAAGAGCGATCCTGAAATGGAGTGGCTAGAAAGTCAACGCAAAGCAGAAACTTTATTACACATATTGTAACGGATTGCTCATTAGTACACTCATGTACTGTTTTGTACCTTTGCACCGCTATGAAAAAAGATGCCAAATCACATCAAATGCTATACACTGATATCCCGTTGCCACAGGCAGTAGTGCATTACTGCGCACAATATGGAATACAGCATGTGGTTATTTCGGCAGGATCGAGAAATGCTCCCTTGACAAATGGATTTGTGGAAAATCCTTTTTTTAAGACATATAGTATTGTTGATGAGCGTGCTGCTGCCTTTTTCGCTTTGGGAATTGGTCAACAATTAGGAAAACCTGTGGCATTGGTTTGTACTTCTGGATCAGCGCTACTAAACTACTACCCTGCCGTTGCTGAGGCATTTTACAGCGAACTCCCCCTTGTTATTCTCTCTGCCGATCGCATGCCGCATCGGGTGGATATAGGAGACGGACAAACCATACAGCAAGAAGGTGTTTTTGGCCCTCATTTGATTGGTGCTGCTTCATTAAAACCAGATGTATCTCATGCAACAGCGACACTACTAGCCAGTAATAAGCAGCCTTATTTTGCGGCAAAACCCACAAAAAAAGAAATTGAAGCATTACAACAAACACACCTAACGCATAATATTGAAGAATTGCAGCGTGTTTTTGCACTTGCGACAAATGCAAAAGGGCCTGTACATTTAAATATACCCATGGAAGAGCCTTTATATGGCACAACAACCAAACCTATTGCTTTTCCAAAAGTTTCTACATTGATAAATCCTGTGCTAGAAACGGATTTTGAGGGATTAAAATCTGCGTGGAAAAACGCAAAACGAAAAATGATTTTGGTAGGGGTTTCCAAACCAAATACTGATTTAGCTAAAGCCTTACATCAATTATTAGAAGACCCAAGTGTGATTGTACTCACCGAAAAAACCTCTAATTTTTCTCATGCTGCAGCTATTGATGCAATTGATTGTTTGATGGCACCATTAGAGCTGGAACAGAACGGCGGTGAGGAAGAACTAAAACCCGATTTATTACTTACTGTAGGGGGAATGATCGTCTCCAAAAAAATCAAATTCTTTTTAAGGAAGCATAAAGCAGCGCAACACATTCATATAGATCAAACAAAAGCAAACGATACATTCTATTATTTATCCAAGCACATAAATGCGCCAGCAGAAGTTGCCCTTCGTACAATTGCAGAAAACAACCAACCGCTAGACAGCCATTACCAAGCTACAATTCTGGATCGCTATCACAGCTATTTGAAGAAGGGAAAAACATATCTAAACAATATTCCTTTTTCTGATCTTCGTGTATTTGATTTGATATCCAAAGCATTGCCGCAAAACACACATTTGCAAGTGGCCAACAGTTCGCCAATTAGGTATATACAGCTTTTTGATTTACCAAACGGGACCGAAGTATTTTGCAATAGAGGAACAGCCGGAATTGATGGTAGCACCGCCACAGCGATGGGAGCGACACAAATCAACACAAAGCAAATGGTGCTTATAACAGGAGACTTGAGCTTCTTTTATGACATCAACGGCTTATGGCATAACTATGTCCCAAATCACGTCCGCATTATTATTGTAAATAATCAAGGAGGTGGTATTTTTAGAATACTCCCTGGCGAAAAAGACAGCCCTAAATATGACACCTATTTTGAAACCATTCACGGGCGGAACGCCAAGGACATGGCAAAAGCATTTGGATTTACATACAAACGTGTACGAACCAGTTGGGGATTAAAGCAATCACTTCGTGGATTTTTTAATCCTTCCAAACAACCAAAAATTTTAGAAATTTGCACACCAAGAAAACAAAATGACACTGTGCTGTTGGACTATTTTAGGACAATGACAAAGACAAAGAAATAAATTAATACTATGAGAAACTGGGAAACCATAAAAGAGTATAGCGATATCCGCTTTGAGTTTTACAAAGGCATTGCCAAAATTACCATTGATCGCGAAAAGGTATATAATGCTTTTCGTCCTGAAACGAATAATCAAATGCTAGAAGCGATGGACGTTTGCCGCGAACGCGAAGACATTGATGTAGTCGTATTTACAGGGGCTGGCGAGAAGGCCTTTTGTAGTGGCGGCGACCAAAACGTAAAGGGTGTTGGTGGATATGTAGGCGAAGATGGTGTACCACGACTAAACGTATTGGATTTGCACAAAAAAATAAGAGAAATTCCAAAACCGGTAGTAGCCATGGTAAACGGCTACGCCATTGGGGGCGGACATGTATTGCATGTGGTGTGTGATCTTACTATTGCAAGTGAGAACGCTATTTTTGGACAAACAGGTCCTAAAGTAGGAAGTTTTGATGGTGGATTTGGCTCATCTTATCTTGCGCGTCATGTAGGGCAGAAAAAAGCCCGTGAGATTTGGTTTTTATGTCAGCAATACTCGGCACAGGAAGCCCTTGATATGGGCTTGGTAAACAAGGTTGTTCCGCTTGCTGATCTGGAAGATACTACAGTAGAATGGTGTCAAATTATGCAACAACGGAGTCCTTTGGCGTTACGCATGCTTAAACGCTGTATGAATGCAGAACTGGACGGACAACACGGATTGATGCAACTGGCTGGCGATGCCACGCTGATGTATTACTTGATGGACGAAGCACAAGAAGGAAAAAATGCTTTCCTAGAAAAAAGAGCGCCTAACTTTAAGCAGTACCCTAAATTCCCTTAGTGACTTCACCCTCGTTGTTTCGTATTTGGATATCTGCCGCACGGCTGCGCACGCTGCCCCTTTCTGTGGCAGGAATTGTAGCGGGCAATGCATTGGCCATACAACACACTGACTTTTCTTGGATACTTTTTGGAGGCACATTGCTTACGGCTATTGCCTTTCAAGTTTTATCCAATTTCGCCAACGATTATGGCGATGGTTTGAAAGGCACAGACAACGAAAATAGGGTTGGACCAAAACGTGTACTACAGCAAAATCTACTCACAAAAAAAACACTTTTTAGCGGCATTATACTTACTGGAGTTATTGGACTATTTCTCGCCGTTTGTACCATTGTTTGGGCATTTGGATTTGAAGAAATACAGGGTAGCTTGGTGTTTTTAGGGCTTAGTATTGCCGCTATTTTTGCAGCTTACAAATACACCGCTGGTAAAGGTGCTTATGGCTATCATGCCATGGGCGATTTGTTTGTCTTTATTTTTTTCGGAGGACTGGCAGTTATGGGTTCCTATTTTTTACAAACCAAAGCATTGACACCACATATCATCTGGTTTGCACTCGCAATAGGCCTTTTGAGCGTGGGTGTACTCAATCTGAATAATATGCGCGATATGGAAAACGACGCTGCCGTGGGTAAAAAAACAATCGCTTCGCTGTTGGGTTTTGGGCTTGCAAAAAGCTACCACGCTGCACTTTTACTGTTTGGGAGTATCTGTTTGGGGATTGGATTGTCACAAACCGCTGATTCTCTTTGGCACTACTGCCCTATTGTTGTGGTAATGCCGTTAATCATCCAACTGATCAAAACCTTTAAAACAACAAACCATATCGGTTTTGATGTACTATTAAAACCACTTGCTTTAACCACTTTTGCGCTGAGTTTATTACTTTTTGTTACCCAATTGTTGATGTAATGCAAGTAGATTTTAAAAAATATACACTTGATTTTAAACGTCCTAGTGGAACCTCTAGAGGAGTTTTGCGCCAAAAAGAAACCTATTTTATTGAGATCATTGACGGAAAGCGTTGTGGTGTAGGCGAATGTGGATTGTTTCGAGGACTTAGTTACGATGACGTACCTGGCTTTGAGGCGCAACTGGCAGCCGTTTGTAAAGCCTTAGAAGTGGGAGAAGATACCTCCGCGCTGTGCGCCAATTATCCCTCCATACAAATGGGCGTGGAAATGGCGCTTCTGTCCTTTAATTCCTCTACTCCATTTCAATTATTTGACACGGCGTTCAGTCGTGGTCAGCAGCCCATATCCATAAACGGATTGGTTTGGATGGGTGACATCGACTTTATGCGTCAACAAGTATTTGACAAAATCAATGCAGGGTTTGATTGCATCAAATTAAAAATTGGGGCGTTGGATTTTACTGAAGAATGTCAATTATTGTCAGAAATTAGAGAACGTTATTCTGCTAAGGAAATAACCCTCCGCGTGGATGCCAATGGTGCATTTAATACTGATGAAGCTTTAGATAAATTAAAGACTTTATCCACATTCGATTTGCATAGCATTGAGCAACCCATAGCAGCAGGGCAACCCAAAGCACTGGCCAGTCTATGTGCCAAAACACCCTTGCCTATTGCCCTAGACGAGGAACTTATTGGGGTGTTGCATCACGATGATAAAAGCAGATTATTGGATAAAATCAAACCGCAATATATCATTCTAAAACCCAGTTTATTGGGGGGGGTTGCTGCGTCTGAGGAGTGGATTCGTCTTGCGGAAGAACGCAACATACAGTGGTGGGTAACCTCTGCTCTTGAAAGCAACATTGGGCTTAACGCCATTGCACAATGGACAGCGTCGCTACAAACCTCAACCCCGCAAGGACTTGGAACTGGCAGCCTATTCACAAATAACATCGAGAGTCCGTTGGTGGTTACAGCAGGTGTTTTACGTTACGACAATTCCCTATCTTGGAAATATCATTTTTAGGATGGAGTTACACCCACAATTTCGACTTAACGGAACAGCATACAGCCATAACAGCCTGCTTGCTGCAACCAAAAAATGGCAAAACTCCATTGATAGCGAACAACAAGCATTGGGGTTGTTTTTAGAAGCATGGCTACAAGATAATGATACCATAACCGTTCATACATCGGGTTCTACGGGTGTACCAAAACCACTGGAAGTTTACAAAAAAGCCATGCGAGCCTCTGCGGAACAAACCGCTGCTTTTTTTAACCTATCTCCGGGCAATACCGCCTTGCTCTGTTTACCTTTACAATATATCGCCGGAAAAATGATGTTGGTGCGTGCTATGGTAATCGGATTACATTTAGACCTAATCCCCCCAAAAACATTATTAAACCTACAAGGCAAAACCTACGATTTTGCTGCATTAATTCCAATGCAAGCCAGCGCATCTTTTGAATTGTTAGGTGATCTAAAAAAAATAATCATAGGAGGTGCACCCATTCCTGTTGCATTACGCAAAGCATTGGCAAAAAAGCATCCGCATTGCATAGAAACCTATGGCATGACGGAAACGCTAACCCATGTGGCCACACGGCCTGTTAGCGACCCACCCGTTCCCTTTGCTGCAATGCCCAATATAGGCATTGACATGGATGCGGATAACTGTTTGGTGTTGACGGTGCCTTATATTTCAAAAACAGCTATTCGCACAAATGATGTTGTGGAGCTTTTTACTGAAAAATCGTTTACGTTACTGGGCAGAAGAGACTTTGTTATTAACTCGGGTGGAAAGAAAATATTCCCTGAGCAGTTGGAAGAAAAGTTAGCTCCGTTTTTGGACACCCCATTCTTTTTTGCGGGAATTCCAGATGCAGCACTGGGCGAGAAATTAATTCTTGTATTGGCAGGAAATACCAAAGAAAAGCAAGAGGCATTGAAAATGGCAACTCAGGTATTGGGCGCAGACAAACACCATGTCCCCAAAGAGGTGGTTTGTGTTGAGGCTTTTGTGCATACAAAATCAGGAAAATTAGATCGAATGGCTACCTTAAAAAAAGTATTACGTTAGGGTTTAATAGCTTCGCGATAACAGAAGAATGCCTATTTAGTTTTGTGATCTAATTGATCTAATTCTTTAAAAATCACTTGTTTTACTTGTTCGTGTGGTATGCTCTTACCAGCTTTTAACTCTGCCAATCCCTTTTTAATTTCTTGTTCAAATTCCCAACGATAATATGCTTTTGGATGGACCAACTCCACAATTTTCAGCAATTCTTCAGCAGTGAATTTAGCAGTACTTATTTTACGGTAATAGGTGCTTGGCGACATTTTTAATGCTTCAATAAAATAAGAAGCCTTGAATTTACTATCAGCCATTACTTGTGGCATTTGTCGCTGTAATTTTTGAAACTCAAGTATGGTTTCTATCATAATTTGGGATATTTTAATTCAATTATAAGACAAATATATACAAAAAATGAAATAAGGTATAGCGGTTTCGCTGTGGAAAAGGCAATAGTGTTTAGGCAACTTCAGATTGACAAAATGTGGCTTTTTTGACAGTAACATAGACAAGCCCCCAATATATAAGTATTGAGTTTTATGAAACACAACATTCAGCCAACCAAAAAACACCACTTCATTAACATAATTTTAACAAAAAACCGATTTTCAAAGTAAGGTAAATAAGTTTTTAATGGAATTCGCAAAAAAATGCGCTTTTTGGACTAAAACCTTGCAAATTCAGTGTTTTTGGTTTTGTAGTTAGGAGTCAATTGAGAAACTTCGGACTTAATTAACTATAAAAACCGAAATCATATGAACTATATAAGACATATAGGAGTGCTGGTTTTAGCACTCATGAGTACGGCGCTATACGCACAAACCGTATCTGGTACCGTAACGGATGACAATAACCAACCACTACCCGGAGCCACCATAGTGGTGCAGGGCACAAACACAGGCACAACCACAGACTTTGATGGAAACTATCAAATTCGTGCCACGCAAGGGCAAACCTTGGTGTTTAGTTATGTAGGCTATGCGACCCAAAATGTGGTAGTAAGCAGTGCTACGCATAGTGTAAGCTTGCAATCAGATAATACATTGGATGAGGTAATTGTTGTAGCGTACGGCACAACTACTAAGGAAGCATTTACGGGTTCTGCAAGTGTAATAGGCGCAAATGAACTCTTAACACGAAATGTTACTTCTCCTATAGCTGCAATTGAAGGTAGAACCACAGGCGTACAATTTACCTCAACAAATGGCCAGCCAGGCTCTAGCCCAGATATTGTAATTCGTGGAGTTGGAACACTAAATGGTAGTTCAGATCCACTTTTCGTTGTTGATGGAATCCAATACGAAGGAGATCTTAACTCCATTAATCAGGAAGATATTGCATCTTTTACAATTCTGAAAGATGCTGCTTCCACAGCATTGTATGGCTCAAGAGCAGCAAATGGTGTGGTTATCATTACAACTAAAAGCGGAACCATGGGAGGAATAAAAGTTAATGCCTCTGCTCAAACTGGTTTTGTGTCACGAGGAATCCCTTTCCATGATAGATTAAGTCCAGGTCAGTATTATGAAACTATGTGGGAGGCACTTAGAAATACAAGAGCAGCAGCAGGCAGTCCTACATACGCTTCTGCTAACATATACAGTCAACTTGGATACAATCCATTTAATGTACCTAATGATCAAATTGTTGGAACGGATGGGAAGCTTAATCCAAATGCTAAAGTTGTTTATAAAACTCTTGATTGGTTTGATTTTATGCAACAAAGTGGTCTGAGACGGAATTACAACGTAAGTGTCTCAGGTGGAAGTGATGATCATAGTGTATTCTTTTCCACATCATATTTAAACGAAGAGGGCTATGTAGTTACTACAGAATTTAAAAGACTAACCTCTAGACTTAATGCAGATTTTAATGTGAGCGATAAAATTAAAATTGGAGGTAGTGCAAATATTACGCTTACTGAAGCTAAAGGGCCAAGCTCAGCAGGAGAGACTAGCATAGTAAACCCTTTTGGATTTGCACAAACTATGGGGCCAATTTATCCTGTATATGTAAATGACAAGCAAGGAAACCTTATCAAGGATGTTTTTGGAAACCCTGTATTTGATAATGGCGAGGGGTATCCCGAACACAATATTGGATCAAGACCAAGAAATCAAGGGCGACATGCACTGCAAGAATTACTTCTTAACAAAGAAAGTGATAATGATAACACCTATGGGCTAAGATTTTACACAGATTTAGAACTCCATGATGGACTTAACTTTAGATTAACTTATGGTAGGGATACTAACGACGGGATCGAAAAAGAATATGAAAACGCCATAATTGGTGATGCCCAGCCTGATGGTAGATTTAGTGAAGATAGATTTAGAAGACAGGTTGAAAACTTTAATCAAGTATTGACTTACAAGAAAGACTTTAACAACCATAATATTGACCTGACACTAGGACACGAAAGTTATAGTCGGAATTTTTCTGATTTTGACGCTCTAGGAACAAAAGAGACCGTCCCCGGATTAGAGGTTTTTGACAATTTCTCAAATCCTGTTAGTCTTGGTGGGGTAGTTACTGACAAGCGCTTGGAAGGCTATTTCTCAAGACTTAACTACACTTATGACAATAAGTATTATTTAAGTGCTTCGCTTAGAAGAGATGGAACTTCTGTTTTTAATTCAGATCGTAGATGGGGTAGTTTTTATTCTGTCGGTGCTTCTTGGAACATTCATAAAGAAAATTTTATGCAAAATATTTCCTCAATAAATCGTCTAAAATTAAGAGGTTCTTGGGGAGAAGTTGGAAATGACGACTTATTAGATTTCTATTTATATCAAGCTAGATTTGGGATTAATTCAAACGCAACCGCACCAGCATTTGTTTTATCTGACTTAGGCAATAATCTTTTAGTGTGGGAAACCATTGAAAATTTTGATGTTGCTCTTGAGTTCGGGTTATTTGATAATTTAGTTGAAGGCTCTATAGAGTATTATAAAAAGAACTCAACCGAGTTATTATTTGATTTACCTCAACCGCTTAGTGTTGGTATCAATGTTCAACCAAATAATATTGGAGACATGTATAATTCTGGTTGGGAGCTTAGCCTGACAACCCGTATATTCAATAAAAAAGATTTTAAATGGAATCTTGCGCTACAGGCATCTACACTAAAAAACGAAATTACCTCTATACCCGAACCTTTTATAAATGGTTCAAAACGTTGGGATAAGGGTCGTTCTAGATATGACTTCTTTTTGTACAAAACAGCTGGTGTTGACCCAAAAACAGGAGATCAACTCTATTATGTATATGAATCTAACGATGATAACGAGAGTGTACCTGTTCTAGATGCAGATGGAAACATGACTACTACTAATAATTGGCAAGACACCCAGCGTGCCTACACCGGTAACTCATCTGTGCCAGACTTATTAGGATCTATTTCAAACCATGTGAGTTTTAAGGGATTATCTTTAAACTTTTTGATAACATATGGTATTGGTGGTAGTATTCTAGATAATGCATACGCTGATATGATGTCAAGCAGTATCTATGGTCGTTCTCAACATCCAGACATTTTAAAGGCATGGAGAAAAGATGGAGATACAACGGATGTACCGCGACTAGAAATAGGAAACCAAAGATTGGTACAAACACAATCAGACAGGTTTTTAACTGATGCCTCTTTTTGGGCTTTAAAAAACGTAAATCTAAGTTATAGCTTAAACCAAAACGCTACAGATTTAATAGGCGTGAATAATTTAACTCTTACTTTAACTGGAGAGAACTTGTTTCTAAAAAGCAAAAGAAAAGGACTTGATCCACAATATAACTTAGCTGGTACCCCTGAGGGTGATGACTTTAACCCTTCCAAAATATTTTCAATTGGAATTAACGTAGGATTTTAAAACAAAGATTATGATACATAAAATTAAATACTTGCCATTAGTAATTTTCATTTTTACTTTGGCTTCCTGTAAAGAAGAATTTTTAGAAACAGTACCCACAGATGCCGTAACACCAGCAGTGGCTTTAGCAGATGAAGCTGGTATGCAAAAAGTGTTAAATGGAATACACCGAGGGCTATATTCGCAGTCTCAAACTATTTTGCCTGGCGGCAATTCAGCTAGAGCTGGAGACCACTATTGGGTGCCCATGGGGGATAATTTAACAGGAGGGATAATTCATTCAGCAGATGCAAACAATTTAGGCTGGAGGAATACTATGCAATGGAATGACCATACTGTTGAGACATCGTTAACAAACAAGATATTATGGTACCATAGATACAATATTATCCTACACGCCAACATGATAATTGAAAAAATAAATCAGGGAGATTTAACCGAAACTCCTAATTTATCGACAATAAAAGGGCAAGCATACACTTACAGGGCTTTTGCTTTATTATCATTGGTTCAGCACTTTAGTAAAGGATATTTGATAGGAAATCCCTCCTCTGATCCAGGTGTTCCAGTTATATTAAAACCTCAAACAACTGGCCCAAGAGGAACGGTTGAGGATGTTTATAAACAAATAGGCATGGATTTAGATGAAGCAATAACTGCTTTTAAAAAAGGATTACCTAGACCATCCGGAGGACCAGAAACAAAGTCTCAATTAAATATTAATGTGGCTTATGGTCTTAAAGCACGTTGGGCATTATCAAAAGGTGATTGGCAAGTCGCTGCTGATGCTGCAGTAGCTGCTAGAAATGGTTTTCCGTTAATGGGAGAAGCAGATTGGAAATCTGGATTTAATACTAACAGTTTATCCGAAGTTATTTGGGGTAGCAATGTAATTTCTACTGAGACTACTTTCTTCCGTTCGTACTTTTATTTAGCAAGTAATACTTTTAATGGTAGCCAAATTAGGAATAACCCAAAAATTGCCGATAAGCGTATAGTTGACGCTATACCAGCAACAGACTTTAGAAAAGATGTGTTTTTACCAGATGCACCGAATTCAAATTCTTCAGCAGCGAATCAAGAAGGAGGTTGGAGTAAAAACACTAACCCACTATACACTACTGAGGCAGAATTTGATGCAGCAATAGCAGCCATAAAAAGCACATATGGTTTAGTTTCTGGTCATAACACCCACCCTTACATGCATTTCAAGTTGAAAAACAAAAACCCTGGTAGCATTGACCCTGATGATATCATTTACATGCGATCTGCTGAAATGTACTTAATTGAAGCCGAAGCTCATGCTATGAGAGGTGCTGACGGAATAGCTGAAGCTCAAGCTGCTCTTCAGACTATTGCTGGTGCACGAGATAGCGCTTTTAATGCAGCTTCTTTTAGCACTCAGGCTGACTTAATGAAAGAAATTAAGTTTCAGAGAAGATTGGAGCTTTGGGGCGAAGGCTTTGGATATACTGATCATATAAGGTGGGACGAAGGAATTGATCACAGTACAAACGGTGGTTCTGGTGCTTCAGAAATTTTATATCAAGATGCTTTTAAAATTGAAAAGCCTTCAACCAATAACAAATGGATTTTCAAAATTCCTCAAGCAGAAATTGATGCAAATCCAAACATCACACCAGCTGATCAAAACAAATAATTTATTTCGCTAAAGTTTATAAACCATAAAAACCCCGCATATGCGGGGTTTTTTTTTACCTTAGAACCATGAAAAAGAAACTTGCCTTTTTCGGCATATTGCTTTTTTTTGTGTCTTGCGTGTCATCAACAGGGGTAAGTACTACCCCAACGCCACAAGAAAAAAAAGCCCAACAAAAGCAATCGCTTAAAGATCGTTTGCAACGTGCAATGTCGGAGCAAAACCACGTAATTGACAGCTTAATCGCTGCCAAAGACCCAAGGCTAAAAAAAAATAAAGACGGGAAATATATCCGTCCTAATTGGGTGTCAAGCTCAGGAAAACCCCTGTACTATAGCACCAATAAACGTTCTTCGCAGAAAGCCATCAAGGCCGATGCCCTTGCACTGGGTGGTACGCTTGGGCTAAATCTAAACGGGGAAGGCATACACGTTGGTATTTGGGATGCGGGGCATATTTTTGCTAGCCATAATGAATTTACTGGTGGTGCTGATTTTAATGGATACCAAGTTCCTATAGAAATCGCAGATTCCACAGCAGCCAACATATGGCACGGGCATCCAACATCCGTAGCGTCCATTATATTGGCTAAAGGCATCTTAGAAAACGACAACTTCGACATATCGGGGATTGCTCCTCAATTAGCAAAAGTATATAGCTACGATTGGGACAATGATGTGTTTGAGATTTTTGAACAATTACAAACAAATAATAATACAGATTTTATCCTTTCCAATCACTCTTATGGCATTCCTTTACTGGACGATAAAAATGCCCTTATTCTTGAAATTGAAGAAATTGGCGGATACAGTTTATGGAGTTCTATCATAGATCAAATAGCGTTTGCGTATCCAAATTACCTGCACGTTTTAGCAGCAGGAAACGATGGGTATAAATCCTATTCCAGTCAGGCTGTTGTGGGTTTGGATCAACTTACAGGCTCAACTACTGCCAAAAACGTCCTTACGGTTGGAAGTTTTTCTATGAATAACAACAGCGAAAATTTTACCGCAACAGGATTTAGCAGTGCAGGCCCAACCAATGATTTTAGAATAAAACCCGAAATATGCGCTGCTGGTCAAAATTTGGGTGCTGCAATTTGGGATAAGAACAATCCAGAAGCTACAAATAACTATGTAGCTTCAAGTGGTACTTCTTTTGCTTCGCCTGGCGCAGCAGCAGCTGTGGCATTGTTGCAACAACTATACAAACAAACCCACAATGGCTATATGCGTGGGGCTACCGTAAAAGCCTTGCTTTGTCACACAGCAGATGATATTTCGCAATGGGGCGATCTAGACATCACTGGCCCTGATACAAAAACAGGATATGGAGCCATAAATATGGAAAAAGCAGCTGCGCTTATCCAAAAAGATGCTGATGAAAGCAATACTATTGTGGAGTTTGAACTTAATGAAAATGACACAAAAACGCTTTATTTTCAATCACTTAATCAAGGAACTCTGACGGCTACACTCAGCTGGTACGACCCACAAGCGGAAGAAAATGCTACAAACACACTCGTCAACGATCTAGACTTAAGAATAATCCAGAACAACACGACCTATTTTCCTTGGAAACTCCCCACAAACGCACAACAAACCGTTGCTGTTTTGGGTGATAATAGCGCCGATAACTTAGAACACATAAAAATTGCTGAAAACTTAGGTGGAGCATATAAAATTGAAATAAGTCATAAGGGTACCTTAATAAATAGGAGTCAGGAATTTTCGCTGATTCTTTCTGGGCCCGGCCTAGTTGTAACAAACGAGAAATCTTTAACAGAGATCAGCAAAAACAATTTTTTGTTGGCGCCTATGCCTGCTGAATCTTACTTTACTGTCACAGCAGTAAATAACAAGCTACCTTTCCGAGGCTTACGATTGCTTAGCCTTAGTGGAAGTGAGATTAAGCGCATCACTAAAGACGTGTTTTCGCTTAGCTCTTTGCGTTTTGACATGTCCATTATAGCTTCAGGCATGTACATTCTTGAAATAGAAACACCAAGGGGTAACATTTTTAAAAATGTATTAATTCGATGACATTTAAGTTTATTACCCATATAAAGACAGTTTTTAAATGATAATACTGTAAATACGTTATTATTTTTTGGTTAATTAACAATTATTTAACATATTTGGAATTGCTAACAATCAATTTAATTATGAAAACTAAATTTATTCAAATTTTAACATTGTCTATTGTGATGGTGTTTCAAGTTGCTTTAGCACAACAAACCGTTACAGGAACTGTTACAGACGCTGATGGTCTGCCACTTCCTGGAGCTACAGTTGTGGTAAAAGGAACTTCAACGGCAACTACTGCCGACTTTGATGGTAACTATTCTATTGCTGCTGCAAACGGAGACGTGCTTGTAGTAAGTTATGTAGGGTATGACAAATTTGAAGTTAATGTAAATGGAACAAACCTAAACATATCGTTAACAAGCTCAAATGAGCTTGACAATGTTGAGGTTATAGGTTATAAAAAATCAAGCAAAGTTAAGTCAACTGCTTCTGTTTCAACCATTAATGCGTCAACAATTGAAAACAGACCGAATCCAAGTATTATCCAAACAATGCAGGGTCAAATAGCTGGTGTTGATATCACTACTAACTCTGGTCAGCCTGGTGCAAACTCTGTCATAAACATTAGAGGTATTGGGTCTATTAATGGTAATACTGAGCCTTTGATTTTACTTGATGGTACTCCTATAAACGAAGATCAGTTTGCGTCGTTTAACCCTCAGGAGATTGAAGAAATTAAAGTTTTAAAAGACGCTGGTGCTACTGCTATTTACGGAAACCGCGGAGCTAATGGTGTTATATTAATAACCACCAGAAGAGGTGAATACAATCAGCCACTTAAAGTAACCTATAACGGATATACAGCAGTATCTTTTTTTAATGAGGACGATTATAATATGATGGATGCCAAAGAACTCCTTACTCTTGAAAAAAGACAAGAAACTGGTTATGGTTTTACTTTGGATGATAGTGAAATTAGCGCTTTTGAAGGAATAGATTGGCGAGATGTTTTCTTCAGAGCAGGAAATACTCAAAGCCATACTGTTGCTTTAAGTAGTGGTTCAGCTAACAGCAGTCAATATACTTCCATTGGTTTTCAAGATACTGAGGGGATTATCATCACTTCTGACTTAAAAAGATTTAACGTCAGAAATAATATCTCTGGTAGATCGAAAAATGGAAAATTTAGTTATAACTCAAGCTTAACTCTAAATTATTCCACTTCAAATTCTCCTGGATCCCTTGGAAGTGGATCGATTAACCGAAATGTAGTTTTTGGTACGGTGATGTCTGTACCCTACCTTACACTGGACGATTATGATTATAATGATCCACAAAACCTAGCACCAGGTAAATCAGGACCAAACGTATTAACGTACACCCCCCTTATCTTATGGGATCTTGCACAAAAGACTACCAATAAAATAGATGAACAAAAAATTGTATATAATTTCGATACAAGTTACGATATCAACGATAACGTAACCTTCAGATCAGTAACTGGCTTAGATTACTCCAGTACAGAAACGCTCTACGCAGAACCACCAAACGGATGGTCATCAACATATTTTGAAGGAGAAGACGAGATTGGAACAAATGCTTATCAGGAACAAGACCAAACGAATGTGTTCTCTGTTAACCAAGTAACGTCATTGACTTATGACCAAAAATTTGGTGAACACAATGTAACAGTTGCTGGTTTCTTGGAATATTTTAAATCACATTATAAGTTCTGGGGATATATTCAACAAGGAGGTAGTTTAAAAACGTTCTATCCAGGGGATGGTTCATACTTTATTGGTGATAATTCTTCGAATGATGTTTATGCTGATACTGCAAGTGCCAACTTATTGAACGCAGGTCTGTTTTCTTACTTTGGTTCTTTAGATTACGACTTTGCTGACAAGTATGGTTTCTCTGCCGTATATAGAAGAGACGCATCTTACCGATTTGCTGATTCGAACAAATGGGGTACATTTGGTTCTGTTGCTGCCAGATGGAATATAGATAAAGAAGATTTTATGTCTGACTCTATATTTGATTACCTTAAATTACGTGCCTCTTATGGTACTGCTGGTAACCAAAGAATTAACGGAGGTTCTTATTTCACCTCACCCGATTTAACAAAGAACTTTTACGCTACATCAACTGGGTATAAAGGACTACCATCTATCCAAATTTCACAATTGGCCAATACCACATTAAGGTGGGAAACCATTACGCAATCTGATATTGGTTTAGAGTTTGCCATCAATAAATGGGGCCTCTCTGGTGAAATAGACTATTACCACAAGAAAACAAGCGATCTTTTTCAAGATAAGCCAGTTTCTGCAATTAATGCAATTACCAGCTTTGATGCCAATGTGGGTACGCTTTACAATAAAGGAGTTGATGTGACGTTAAATTACGATTTCATTAAACCTAAAAATAATGGTGACTTCGCATTGAGTTTTCGTTTAGTAGGAAACTACAACAAAAATGAGCTTCAAGATTTACCCTCTGATACAGGATTTATTATTGGTATTGGAAGAAATGGTGGACAAATCTATGAAAACTACACCATCCGATATGCTGGTGTGAATCCTGCAAATGGTAATCTATTATTTTACACAAAAGATGGGGCACTAACAGAATCTCCTGACGCCGACACAGACCGTGTTTGGCTTGGAAACTCAAATACACCTGACTTTCAGGGTGGATTCACTATTAATTCAAGTTACAGAGGATTTAATTTTCAAGCCATGTTAAACTACTCTGGTGGTATTACTCGTTTTGATGGAGATTATGCTAATGTTGTTGATTATTCAAACATCGGGGCATTTAACTTTAGCCGTGATGTTCTTCGTGCATGGACGCCAGAAAATCGCATTACTGATATGCCTTCATTCGATGCAACAAATGTAAATTCGTTTAGTTCGAATCGCTTTTATAAAAACGGTGACTTTTTAGGATTGCGTTTTGTGAATCTCACATATTCATTACCTAAAGAAACGATTAAAAATATTGGCTTCGATGACGTCTCTGTATATGTGAACGGTGAAAACTTATTTGTACTTACCGAATGGAGGGGGTATGACCCATTCTCAAGAAATGAAGATGGACTTGACTACCCTAGTCCAAAAACTTTCACACTAGGACTAAACTTAAAATTTTAAATAATTGATCATGAAAAATTACAAGAATTTATTTTTGATTACAGCATCAGCACTGACACTCTTTGTAGGGTGTAAAGATGCCATTGAAATTGATCAGCCTGGTCGATTAGATGCTAGCGCTGCATTTCAAACGGAAGCAGACATTCAAGCAGGTATTTACTGGTTATATAACAACCTTGACAGTACGCCAGAAATTGCGCTTAGTGCAGTTTATACCGATGAAGTAGCCGTTGGCGCTTCAAGCGGAGGTCAAGGATTAGCGCAACTAAACTATGTGCTAACGCCAGGAAGTACAGCGTCAAGTAACTTTTGGACTCGTAACTACGATATTGTGAATTTTGCTTCCAGAATGATTGAAGCTACTTCAACAATAGTAGGTGAAAACATCGACCAAGCAAAAGTGAATGATTTGATAGGTCAAGCACATGCTATTAGAGCATATGCTTACACGGAATTAGTATCGTACTTCTCAACAGACATGTCTGATGATAATGCACTGGGTGTAATTGCCATTGACTACGTTCCAAGCCTAAGTGAACAACTGCTTCGTAATACTAATGGAGAAACATTTGCGCTCATTAATAGTGATATTAATAAGGCAATGGAATTAATTTCTGATTCCACTACAGATGTTACATTCTTTACAAAAGATGCTGTAATGGCGCTTAAAGCACGCGTTGCTGCTTACAGACAAGACTATGCAACAGCGTTGAGTACTGCGAGCACACTAGTTACAAAATATGATCTAGCTACTGTTGCTGAATATCCAGATGTGTTTGCAGATGATTCAAATGCAGAGGTTATTTTTAAACTTGAACGCACAATTGGAGATTTGTATGACAGACAAGGAAGTATGGGATCTGTAACTGCAGGTGGATGGGCTGGTGCTCGTTTTTGTTTTAAAGGTGCCGATGAGGATCCTTATTTTGAGGTGAGTAGATCATTGTTTAATGTTCTAGATGAAAATGATGTTCGTCACGATATCATTGTGCATCCAAACTCAACTGTTGATCCGGATTATACCAACTCTGCAGATTATAAAAATTCTGACATATTGTATGTAGGTAAATATTTAGGATCTGAAGGACAAAAGCTTATGAATGATCTCAAAATATTCAGAGCTTCTGAAATGCTACTTATTGTTGCTGAGGCACAAGCAGGTCTAGATAACTTAGATGCTGCTGCTCAAACAATCAAAACCCTACGTGATGCACGATTTGGAACTGACACAACAGCTCCAATATTTGCAACAAAAACAGAAGCTTTTGGAGTCATACTAGATGAGAGAAGAGTAGAATTGGCTTTTGAAGGTCATCGATATAAAGACTTAAAACGACTTGGAGTTTTGGGGAACAGAAATGCTGTTAAGGATGCTATGGATTGTGAAATAGCTGGAGCTGCAAACTGTTCTATGAATGCTGATGACTATAGATTTACGCTACCTATCCCCTTAGTGGAGTTTAATGGAAACCCAGGTTTACGCGAACAACAAAATCCAGGATATTAATATTTAATACAAATAATGATGAAAACGTATTTAAAATTAACAATGATGATTTTCGCAGCTATATTAATGGTAAGCTGTGAAGAAGAAATATCAGTTCTACAGCCCCTTGAAGGAGGTCACGTGCAGTTACAAACTTCAAGTGCTATTTCTATTGCTGAAGATTCCTCAACTGGAACTTCCGTTAAATTTCAATTAGGCACAATGATCAACACTGATGGTTATACTGCAAATTTTACAGTAGAATCAAGTGATAATTCAAGGTATACCGTATCGCCTAGTAATGGAGAAATTTATTTTGAACCTAACACATACGAAACAAGTATAACTGTTGTTCCTGTTGATAACTTAGATAATGATGGCAACATTACTTTGACTATCGCCTTAACAGGAGATAATGTAGGTGTTTATGGTAATGACGAACTGAGATCTGTAAAATTGACTATTCAGGACAACGATTGCCCTACTGAAATAAGCAAAACTTATACCGTTACTGGAACTGCATTTGGAGGTTATGAATTTCCTGGATATGATATAGAATTTGTTGAAGCAGGACCAAATACTTATTATGTATCTTCTTTGTGGGGTACAGATTTTGTTGCCTGGGCAACTGGCGCTGCTAGCTATTCAGGTTTATTTGTATATCCTGGAACAATAACTTTGAATAATGATTTCACAGTTACTGTGAATCCAATACCTGGTGACCCAGCATATTATGTAGGAGGTACAGGAACATATTCAGCGTGTGATGATCAGTTTACAGTGAATCTAACAGATGGTGTATTTAGTGGTGGTGGTGCAGGTGCCATAATCACTTATACCGGAAAAGGGGATTAATTTAAATTCAATTCCTGTAACAAACCAACAAGCTCAGATTCTTTACGGAATCTGAGCTTGTTTTTTTTTATATAAGCAAAGGCAGCTGTATTATTTGAAAATATACGCTGAACATTTTTCTTGTTTAATTTAAATGATATTAATTCATCTTCGGTAAATTCCAATGCATATTGAGTTTCAAGACTATAATTTGCTAAACGCGGCTTATCATAGCCAGAAGTGGAAGGCTTTGAAGGAGTATAATTAGAGGTGAAAAACTTATATAAAGAAGTTACACCATTAACTAACGTAATAACAGGAATAGTTTTGTTATTTATAGTTTTACATATAAATGCATAATCTTCCAATATAACTTTCATATTTGAATATGAATTAAGTACCCTTATTTTACCGTCTTGAAGAATTTCAAATTGCTGTTTAAAAACATTTAGTCTAATATTAACGTCATACTTCTTATCTTTATACATTACTGTTGCTGGCTTGTAGCTTTCAAATAGGTATGGACTGCCGGTATAACTTGCTTTTTGTTTCGTACCTATTTGATTATTAACGAAATACTCCACAGGGATTTCAACAACTTGAGCCTGAACGTAAAATGAAATTGATAAAAAAGAAATAAAAATGAATCGCATACGAAATAATTTTTCTTGTGTAAAAATGAAATTAAAGAGACTGTGTATATTGTTATTTGTTGCAAACACCTCTTTCTCCTTGTCTTTAGCACAACAAAATAGTGATTTAATAGTTATGCGTCGTGCTCTTAAGACAAAAATATTAGAAGCCGAACTTAAAAATAATGATGCTATAGATAGTGTCAAACTGTTAGACATGAAGGCACCTAACATTGCAAATGCTAAGGTTACATTAATGCGGATAGATAAAAACTTCGGCCCCATCTACTACCAAACACACAACCTAAAAGCTGCAGAAACCAATCGAACAAATAGTGTTCAACCTGGGGGTTCACTTGGTCTTAATCTTGAGGGAGAAAATCTAGCTGTTGGTGTGTGGGATGCTGGTGTTGCTTTTGAAGGACATCAGGAATTCAAAGAAAATAATGTTTCCAGAATCATCATTGGTGAAGAAGGAAAAGACCCAGATGACCACGCCACCCATGTCGCCGGAACCATCATTGCAAACGGCACATATGCTGAAGCTAAAGGGATGGCTCCAAAAGCCAAGGTAATCACGTATGATTGGAATAATGTTCGGACAGAAGAACTTTCCGAAGTTGAAGACGGATTGCTACTATCCAACCACTCCTATGGGCCAGCAGGGTTTGAAGATAATGGAGACTTAGCAGTTTCAGCAGATTATTTCGGAACATATGACGATACTTGCGCATATCTTGATGAAATACTCTATCTGTATCCGAATTATTTACATGTTACCTCGGCAGGGAATAATGGTCAGCAGACATACTCTGGTGGAATGGCCTCCGATTATGACAAACTCCTCGGTGAAAAAAACGCAAAAAACAATTTGGTAGTCGCTAATGGTAACGACATTAGCTATATTACACCAACATTTTACCTACTGAATATAAATCCAAGTTCTAGCCAAGGCCCAACTAATGACTTAAGAATAAAGCCCGACATTACTGGAAATGGAAGCGGATTAATTTCACCTATTTTTACCACTTCACTTTCATATGATGATTATGGTAATTACACCGGGACCTCTATGGCTTCACCTTCTGTTGCTGGATCAATTTTGTTGTTACAGGAGCACTACTACAACTTAAACCAAAAATATATGCGATCGGCAACACTAAAAGGTCTTGTTTGTCATACTGCTTATGACATTGAAGAGCCGGGGCCAGATCCCGATTCTGGGTGGGGGTATATCGACATTAAAACTGCTGCGGAATATATCACAAATGGAAGTAACATTTATGAAACAACTCTTCCCAATAACGGTATTATTGATTTTGACGTTTCAGGAAATGGGTCTACTCTTAAAGTCACGATTTGTTGGACTGACCCTGCAGGCAATCAACAAACAGGTCCTGATTACAATCAGCCTGTTTTGGTAAATGACCTAAATGTAAAAATAACCCAAAATGGAAACTCATATTACCCGTGGAAGTTTTATGATGGTGGCGTATATTCCAGTGACGGATGGGCTACTAAAGGGGTTAACTCAGTTGATAATATTGAAATAATAGAAATTGAAAATGCAAGTGGTGTTTTTAACGTAGAAATTTCACATCTAGGCACATTGTATAATAACGAGCAGAAGTTTTCAATAATATTATCTGAAAATACTCCTTTAACACTTAGTGGCAATCAGATTAAAAATATCTCAAAAGATGAATTGATTGTACTTAATAGTACATCCAAAAAAGAATTAATTGTAAAAAGTATTTCTAATACACCTTTAGAATATTACAAGGTTTTTGACATAAATGGTCGTATTCTAATGCATGAAAAAATAAATAATCTTTCTACTTTCAAATTAAACACTACTGGGATTAACAGTGGTATATATTTCATTTTAGCTGGAAATTCTGAAAAAACATATAGTGTCAAAACAATTATATTTTAATTTTTAGTGCGATTTTTAGTTACTTTTAACACCCAATGAATAATACAATCGCTTTCGGCATCAATGCCGTCCGTGAGGCCATACAGGATCCCTCGCGTGTTCAAAAAGTCTTAATTGATAATGAGACAACAAACCCTGTTTTTAAAAAATTAAAAGACGAAGTGATGCGTTCAGGTATCTCTTTTTCCTTTGTTCCTCCTCAAAAACTCTACAAACACACCAAAGAAAACCACCAAGGCTTTGTGGCACTCATCGGAGAAATTCAATTTGCCACGCTTGAGGATATCATTGACACCAGTCAACAACAACTCTTTTTGCTTTTGGATGGGGTCACCGATGTGCGGAATTTTGGCGCCATCATTCGTTCGGCTGTTGGTTTAGGAGCAAGTGGTATTATCATTGGGCAAACGGGATCTGCTCCGCTAAACAACATCGCCATTCAAGCCTCTGCGGGCGGTGCATTTCACATCCCTATCGTTCGGGTAAGTCACCTCAAAGATGCTATGTATATGCTACAATCACACGACATTACCCTCATGGGTTGTACCGAAAAGGCAGCACACTTTATCAGCGATACAAACCTTAAAAAATCGGTTGGTATTGTTATGGGAAATGAAAATAAAGGGATTAGTAAAGGAATCCTCAACCTCTGCGACGAGCAAATTAAAATACCCATTAATCAGACCCTAGATTCGTATAACGTATCTGTGGCAACTGCGCTGGTATTATACGAATACCACAGGCAAAACAATTAAAGTAAAAACTTCAATTCGTGTAGTTTTTCGATTTCGATATAATGCGTTGGATGCTTTTTTTCCAATGGCATAAAATGTACCGCATGCATGCCTGTTGCTAGCGCACCCTCAATATCAGCTTCCAAATTATCACCTATCATTATAGATTCATGAGGGAAAACGCTACCAACCTTTAGCGCATGCTCAAATATTTTGGGGTCTGGTTTTTTCACTCCCACAGAAGATGAATCCGTCACCGTATCAAAAAACGGCAACAATCCTGAATTTCGCATTTTAAAATACTGCACATCCTGAAAGCCATTGGTAATCACATGCAAAGCATAGTGTTGTTTTAGAGCTGTTAATATTTCAATAGCACCATCAAAAAGCATATTGTACTCTGGTAATGTTTGGATATAGGCATCAGACATATCGTCTATTAGGGTATTCGATGCTGCATAATTTAGTCTGTCAAAAACTGTTTTAAGGCGTTCAAATCGCAAGGTTTCTTTATCTATTTTTCCCTCTCTGTACAATTTCCAATACACATTGTTGTTTGGAATATAAACAGCTAAGAATTCGTTTAAATCAAGGTCGATAGCATACTCCTTAAACAACGATTCAAATGCCAAAGCTGAATTTGCTTCAAAATCCCATAGTGTGTGATCCAAGTCGAAATAAAGGGCTTTAATTTGCTGCTTATTCATGTGATAACATTTTGGTTAGTGTCGATAAAAAAGTGGCATTCTTTGCACGGGAATTAAAACTTTCGTTTGTAAGTGCTACCAAAAAAGGGGCATGGATTTTATCTAAACGCTCTTGGTATGATAAAAAGAGCTGACGCATCTTTCTAGAAAAACGCTGATTTCGAATATGTGCTTCACTTAGGCAAACAGGGTGAATCGTCAGCGGTGTTTGTTGCTCATCACCCAAATCATAAAAACGAAATGGAAAAGCTGTACTTGCTCTAAATCCAGGCGCATCTGCATATTGCATAGAATAATCCTTTTTAATTCCAAGTGATGAAAACAAGCGATATGTGTGTGGGAATTGCAATACCAACTTATGTTGCCGGATGGATGTAATTGGACGGTGTATTAAGTTTGTAAAACGCGATATATCGGCACCTAAGGAGTTCTCGTTAAGAGAAGACTCAAATGACGCTAAGGGTGCCGTTGGTGCGTAGTCTGAAATACTTTTTATCCCTTGTTGGTGTTTTGTATTAAAAACACCCAAGCTTCTGTCGTGGACACCCAACTTGGTAAATAGGACAAAAAAATGGATGGCATTTGTCTTTTGTAAAAGCACTTCAATCCAATGGTGTATGTTAGAAAGTGGGTCTTCCCGAACTCCTAGAAGCACTAAAATTCTATCAAAAACCGATGCAAAACGGAATTTAAAAAAGTCTAGCATCCCTTCCGCAATAGAACGAAAAATCGATTTGTGCTTATAGGCAAATAATTGCGGTACGTCCACAATCAGTGATAGACTGGAAACGGTGTCTTGCGTGTGGTTATTATCAAAAAAATCATCCCAAATAGACACAAAACGCTCAAACCATAAATCCACAAGTGGTAGATGCAAAAAGTTATGTTTGCTTGCCAACGATTGTGATGAACCAAATCTGCCCAATGCATCTGCAACAAAAGGCTGGTATTCTTCATAACGAGACATCAGGTAAAATGCAGCAGCAAAAAAATCAAAAGGCAAAGCGCTTTTATCTTGTGTAGCAAAAAAGGCCGGAAGCCCTTCCCAATCAAAAAACTGCAAGTCAGTAGTCTGAATGCCTTGCTCGGCAAGTAAGCCGTGAGCAGCAATAAAAAACTCGTTCCCTAGAGGCGCATAGCCATAAGACATCTTTGGGCCACTATGCGCAATAAAAACACTTAAATCAGATGTAAAAGAGAGCTCCTCTCCCATTCTACTCCCAAAAAAATGTTTGAAGATATATCGGATTCGAGGTTTTACGACAGGAGTATAAACTAGAATCATACTCACTACTTAAAGTTATTCTGAATCCACCCACTAAGCTTATCGTATTCCATCAATATGGACTCCATTTCTGTATCGATATTTTCTGGATCTGAAATTTTATTTAAATAATGCTGAGCAAAAGATTTTGGATAAGCAGCTCCTCCATCGTGCTTTTCAATAAATGCTGAAAACAGACAGGCTGCTTTGGTCATATCTTTTTGTAAATAAAACGCCAAAACACCCAATTTATAATAGGAGTCCAGTAGTAAACCAAAAGGGAAATTACAGCCCTGAAACTCATTAATTGCATTTAAAAAAGCAACCAAGGCCTCTTTATTCTTTTTGGTAGAACGAAAATAATAGCCTTCAGCCAAAAAGCCCTCAATAACAGACAATGATTTTACTACTTCAAGTTTATTTAACGCCTTTTTATTGCTGCCACCCAAAATAAAAGGAAGTTCAGTGTATAATTCTAATAGAACGATTTGAACATCAAGTGCCTCAGGTTTTAAAGTACCTGCAGTCTCAAATGCCGTTTTCATTGCACTGACATATGGCAACGATTTAACCCGTGGTAGTTCAGATGCCAATATTCCAGAGACACCACCATATAAAAATTGATAGTCAAAATTATCAGGGTGTGTATCGCAGATCGCAGCCAATAACTCAAAAGCGTTTTCGTAATCTTTTGTGGAAGCATAAAGCATGGCTAATTCTTCCTGCTGTTCTGTTGTTTTTTCATTTATGGTGTCTAGTTCCTGTATGCGCATTTCTTGTGCTGCAGTAATCTCGATAGGCTCAAAAAGAGATAGTGGAATGCGTTGTCCAAAAGAAGATGTCACGCAAAAAAATAGGAAAATTATGCGTTGAGCAAATGCCATAAACTGTCTTTTAATGTAGCAATGCCGTGTTGCGAAACAGATGAAAACATAACAAAGGGAGCGTCTTTAAAAGCCGCTTTACACTCTGATTCAATAGCGTTATATAGTTCCTCGTCTAACAAATCAGCTTTTGATATACCTATGATAAAATTTTTGTCCAACAACTCAGGATTATACCGTGTTAGTTCATTGTTTAAAATAGTAAATTCTTCTTTAATATCATTCGTATCCGCAGGAATAACATAAAGCAGCACACTATTGCGCTCAATATGACGCAAAAAATAATGCCCTAACCCCTTCCCTTCTGCGGCTCCTTCAATAATACCAGGAACATCCGCCATTACAAAAGATGTGAAATCACGGTGTTGAACAATGCCCAAATTTGGCTTTAGTGTGGTAAACGGATAATCTGCAATTTTGGGTTTTGCTGACGTTAACGCAGCCAATAAGGTAGATTTTCCAGCGTTGGGAAATCCAACCAACCCCACATCTGCCAATACTTTTAACTCTAATATAATGTCACGTTCAATACCCTCTTTTCCTGGTTGAGCATAGCGTGGCGCTTGATTTGTAGGGCTCTTAAAATGCCAATTTCCTCGACCGCCCATACCACCTGGCGCTACAATAACATCTTCTTCGGATGTGATCTCTGCAATGCGTTCACCCGTATTGGAATCTAATACGACCGTTCCCAAAGGGACAGGAATAATAAGGTCCTCACCATCTGCGCCCGTACTTCTACTTTTACTACCGTGAAAGCCGTGTTCTGCTTTAAAATGACGCTTAAACTTAAAGGTTACAAGCGTCCATAAGTTTTTGTCTCCCCGAAGAATTACGTGTCCGCCACGACCACCATCACCTCCGTCTGGGCCGCCTTTTGTGATGTATTTTTCACGGTGAAAATGTGTAGATCCCTTCCCCCCATTACCAGAAGTAACGTGGATTTTTACATAATCTACAAAATTCCCTTCCGTCATTACAGTTGTTCTACAATGGTGGTAAGTTGCTTGGCAATAGACGCAATAGAGCCTTCGCCATTTATGGTATGAAATTTACCTTGTGCGGTGTAATAGTCAATAAGTGGTGCGGTTTTATTGTTGTATTCCGCAAAGCGATTTCTAATTTTTTCTTCGTCCTGGTCATCAACACGTCCGCTGTCTTTTCCTCTTTCTAACAGACGAGCCACCAAAATATCTTCGCTAACTTCGAGTGCTAATGTGGCAGCTATTGCCATATTGTTTTTTGTTAAAAAGGCATCTAAAGCCTCCGCTTGTGAAGTAGTGCGTGGAAATCCATCAAAGATAAATCCAGCAACTTTAGGATGTTTTAACACCTCATCTTCAAGCATTTGAATGGTAACTTCGTCAGGAACCAATTCGCCCTTATCCATATATCCTTTTGCTAAAACTCCCAAAGAAGTTTCGTTTTTGATGTTGTACCGAAACACATCTCCCGTAGAAATATGAAAAAGGTTAAACGTGTCTTTTAAAAACGCGGCTTGCGTTCCTTTTCCTGCACCGGGTTTTCCAAACAAAATGATATTCTTCATGCGTAATTTTAAATGGCAAAGATATCCTATTTTAAGCAGTACGCCTACTGTGTGAACACATTGTAGAATATCCTTACCTTTGTGGGGGTTATGAAACACGTTATTTCTTCAGATTTCACCCTCGGTATTTTGGGTGGCGGCCAACTCGGCAAAATGCTTCTCGATGTTACGCGCCGATGGGATATTCGCACACATATTCTCGATCCAAACCCTGAGGCATCTGCTCGGAATAGTTGCCATCATTTTGTTCAAGGAGACTTGATGGACTACGACACCGTATTGCATTTTGGCAAAGATGTAGATGTGTTGACAATCGAAATCGAGCATGTTAATATAGATGCACTATATGCATTAGAAAAAAGTGGAGTCCAGGTGTATCCCAAACCTGCAACCTTAGATGTGATTCAAAACAAACGCACACAAAAAGAATTTTATATTACGCAAAATCTTCCCACGGCGTCCTATGCTGCCTTTGCAAACAAAGCCGAACTACAAGAATCGGCTGCAAATGGAAAGATTTCATTTCCTTGTATTTGGAAAGCTGCACGTTTTGGCTACGACGGTTTTGGCGTAAAAAAATGTGATGATATAACTGCCATAGATGCGCTGCCAGACAGCGAGTGCATCGTGGAGGATCTCGTGCCCATTGCAAAAGAAATCTCGGTTATTGTGGCGCGTAGCGCTTCTGGAGAAGTGGCACTTTACCCGCCTGTTGGTATGGCGTTTCACCCTACTGCAAATCAGGTGGAATTTGTGTATTATCCAACAGAACTAGACCCATCAATTGCCGAAAAAGCACAAAATATTGCTAAAAATTTGGTAGCTGCCTGGGAGCATGTTGGTCTTTTGGCGGTGGAGTTTTTTGTTGACGAAAACAATACCCTCTGGATTAACGAGGTAGCTCCGCGCCCTCACAACAGCGGTCACCTAAGTATTGAAGGTTGTATAACCTCACAATTTGAACAACACCTCCGCGCAATTTTAGACGCACCCCTCGGTAAAACTGATTTTTATCGCCCTGCCATTATGGCCAATGTCGTAGGCCCTGCAGATGTTACTGGAGCATTTACATATGAGGGTATTGAAAAGGTATTAAATACACCTCTAGCCGGACTGCACATCTATGGTAAAAAAACAACAAAGCCACAACGTAAGATGGGGCATATTACCCTAACAGGTGATGATTTAAATGATATTTTTAAACAAATAAAAGAACTAAAAACGGTTCTTCAACTAAAAGCGAAATGATATGAAAGTAGCTGTTATTATGGGAAGCAAAAGCGATCTTCCCGTCATGCAAGAAGCCATCGACACCTTGGCATTATTTGAAATAGACACGTTTGTTGATATTGTTTCTGCGCATCGAACACCAGAAAAAATGATGCAATTTGCCACTACAGCACATAAAGAAGATATTGATGTTATCATTGCAGGCGCTGGCGGCGCAGCGCACTTGCCAGGAATGGTGGCTTCTGCAAGTCCGCTTCCAGTGATTGGTGTTCCCGTTAAATCCTCCAATTCCATTGACGGTTGGGACTCTGTGCTTTCTATTTTACAAATGCCTGGCGGAGTTCCTGTAGCTACAGTTGCACTAAACGGCGCTAAAAATGCTGCACTGCTTGCGTGTCAAATTCTTGGCGTAAAAAACCCGGCACTTAGAGAAGCCATGATTGCTTACAAGGAATCCTTGGGTGAAAAAGTACACCAAAGCGCAAAAGAGCTCAAGTAAAATAAGCGGGTAATCATCGTTTAGCGAATGACTGAAATGATCCTGAATTGAATCTGAAATGATCCTGAAATAAATTCAGGATGACATAGAATGACATAGGGATGACATAGGGATGGCAAAGGATGATAATAATGAACGATTCGTTATTTAT
>CBFHOG010000004.1:0-112052 GCA_965657545.1 Flavobacteriaceae bacterium | reverse complement strand
CAGGAGCTGTTGCTCACGAGGGCGTTGCCATCACTTGGGGGCTTATCGTTATGGTTATGATTTATGCTTTTGGCGAGCAGTCTGGAGCGCATTTTAACCCTGCCGTTACCATTTCCTTTGCGCTTGCTCATCGATTTTCTTGGAAAAAAGTACCTGGTTATATCGTCACCCAGGCGTTGGGTGCGATTGCAGCAAGTATTACTGTAAAAGCGCTACTTCCTGAGAGTGAAATAATAGGCGCTACTATCCCCTCTATCCCATATGTGAGTGCCTTTTGGCTGGAGTTTTTATTGTCCTTTTTCTTAATGCTTGTGATTTTACACATCAGTACTGGAAGTAAAGAAATTGGCCCTGTTGCTGGAGTTGCTGTGGGAAGCGTTATTTTACTTGAAGCCATGTTCGCTGGACCCTTAACCAATGCTTCCATGAATCCTGTGAGATCGTTAGGCCCTGCACTTATTGGAAATCATTGGGAACCCATGTGGATTTACCTTACTGCTCCATTTGCTGGAATGGCACTTGCTGTTGCATTATTTAAGGTTTTTGTACCTTCGCAAAATGGACTTTAATCCCGCTATTATTGTTTGCTTGCTTTGCGGTGTTATTTATGTCATTACTGCTTGGTTAATGCAACGATTTCCGCCAAAAAAAATAAATGATTTTTATGGCTACAGAACGAGTCTTTCCAAAAAAAGTCAAAAGCATTGGGATTATGCGCAAGTTGAATCAGCTAAACACATGAAGCAGGTGGGATATTACAGTTTGTTATCCTGCGCACCATTTATCTTAATATCCTATGAAAATTGGCATGTATGGCTGGCAATAATCATCGTCACCCTATTGCCTTTTGTTGCACTTATCCAAACCGAAAAAGCGCTAAAACATAAGTTTAAAGACTAATTTTTGTTTAACTTTTATAATACAAGATTAAACAAAAAAGGTATATTTGCGTAAAAGAACGCTATGTACCAGTACACTTCCAGACAAGAATTGTCCACCACCATGACCCAAGCGTGGACGTTTCTTTCTGACCCCAAAAACTTAAAACGTATTACCCCAGATTATATGGGATTTGACATTATTTCTGGCGCAGAACGCAAGATGTTTCCGGGTCAAATTATCCAATATCGTCTTACACCACTTTTGGGAATTCCTTTTAGATGGGTAACCGAAATAACACATGTGGAAGAAGGTGCGTATTTTGTTGATGAACAACGATTTGGTCCATATACTTTTTGGCATCACAAGCATTTTATTAAAAAAACGGAAAACGGTGTTGTGATGGAAGATATCGTAGATTACAAATTACCCCTTGGTCCATTGGGTTGGTTGGCACATGTGCTGTTTGTGCGCGCAAAGGTCAAGCAGATTTTTGATTACAGAGAAAAAGCACTTAACGAAATTTTTAATTCAACATTATGAGCAAAACATTTTTATTAATTGGTGGAAGCTATGGCATTGGCGGCCAAATTATAGACCAACTGCCTACTGACGCGTCCATTTTTGTCGCATCTAGAACAAATGAAGGCTTGGCCGGAAAAAACGTGACACACATCCCTTTTGACGTGCTTCAAGACAACTTACCTTTAGATCAACTTCCTGCCGTAATAGACGGATTTGCATACTGCCCTGGTAGTATCAATTTACGTCCCTTTAAGGGATTAAAGCCAGAGGCATTTACGGATGACTTTTCCATCAATGTAATGGGAGCAGTAAAAACATTACAGCAACTACAACCAAGGTTTGCCGCAAGTGAGCAAGCAAGTGTGGTACTTTTTAGTACTGTCGCTGTACAAACAGGTATGCCTTTTCACGCAAGTGTAGCCGCTTCCAAAGGAGCTTTAGAAGGTCTTGGGCGTTCCTTGGCAGCAGAATGGGCACCCAAAGTTCGAGTAAATGTAATTGCGCCCTCCATAACAGACACCCCTTTAGCAAATCGTTTTCTAAACAACGATGCGAAAAAGGAAAAAGCAGCACTAAGACATCCGCTAAAACGCATTGGAACCACACAAGACGTGGCACAATTAGCAGCCTTTTTATTATCAGATAAAAGCAGCTGGATGACAGGGCAAGTAATAGGTTTGGACGGCGGTATGTCATCTTTAAATGTAAATGGATGATATTATTCTGGTTTCGTCGCGACCTACGAGAAACCGATAACGCTGGTTTTTTTCATGCGCTTTCAGATGCAAATGATGTTCTACCCGCATTTGTATTTGATCAAAATATAATCGACAAGCTCCCTAAAAACGATGCGCGTGTAAGTTTTATACACAAACATATTTCGAAGTTAGACAACATTTTTCGTGAAAAAGGAAGCGGAATACTTGTCAAAAAGGGAAATCCATCAGATTGTATTTTAGCGTGGTGTAAAACGCATAACATTACTGCTGTTTACACCAACGAAGATTATGAGCCATATGCTAGAGAACGAGACGCCGAAATAAAACGCAAACTGGCAGCAATAGGAGTAACGTTTAAGACATTTAAAGACCAAGTTCTTTTTGCACCCCACGAAGTACTCAAAAAAGATGGTACTCCATATAGGGTTTATACACCATATTCTCGAATATGGCTTGCGCAAATGGAGGAAATGGGCGTACCAAATTTTCCTTCTGAAACCTTACTTCATAATCTTTATAAGCATGACTTCGAGAAGATTCCATCTTTAGAAGCGCTTGGGTTTTCTAAAGGACAACACGACATTCCAACTGCTAGCGAATCTAAAAGCATGATGGATGCTTATGACGAAACGCGAAACTTTCCCTCTATGGATAGCACAAGTAAATTGGGAGTTTATTTGCGTTTTGGGGCGGTATCTATTAGGGATATTATTGCAAAAGCACGTAAAAGTACACAACCCACTTTTTTAAAAGAATTGGTATGGCGGGAATTCTTTATGCAGATTTTATGGCATTATCCGCATACAACAAAATCGAGTTTTAAGCCGCAGTACGACCGCATTGATTGGCGAAATAACGAAGCAGATTTTAAAAAATGGTGCGAGGGAAAAACAGGCTATCCGCTTGTAGATGCGGGAATGCGTGAGCTTAACCAAACGGGGTTTATGCACAATCGCGTACGTATGCTTGTAGGTAGTTTTTTATGTAAACATTTACTTATTGATTGGCGCTGGGGCGAAGCCTATTTTGCCGAAAAACTTCTCGACTATGAACAGTCAAGCAATGTGGGAAATTGGCAATGGGTCGCGGGTAGCGGGGTAGATGCAGCTCCTTATTTCCGGGTTTTCAACCCTACCGAGCAAGTGAAGAAATTTGATAAAGACCACAAATACATTCAAAAATGGGTGCCCGAATATCAGTCCCTAACGTATCCAAAACAGATGGTGGATCACAAAATGGCGAGAGAACGCTGTTTACAAACCTATAAAGCTGGGTTGGCAACATGAAGGGCGTAAAAAAGGAACACTTGCCACAAAAAATTTGCGTGGTGTGTAACCTTCCTTTTACGTGGCGTAAAAAATGGAGTAAAAATTGGGAACACGTAAAATATTGTAGCGAAAGATGCAGAAGGCAAAAACAACAGCAATAGTTTGGTTCCGGAACGATTTACGTGTCCGAGATCAACAAGCACTTACACAAGCAACCTCGAAACATAATCGTGTAATTGGATTCTATCATATTCCAGAAATATGGTTAAAGGAAACGCCATGGGGTTTCAAAAAAATGGAAGCTTTTAGAGCACAATTCCTGCTACAAGCATTAGCCCAACTGCAAAAAGATTTGAATAAGCTTAACATTACATTGTGGGTTACTGTTGGAAATTTGAAAAAAACTTTACAAGAGCTACAAGAACAATATCAGGTCACTGACCTGTATGGGCAGCGGGAATGGACTCAAGAAGAAATTGATCATACAGCACAAATCCCCAAGAACATCAAAACGCACTGGAATTACGATCAGTTTTTATTTCATCCTGACGATATTCCTATGGAAGTTTCCAATATCCCAGAAGTGTTTACCGTCTTTAGAAAAAAATGTGAAAAGCAAAGTCACGTTAGACCTCCGATAGGGATTCCTGATCCCATGCCAACTGAAAACTTAATACAGCAAACTCCCGAGTTGCCAAGCCTAGAAAAATTAGGCTATCAAAATCCCACCAGAGACGCAAGAACTGCCATTCCATTTTCAGGAGGTGAAACGGAGGCGTGGGCACGCATCCAAGAATATTTTTGGGACACCAAGCAGTTGTCTTTTTATAAAAAAACACGTAACGGTTTGTTGGGAAAAAAATACAGCTCCAAACTATCTCTTTGGATGGCGTTTGGGTCTATATCGCCAAGGTCAATTTATGCTGAAGTAAAAAAATACGAGAAAACAGTAACAAAAAACGACTCCACTTATTGGCTAATATTTGAACTGATTTGGCGTGATTATTTTAAATATATTTCCTTAAAACACGGAGATAAAATTTTTAAAATAGGAGGGATTTTAGATAAGTCGTACGAGTGGAAAACGAACAGCAGGCTCGTACAAAAATGGATTGAGGGAAACACGCCCGAACCTTTTGTCAATGCGAATATGCGAGAATTGGCTTGCACTGGATTTATGAGTAATCGCGGACGTCAAAATGTGGCGAGTTTCTTCAGCAAAGAATGGCATTTGGACTGGCGTATTGGTGCGGCATATTTTGAAGCGATGCTCATTGATTATGATGTGCATAGTAATTATGGAAACTGGATGTATAATGCAGGTGTGGGCAATGACCCAAGAGACAGAAAATTTCATATTTCGTGGCAAGCAGAACGCTACGACCCCAACAATAGCTACCAAAAAACCTGGCTACAAACAACACTTTTCTAATGGAAGTACGACTCATACTTGGCGATCAACTCAACGAAGAACACAGCTGGTTTATGGAACCCAATAATCAGGTGTGTTATGTCATGTTTGAAATTCGGCAAGAGACAGATTATGTCCGTCATCATGTGCAAAAAGTTGTTGCCTTTTTTGCTGCCATGCGTCAATTTGCAAGAAAGCTAGAGGAAAATGGACATACCGTTATCTACTACACCATTGATGACCCCAAAAACACGCATAGCTTAACAAAAAATATCAAGAAAGTACTGGAATTGCTCCATGCAACTTCTTTCACATACCAACTACCAGATGAATTTCGATTAGACGAACAGCTTAAAAAATTTGGAAAATCACTAGACATAAAAGTTAAAACTTGTGATTCTGAACATTTTTTAACAACTCGAAGCGAATTAACCGAATTCTACGAGGGCAAAAAAGCATTGGTTATGGAGTTTTTTTATCGCTATATGCGAAAAAAACACCAATACCTCATGGTGGACGGACAGCCCGAAGGAGGAAGCTGGAACTACGATAAATTCAATCGAAATACATGGAAAGGCGGTACTATACCTCCGCCCTATCAGCCCGATATGACCTTGGCTAAAGAGATTTACAGTCAAGTAGTTGCAGCAAAAATAGATACCATTGGAACATTCGATCCGACATCTTTTCTGTTTGCGGTATCGCGCGAAGAATCACTGCATCAATTAGATTATTTCTGTGACCATTTGCTACAAGATTTTGGGACCTATCAAGATGCTATGCATCAAGATGAAACGAATTTATTCCATGCACGTATTTCTTTTAGTCTAAACATAAAACTCATCAGCCCGAGAGAAGTCATTGAACGTGCTATTGCGGCTTTCAGAAATAGTGAAGCCATAAGTCTTTCACAAATAGAAGGTTTTGTACGTCAAATTTTGGGTTGGCGCGAATATATCAGAGGCTTGTATTGGAAAGAAATGCCGCAGTACAAACAAAAAAATGAGTTGAATAATTTTGGGAAACTTCCTGATTTCTATTGGACGGGAAAAACCAAAATGAATTGTCTTAAAACCAGTATCACCAATAGTTTGGAAAACGCTTATGCACACCATATTCAACGCTTGATGATTACGGGAAATTTTGCGCTGTTATTGCAAACCCATCCCGATGAAGTAGATGACTGGTATTTGGGCATTTATGCAGATGCTGTAGAATGGGTACAATTACCCAATACGCGCGGTATGAGTCAGTATGCCGATGGTGGAATAGTGGCAACTAAACCCTATGTCTCGTCGGGATCTTATGTCAACAAAATGAGTAATTACTGCAGCAATTGTAGTTACGACAAAAAGAAGCGCACGGGCGAAAGTGCCTGTCCATTTAATAGCCTATACTGGAACTTCTTAGATGATAAAAAAGAAGAATTAAAAGGGAATCACAGGATGGGGATGATGTTCAATTTACTAGGGAAAATCAAACCTGAAGAATTGGCAGAAATTAAGGCACGTGCCTATGAAATTATAGAAAATCCAGATGCATTCTAAGCCAACAATTAATGTTTTTTGGTTTAAGCGTGACTTGCGTATCCTAGATAATGAAGGGCTTCAAAATGCTATTGAGTCAGACACTCCCCTCCTTTTACTTTATATTTTTGAGCCCAGCTTGGAAAGAAACCCGCATTATCACAAACGGCATTGGAACTTTATTGCGCAATCCATTGAAAATCTAAATCAAGATTTAAATCCGTACAAAACCAAAATACATTGTGTTAGTGGTGAAGCTACTGAGGTATTGGAGGATTTAGAAAAGGCCTGGCATATAAAAACGCTTTTTTCGATGCAAGAAACAGGCTTAAATTGTACTTATGACAGAGATAAAAAAGTAAAAAAATGGTGTGATTCAAAAAAAGTACACTGGGTAGAGCACATCAATAATGGGGTCTTTCGTGGATTGGCAAACAGAGCGCATTGGCGGGATTACTGGACAAACTATATGATGCAGTCTATTAGACCTTTTACAGCAACTGAAAAAGATTTTGTGCCCATACAGGACATACAACTTAAGGAACATCCGCTTCAACCCAAAAAAATAATGGGTATTCAAGAAGGAGGAACTAAAAAAGGAATAGCCTACTTGGAAAGCTTCTTAAAAACACGTCATAAAAAATACCAACAGTCGATTTCAAAACCGGAGGCAGCTCGGCTACACTGCGGGCGTGTATCGCCCTATTTGGCATGGGGAAATCTTTCTGTACGATATGTATGGCAACGGGCAAAACAAGCAAAAACCCTAGGGGCAAGTGCCTTCCAAATCAATGCTTTTACTTCAAGACTGCGCTGGCAAGCGCATTTTATTCAAAAATTTGAAATGGAAACTCAAATGGAATTTAGAAGCGTAAATAAAGGATATCACAACATAAACAAAGTCATTAATACAAACTTTATCGACGCATGGAAACAAGGCAAAACCGGCTATCCATTAGTGGATGCGTGTATGCGTTGCGTGGTAGAGACGGGATATTTAAATTTTAGAATGCGCGCCATGGTGGTATCATTTTTCACCCATCATTTATGGCAACCTTGGCAATCGGGCGTACAATTCTTAGCACGTCAGTTTTTAGATTTTGAACCCGGTATCCATTACCCACAATTTCAAATGCAAGCAGGAGAAACAGGCATAAATATGGTGCGGATTTACAACCCTACAAAAAATGCATTAGAACATGATCCTGATGGAAATTTTATTCGAAAATGGATTCCTGAATTAGCAGAATTGCCCACAGCATTTGTACTTGAACCGTGGACCATGACCGAAATTGAACAACAGGGCTACGGCTTTATTTTAGGGGAAAATTATCCAAGACCAATCATAGATATTAAAAAAACCTACAAGTATGCCTCAAACGTTTTATGGCAGATGCGACGCAACGCTATTGTTCGCAATGAAAGTAGGCGTATTGTGGCTACACATACGTTACCTGATAGAGAAAATATTATGGACGCATGAAAAGAAAACTCACAGAAATAGAAATTGATAGGATTATTGAAATGGGTTGGGAAGATCGCACTCCGTTTGATGCCATAAAAATGCAATTTGGACTAAAGGAACAAGAGGTAATAACCATTATGCGACGCAATATGAAACCAAATAGTTTTAAGTTGTGGCGAAAAAGAGTTCAAGGAAGAAAAACCAAACATTTAAAAAAGCGAACGGATGAAGTTGGACGATTTAAATGTTCCCGACAAAAAAGTATTAGTAACAATAAGGTTTCTAAACGCTAGTTTTAAGAAATTCGCTCTATTTGAGCACCCAAAGCACGAAGTCGTGTGTCAATATTTTGATAGCCCCTGTCTATTTGTTCAATATTGAAGATGGTACTAGTGCCTTTGGCAGAAAGGGCTGCAATAAGTAAAGAAATCCCTGCACGAATATCGGGGGAAGTCATTGTTGTTGCTTTCAGGGATGACTTAAAATCATGCCCAATTACGTTAGCCCGGTGTGGGTCACAGAGAATAATTTTCGCACCCATATCAATGAGTTTATCCACAAAGAATAAGCGACTCTCAAACATTTTTTGATGCACCAACACACTACCACGTGCCTGTGTAGCTACTACGAGTACAATACTCAAAAGGTCAGGCGTAAATCCTGGCCAAGGGGCATCAGAAATAGTCATCACAGAACCATCTATATAGCTTTGAATTTCAAAACCATCGGTGTGTGCGGGGATAAACATATCGTCACCTTTTTGCTCAATTGTTATGCCCAAACGACGGAATACATCTGGGATTTGACCCAAATATTCCCATTGTACATTTTTTATGGTAAGTGCACTTTGCGTTAGTGCTGCAAGTCCAATCCAACTGCCAATTTCAATCATATCGGGTAAAATACGGTGATCCGTGCCACCGAGTTTTTCAACACCCTCAATCGTCAGTAAATTAGAACCTATACCCGAAATATTAGCACCCATACGCACTAACATATTACAAAGCTGTTGTAAGTAAGGCTCGCAAGCAGCATTATAAATAGTTGTGGTTCCTTTGGCTAGTACAGCGGCCATTACGATGTTAGCAGTACCCGTAACTGATGCTTCGTCTAACAACATATAAGTGCCTCGAAGTTCATCGGCTTCTACGCCATAAAAATATTCTTCCTTGTTGTAACGAAATGTTGCACCAAGTTTTATAAATCCTTGAAAGTGAGTATCCAACCTGCGGCGACCAATTTTATCTCCACCAGGTTTGGGAATAAATCCTTTGCCAAAACGAGCCAGTAAAGGTCCAACAATCATAATGGAGCCGCGTAAGCCACGTCCGGCAACCTTAAAATCGTCAGATTGGAGGTAATCAACATCTATGTTATCAGCTTGAAATGTATAGCTGTCTGCGCTGTGCTTTTCAACCTTAACGCCTAGTTGAATAAGGATATCAATAAGCTTATTGACGTCAATAATGTCTGGAATATTACTAATCGTTACAGGTGCTGGAGTAAGTAAAACGGCACACAGAATTTGGAGTGCTTCATTTTTAGCTCCTTGTGGTTGAATAGCCCCCGAAAGGGGTACACCGCCCGTAATCTTAAAAGCTCCCATTTAATTGCGACGTTGTTGCTTTGGGTTTCGGTATTTTTTGTGTTTGCTTCTTGCACCACCTTTACCAAATCGCTTGTTTGTCAATCGAATGAGGTTTTCGGAATCGGTTAGGGTTACGTCTTTGGTATTTAGCGAAAGTTTTCCACCAGAAAGCTCAGCTAAATGATTGAAAATGACATGATCTTCAACCGTGTCTTTGTTCCAATTCAAAAAGCATTTTTTCATGTGATTGGCAATCACATAAACCAAGGCTTCTTTAAGATCGCCTTCTTCCCAGTCCACAACAACATCAATCATACCCTTAATATTATTGCCGTAAAAACGGTATTTCGGATAGGATTGTGGATAGTCTAAGGGAGTTGGAGGTGCTGCTAATACTTCTGCACTCGGTTTTGGAAAAGGTGCATCTACATCCAACTTAAAGTCAGACATAATGAATAATTGATCCCAGAGTTTATGCTGAAAATCAGCAACATCACGCAAGTGTGGATTAAGATTTCCCATTATACCAATAATGGCTTGGGCTTGTTTATTTCGTTGCTCTTTATCGTCTTCAGCCATTACTTGCTGAATCATTTTGTGAATGTGACGACCGTATTCTGGAATCGCTAAATCTGAGCGTTCGTTATTGTATTGAAGATTTTCTATCAAGTGAGGGATATTTATGAGGTAAAACTACTAAAAAAAGATTAGAGCTGAATGATATTTGGAATTTTAGCCGCTTGCTTGTACTTGTCAATGATTACTGCAGGACTTTCAAAAGTACCTTGAACAGAAATACTGCTGTATGTGCCTTTGCTAGAGGCGCGAACACTTATTTTGACAACATCGTCGGAAAATAAATTTTCGAGAATTTTTTGAGCACCACCAGAAGCGGGCACAATAAACTTAAACACATATACGCTTGGCCAAGAACTTGTGTCTAAAAGTTGTTGGTGAAAACGTTCGTAAAAAGACTGGTCTTTCGCAGGTTGTTGCATACGGCAAAGATACAGTTTTGCAAACGGTTACAAATCCCGACATTTGTATATGTTTGAAAAACAAAAAGTAGTCCTAACCGGTTCCCCCGCAAGTGGAAAAACCACACTTCTTAAGCGTGTAAATCACCCTGAAATTTCATGCTTCGAGGAAGTTTCAAGGGCTGTCATTTCAGCATCACAAGCCGATGGAGCCCAACGTCCTTTTTTGGAAAATCCATTGGCTTTTAGCGAGGCTATTTTCGAAAATAGGCTTTATGATTATTTTAAAGCAAGTAACACACCAGTGCAATTATATGACCGTGGCATCCACGACGTTGTAGCATATTTATATGAACTAGGAGATGATGTGCCTTGCGGTATGGAGGAAGATTGTAAGAATTTGACTTATGACAAGGTATTCATTTTTCCACCTTGGGAAGCTATTTTTGAGCAAGACGAACAAAGGGCAGAAGATTTTAATGAAGCTAAAAAACTTCATAATGCTTTGGTAGAAACATATAATGCCTTTGGCATGAAGTGTATAGAAGTTCCTCGGGCAAGTGTTGCCAATCGTCTTGCGTTTATTTTAAAAAATCTATGACAGCAACTGTAAAAAACACGCTTAAAACATATTGGGGTGCTTCCGATTTTCGGACAGGACAGTATGAAGCTGTTTCAGCAGTTCTGGATAGACGCGACTGTTTGGTAGTATTGCCAACAGGGGGTGGAAAAAGCCTTTGTTATCAATTACCAGCGTTGGTATTACCCGGAATTTGCGTGGTTATTAGTCCACTAATTGCGCTAATGAGCGACCAAGTAGAGGGGCTTCAAAAGAAGGGCATTCGTGCCATGCATTTATCAGGGCCTATGCAAGAGGATGACCTTGTACGGGCGTTAGACAATTGTAAGTTTGGACATTTTAAATTTCTATACATATCGCCTGAAAGAGCGCAACACCCTTTAGTTCAAGCCCATTTATCGCAAATGCAACTTTCGCTACTTGCTATTGACGAAGCGCATTGCATTTCGGAATGGGGCCACGACTTTAGACCTTCCTACCGCGAAATCATCTCCCTAAAAAATCTACTGACAGACATTCCAACCATTGCGGTTACGGCAACTGCAACTGAAGACGTAAGAGAAGACATCTGTAATTCACTGGAGCTACAGTCGCCTGAAAATATTATTGGATCGTTTGATCGGCCAAATATCGAGTTGAACGTAGTGACCACTTCCAAGAAACTGGAAGCTATCGCTTCAGCTTTAGAGCCCAAAGGAATACCGAGTATCGTTTATGTAGGCACGCGAAAAAGTGCTGAGTTGCTTAGTAATCACCTCAATAATATGGGGCATAAATCGGCCTTTTTTCATGGAGGTGCTACTGAAAAAGAAGGAAGAATTTCCAACTGGATGCAAGAAAAAACACCTGTAATGGTTGCCACTACGGCATTTGGTATGGGTATAGATAAGGCAAACGTAAAGCGCGTAGTACATGCCACTTTACCATTTAGTATGGAACAATATTATCAAGAAGTGGGACGATGCGGCAGAGACGGAAGTGCCTCAACAGCTACGCTTTTTGTAGCCCCTGAAGATCAAAAAAAACTTTGGGATAGACTTATGGCAAGTGTTCCTCCGAGTGACGCCATCCAAAAAACATACAAGTATTTGTGCCTTTATTTTGACATCGCCTACGGCGAATTGCCGCAAGACTTGCTGGAGTTTAATTTAATTCTGTTTTGCAAACGATACGATCTAAACCCAAAAACAACCTTTCATGTGTTAGAACTTTTGGAACGTGGACAAGTGCTATCACTTACACAATACAACACACCAAAAACTTCGCTAAAACTTGAAAAGAAGAGCAATCCACAAAACGAAGTTTTAATTGATTACCTGCTACGAAACATTGGTGGAATTACAGAAAGGATGCAAACTGTAAACTTATATTCTATTGCGAAAAAATGTAATTTGACTCTGCAGCAATGTATTGAGCTATTAAAAAAAATGGAGCAAAACGGAACGGCAGAAATTCAACAGCTACATGTAGATAGCGCCATTCAGTTTCTTTCTCCAAGAGAGGATAAAAGAACGCTCATAAATGTGCTCAAGCAATTGGATGTTTTTAAAAAGGAAAAAAAACGATTAGCAGACTCGGTTTGGGAATACTGCACCACAACTAAATGCTACAGAAAAAAATTGTTGCTTTATTTCGGAGAAAAAGTAAAAAAAAGATGTCAATCCTGTTCAAATTGCATGAAAAACGATATCTCAATTAATGACGTAATTCAAGAGTTAAAAAAAATACTTTCAGATAGAGAAACCGTATCTTTGAATCAATTGGTCATAGAATCAAAATTTGGAAGGGAACAGATTATTGAAGGGCTTAAATTTTTGGTAGATGAAGAAATTGTTGCGCAAGAAAAAATAAATTTTTACAGATTAAAATGAGCAAATCATTACGTGTAATTTTTATGGGGACTCCCGCCTTTGCAGTAGCTGGGTTACGTGGTATTCTGGAAAGCCACCACGATGTAATAGCGGTGGTTACAAGCCCTGATCGTCCTGCTGGACGCGGTAAAAAATTACGCTTTTCAGCTGTTAAAGAAGAAGCCTTGGCGCAGGACATTCCTTTACTACAACCCGAAAAATTAAATGATCCAAATACGATTGAACAGCTAAAAGCATTCGAAGCAGATGTGTTTGTTGTAGTTGCATTTAGAATGCTACCAAAAGTGGTTTGGAATCTTCCGAAACTGGGTACTTTTAACCTACATGCATCTTTATTACCGCATTATCGGGGAGCAGCTCCCATTCACTGGGCTATCATAAATGGAGAAAAAGAATCTGGTTTGACTACTTTTTTAATTGACGAAAAAATAGATACGGGTGCTGTTTTATTACAAGAACATATGCATATTAAATCTGAAGAAACCATGGGGGAATTGAGTCAGCGTATGCAAGAAAAGTCAGGAGAAATGATTGTAAAGACCTTAGATGTTTTAGCATCAGGGGCTATTGAAGCCGTACCACAAAACAATTTAAAAAATTTGATTCCTGCGCCAAAACTAACGCGAGAAAATACACGAGTAGATTGGAGTAAAAACGGACAAGAAATTGTGAATCACATACATGGATTAAACCCCTTCCCTACTGCATGGAGTATGTTAGCGTTGCCCGATGAAGAACTCTATGTGAAGTTAAAACGGGCACATTTTATAACAGGAACTCCTATAAACGCACCTGGAACAGTAACCACTGAGGACCAGCAACTTCATGTTGCTGTAAACGACGGCTATGTATATTTAGATGAGCTTCAATTACCAAATAAGAAAAGTATGGATACTGCAGCTTTGCTCAATGGGTTTAGCTTTCCAGAAAAATGTAGATTTGTGTGATGACAGGTAAACTTTTAGTGGCACATCCATCCATTCTTGGCGACCAATCTTTTGGACGCAGTGTGGTACTTATGGCAGAACATAATAGTGAAGAATCTATTGGTTTTGTGGTAAATCAACATACACATTATAGCCTAAACGACTTACTTCCCGAGTTTGGTATAGATGCTCCTGTTTTTCAAGGAGGTCCAGTCGATGACGATAAGCTATTTTACATTCATACAAAAGACGATATTGCAGATGCAAAACCACTCGGTAATGGCCTTTTTTGGGGTGGCGATTTAGAAGACATTAAACTGGCATTGCTGTCCAATACACTACCCACTAATGAAATTAAGTTTTTACTTGGCTATGCCGGTTGGAATGCAGGGCAATTAACAGAGGAGATCAAAACTAACGCATGGGTTTTAGTTAAAAACAACTTTAATGTTTTTGAAAATGAGGAGCAGCTTTGGGGTAGTATTCTTCGAGGGTTGGGTGGTGAGATTTCGCTATATTCCTACGCACCTACTTTTCCTGGACTGAACTGACCGATTCATTTAAGGCACGTTGTAATTGAAGCGCAACAATATCTTGATAATCGGTTCTTCTATAAGAAGAAACGGGTTGAATACCAGTGATAGCATTGGTCATAAAAACCTCTTGAACTTGTTGTAAGTCAAAAGGAGATATTTTTTCTTCAACACAAGAGATATTTTCCTTTTTGGCCAATCGTATTATTTGCTTTCGCATGACACCATCCAAGCATCCGGCAGTCAAAGGCGGTGTGCGAAGCATACCTCCATCAACAACAAATAGATTTCCATTTAGAAATTCGACAATTTCCTTATCATCATTAACTAAAATACCGTTATCAAAACCCTGTTCTTGCATAAATATACTACCAATAACCTGGAGGGCTTTATTATTTGATTTTAGATTTGACAACATGCTTTTTTGCACGTAATAATCTTTGAATAACTCAACATTGTAACTTTGTTTTGAGGCGTATTTTTCTTCTTCAATAGGCTTGGCTTCTATGACATAACTCACATCACGTGATGCAGGCAAATACACGCCGCCATCATTTCTAAAAACAGACAATCGGATGCGCCATGAAGGCGATGTGATGCTTTGCGCCTCTATTACACGTAAACATTCTTGTTCGAGAAATTCGGGAGTAAAGCGCATGGGAATAGGCATGCGAAATACTCGCATGGCAGCCATAAGTCTAAAATAATGGTCTTCCCAGAAATGGATGTGGTTTTGACTGTATCGAAGGGTTTCAAAAACAGCGTCCCCGTATAAAAAACCACGATTATGAACTGAGAAAAGTGGCGAAGTTGCAGACTGTAGTGCGCCGTTAAGGTTTATCATATGCTTATGCCGAGCCTAAAACTTGCTTTAAATCTCCAATCTGACTTTCCCAAAGCATTTTGATCTCATCCACTTCGTCTTCGTCAGCAAAGTCGGTTACCACAACGGAAACATCTTTGGTAATCTCATCAACAACTATGCGCATTTCAAAGTAACAGTCGTCTTGATCATCATCTCCATTAAGCCAACGAAAGCGGACAAATTCGTTTGCTTTTTTTCTTAATAAAAGTGCTTCTTCTTCTGAGTCATCCCAAAAGAAGGAATATTTTTCTGTGCGAGCATTCACATTATCGGCAAACCATTCTGAAAGTCCAGAAGGGGTGTGCATGTATTGGTACAGTAGCTGAGGCGATGCTTGAATAACAAATTCAAGCTCTATTTTTGTTTTTGACATATAAAATAAAAAGTCCAATATATAGATTAAAAACGACCTTTAAAAGAAAAGGCAGAAAAACAGCAATAAAAAGGAAAAACAAATTGTTATATTTGCGCCGCTTTGGCGAGGTAGCTCAGCCGGTTAGAGCGTCGGATTCATAACCCGGAGGTCGGGAGTTCAAGTCTCCCTCTCGCTACATCAACCCTTCTTCACGAATATCAATCGTGAATGAAGGGTTTTTTGATTCTTGTTATGACGGAATTTTCTGAATTAACGCTGATATGTTTTTTTTTGTTATGTTTGATATCAGTAAACCCAAATCTTATTAAATATAACTACCATGAGAACACCTACTATTTTCACTGTACTTTTTTCACTAATCTTAAGTTATTCATTTTCACAACCTATCGATTGGGAGATTGAAATGGGAAGTAGAATTTTCGATCATAAGATAACTTCTGAAAACCTTGTCGTAATCCATGGAGAATCCAACGGAGATAAGGTTGTAAACAGGGAGCGTATTTTCCCTGATATAACGGCTATTCACAATCTTACAGGCAAAATAGCTTGGGAAATTAAGAACCCATTTGAATTGATGGCCATGTCTTACAGAAACAAGCCAATGGTTGAAGTTGAAAAATTAGGACATAAAGACTACATCCGCTTTGGACACCTACTTATCGTGGATCCTAAAGACGGCTCCATTTTATTTAATCCTGTTTCGAAAGGAATCTCCTCTATACAACATTCAAAAGTTTTCCCAGAAGGCATCATTGCTACTGGATCAATAAATAATGAAAAAAGACAATTTTTTGTACCATTTTCTACGTTTGAAATAGCTTGGCAAAAGGAGGTTGATATGGAAACCAATACGAACAAAAAAGATTTAGCACTCTATCAATTGATGAATGATAGTTCTAATATCAGAAGCGTTTTCCCGGCAAAAGATGAAAATAATCCTTACAACGGGTATTATATAAACGGTGCTTATATTGTCCAACATTTTAAGGAATTTATAAGTTACGATTTAATTACGGGCAATGAAAACTGGAGGTTCAGAACAAAAAAGTTTATTAATAAATACACCTACTCGACTGAAAACGAAACGGATAAAACCATTCTTTACTGTTCTACTTTTAAAGGAGTAAGTTCTAAAAAAAACATCTTGCATGCTATAGATTTAAAAACGGGAAATCTATTGTGGCAAAAAGAAATACTTAACACCATTGCTAATCTTGTTCCCGTTGAAAATCTCGGAGGTGTATTTATTGGCCCCTCTAGAACGCTCAAAAAAGGATACATTCAGATTTACGCTCCAAATGGAGAGAAACTAGTAAATGACAACAGCCTTAGAAGGTTTGGCGAAAAAGTAGCATTTGTGTTTAATTCACCAAAAGGTGTTGTCATTGTTGCTGATAGTGGAGTACAATCTACTAATGGCATTATCCCCTCAAGAAGAGGCAGGGCATTTACTACAAAGTTTTTGGCGCTACTCAATATTGTTGATCCTACAACCAAACAATATGTTTTCGAGAAAAATATAAAAACAGGAGACCGAATTAATTATTTAGAAACCCTAGAGGCTGGATTAATGATTGTTGAAAACAACCAAGCCTATGTTATAGATTACAAAACAGGTAAGGAAATTAGCGATCCTGTGTTGGCAAAAGATCATGTCTTGTTTTTAGACAACAATAAAGGCGCTTATTATGTAACAGCTTCAGCCTCTAACAAATTGTATAAATTAGATCAAGCAACAGGGGAAACAACAGCGTTTTTTGATGTCAGAAAGGCAAATATTTCATTAAATTATATTCACGAAATTATTGAAAGTGATGATGCCATCATTTTATCTGGATCTAATTTTAATGAAGATTTGTCATTTGTGAAAATCAATTTAAATGGCGACATGGAATACAGTACAAATATTTCTACAAACTCAATTCTCGATTCCTGGCATTTACATATTATTGGAAATAAATTATTTAAAATTACAGATCACATCAAAAAAAATTCTAATGCGCTAAGTGTTATCAATTTAGATACTGGAAAGGTGACCAACACAATGTCCTACGATATAGCAACAGACAAGGGTTGGAAAAATAATGTAGGTCACTTCAGTGTAGATCAGACCAAAGAAATCATTTACCATTTCCCTATGGCAGAATTGGCAACTCCCTTTGATAAAAAAGCGAAAGCGTTTAACGCCAGAGGAGTAATCACTGCGAAACGTTTTTAAATCCAAATCTAAAATGAGTTGTTTGGTGTCTCCGTTTTTGTGTTCAAAAACGCCCTATCAATTAAGCAATGGCTTGAGTTGATGACAAGCCACAGAGTGTATTTTTCATTTGGGTAAGAATTTCTTCTGCTCTTCCTTCAAAATCTTTATCCCCTAATCTTTGTGACGCCTTGGTGAAAAATACATTAAAGAGTATGTCCTTGTGGTTTTCATCTTTGATTTTACACAATAAAAAAAGAATTTCTATAGGATTGAAATGTTCTTCTAAAGACCAAACATCAACCTTTTCTTTATTGGCGACATTAATCACCTCGTTCATATGGTGAAATGTATCAAAAATCTGTAAGTAGGATATGATAATAGACATACATACTTCATGATTTATTTCCAAAGATTTTTTTTTAGCTAGAATTTTTTTGTCAAAATGTTTCTTAGAATCTTCCTTTTTTAAATCTTTTTCCATAAACTTTTATTTGTGATTTTTAGTAAAATACAAAATTTTATTTAAAATCATCAAAACATGGTACTTTAAAACATTTATTTAGCAAAAATGTATATGGGTAAAGAGAATTTAATTCTTTTTAAAACCCTCTAGCTCTTTTAATATCTGATTAAAAGCTTTTTCCTTAGGCGATTCATCCATGCCTAATACCAACCAAGAGATGGAGTATTTGGGAAATTTCAACGCTATGGATTGAATTACCGTATGAGACACCGAGGCGCGCCTTCTGAGCGTAGTAGATAGGGAGTTTGCACCAACGCCTAATTCGCGTTCGAGTTTTGAAATCGATAGCCCTTCTTTTTCTGCAATAAATTTAATACGATCGTGAATCAATGTTAAAATTTAAATAAATGCTAAATTAAATTAATTTTAAAAAAAAAAAAAACATACAAACTTTTCTACCTTACGTGGGTCTAAAGATAAAAATTCCGTTTGGAAACCGAAGAACGTATTGTACAACACATCAAAAACAAGTAGTTAGAACTGGCAGTTACCGCTATTTCAAATGCCTATCACGAGATGTTGTATTGGCATATTCGAAAATTGGTAAAGCATCACGATACTGCCAACGACGCACTTCAAAACACCTATGTGCGGATTTTTAATGGATTTGCTAATTTTAAATTTAAAAGCAGCGTCAAAACTTGGTGCTACCGAATTGCGTATAACGAGTCTATCCGGTTGTTAGGGCAAAACCAAAAGCTAGGTTACGGCAATAGCAATGATGGATCAACCGATTATTTTGCGCACCTAACTGCCGATCCGTATTTTGATTTGGACGCTGTAAGCCATGCGCTGCATGAATCCTTATCTAAACTATCTGAAAAACAACAACGTGTTTTTCAAATGAAATATTTTGACGAGCTTACCTTTGAGGAAATTGCCAAAATTACCTCATGGAACACCAACTCAATAAAAACAGCATTTTATGCTGCTAAAGAAAAAGTAACGATACACCTAATGGAAACCGTATGAAAAAGGAACATTCACATCACAAGCAAATGGGGTATCAAATACCCGAAGGCTATCTTGAGCATTCAAAAAAAGAAATGCTCGATTTTTTGGAACATCCAGCAAAAGAGTTAAAGTCTGCTGAATCCAGTTGGAAAAAAAATATACTTGCCATTGCTGCCACTGCAGTATTAGCCGTTGGTATATTTTCGCTAAACTCTTACAGCGCACAAGACGAGTCGTTTGAGCAACTAACCATTGAATCATTAGAAATTTCTGAAGAAGATTTTGATCAGTGGTTTGATGAAAATTTTGTCTTAAACGATGTCTAAATAAAACTATTTATAAATAATTAGGTCTAAACAACAAATACAAAAAACAACATATGAAAATCATCAAAATCACCTCACTAATTATTGCTGTCTTAATTGGGCAAGTTGCCTTAGCACAAGACAAAGCACCAAAAGGAAAGCAAAAAATATACACCCCAGAGCAATTGGAAATGCTTAAAGCACAAAAAGAAGCGGTAAAAGAAAACCGTGAAGAATTTAAGGCAAGCCTTTCCGATGAGCAACGTGCTATTTTAGAAAACAAAGACCTTAACAGAAAAGAGCGTCAAGAAGCACTAAGAGCTACGTTCACTGATGCGCAAAAAGATTTACTAGCCACCAATAAAAGTGAAATCAAAGCCCTAAAGGATCAGTTTCGTGCAACCATAACAGACGAGCAAAAGCAAGCCTTAAAGCAACGCCGTAAACGAATGAAAAATCGCGTAAGAAACATGAAAGAAAAAAAGGAACAGTTTAATGAGAGTAAGCAAAACTGGAGAGAACGCAAAAAGAAAAATGGATAAATAAAAAGGGGCTTTGCCCCTTTTTTATTTGCATTACAGCTTTGGTTATGGCTCAAGAAATTGAACCAACCGAAGCTGATGCTATTTTAGACGATCTTTTCGTTACGGACAGCCTTGACCTTTTAGATTTATTCGATGATCTTAAAAAGCAAGATTACTTATATGTCACGGTTCTTTACAACAACAAAACCCTTTTTTCTGGGCGCGACTTTGGTGTAAAACAGTATAGTGCTTTCCCAAGTATCAGCTACATTGATGGAAATAATTTCTTTGCAAATCTTAGTTCTGGATATTACAGTGGCGTAAGCCCAAACTGGGATTTTGTTACAATAAGCGGTGGGTATTCCAACTACATCAATACCAAAAAAACACTTTTGGCAACCGGAGTATATTCATACTCCTCTTACACCCAAGACGTAGCTGACTTAAACAACCATCGTATCTCCGCAGGATTGAGCTTTCGCAAAAAATGGTTTAGAAATTCGTTCACGGCAGGCTATTTGTTTGGTGGTGCTAGTTCATCTTTTCTTTCTAATAACACCTATGTTTCAATAGATGTATTGGACACCAAAACACTAGATATTTCCATACAGCCACGATTGGGTTTATTTTGGGGAAGCCAGACCGATAGGCAAGAATTTGTGCGATATAGACCGTATCGAATAGAAGTCATAGACAACGATTATTTTCAACTACTCAATACTGAGCTAAGCATACCAGTTGAATTTGACTTTGGAAATTGGGATATAGAAATTGATTATACGTTTTCATCACCCAACCCGTTACCAAGTGAAGAAAACCTAGAAAACACTGGGTTTATTTCGTTTTCCGTAGGTTATCTAATCGGTTTATAAACGGCATAAGCGCAAATGGTGGCGCAAATGCAAACGTAAAAATTGTTGTGTCAACTTCTTATTAATTCTTCCAATAAATACATGCTTAAAAATTCCCTTTTTAGCATCATGCTCAGGAAAATCTATAAAAAACGCATCCGCTTGACTGCGTGTTTTTTCCCATTTAGACATTAAATCTGCGATGCTCATTTCAAGAGGAAATTGTTGCACCACATCAGGTGCTTTGATTTTTAAAACCCCAATCCGTAGTGTTATAAAAAAGAAAGCAAATTTCAGCCGGGTTACAGCAGAAACACGAACCAAAGCAGATGGGTTCTGAGTTTTAAGTTTAATGTATGCCAACACACCACGTTCTACCATCCAACAATGATATAGGTGCTGTAAAACACTCCATTTTCCCTGTTGTTCCTGATGCAATTCAGTATGAGAAAGTCCAGCAAGTTTATGCTGAATAAGTTGTAGTGACGTAAAGGATTTGGTAAACCGCATTACCTTCCAAAATCATCAGAAACGCGAACAATATCGTCTTCATCTGAAGGATGATTGGCGTCCGTGTGTTGCCAAATTTCAGCGATAAGCGCTTGATTTTGCAAGCCCACCAAACGGTGTCGTTCGCCTTGTTGCAAACGAACTTGATCCCCTTCATTGAGTACTTCAACTTCTCCTTGCTCGTCTGTTGCAGACCGAATAATTCCAGCTGTTCCTTTATATACACGCCAAATTTCAGCACGGCGGTGATGATACTGCCACGACAAACGAACCTGAGGAGCAACAATCAAAATTTTTGGACTGAGTTTTCCGCCAATCCGAAGAGCATCTACATCTAATCCAGAAAAAAAGTGATTGGCAAAATCTTGTGCCTGATCCTCATCGATAACCAAAAAACCACCCCAAGGACGGTCAAAATCGTAAGTAATGACTGTAAAGCCAAGCGCTTCAATATTCGATTTTATTTTTTCAAAAGAATTCACAACACATTTTTAAACAAAAGTAATATGTTCTAAGGACACACAGACAACTAAATAAAGTGATTTTTAATAAAATCTTTATCTTGAAGAAAATTTTAACTACATGTTTGAGCTGCTATATGCCAAGCTTTTGGACGAAAAGACCAAAAAGCGAAGCGAACGAATTATCATTAATATTGCCATTGTCAGTTTTGTTCTTCATTTGGCAATCATTGCGCTAAACGATTTAAACCTTTTAAGCACTACTATTTCGGGTGATTTATTCACCAACCCCATTTCAGCAATTTACACGCCATTTTCGTTTATTCTTATCTACGAAGTCTATTTGTTGATTTACTATTTACCAAAGTCTATGACCATTTATATAGGGAAACAATATGAAATTATCATGCTTATTGTTATCAGACGGTTATACAAAGACTTATCGAATATTTCATTAAAAGGGAATTGGTTTGAAAGTGTTGAAAATCTTCAATTTATCTATGATATTATTGCTACTATTATCCTGTTTTTACTTATTCATTTGTTTTATAAAATGAACAAATTTCGTGTACGTAAATTAATGAAACTCACCGAAACCAGACCAGAGTTAATTCGGTTTGTAAGATTCAAAAAGGCACTTGCGGTATTATTGGTTCCTGCATTTATCGTGATTGCACTTTTTAATTTATTTGATTGGGCAACACACTTAACAGAGTTAGAGGCTGGATTAAAGAAAGGTTTGGATATTAATGCCGTTTTCTTCGACGATTTCTTCACTGTGCTTATTTTGGTAGATGTATTACTTGTGTTATTTTCCTTTGCTCATACAGACAGATTCAATAAGGTAATTCGAAATTCAGGATTTGTGATTTCCACCATTTTAGTAAAATTATCGTTTAGTGTAACGGGCTTGCAAAACGTAGTACTTATTATTTCTGCAGTAGCTTTCGGTGTAGTAATTTTATGGATTCACAAGCTATTTGAGAAAAATAAGCTTCCTGCCAATTATTAAAAAACCTACACCAAGTAAGTTTTGCATAAACTCGAAAAAAAACAGGTTTGAGGCTACCTGAGTGTTCAAGGATCCGCATAGGCGGCTTGCTTTAGCACCCAAAACTCGCCTCTTCGAATTATATTAGCGTTGAGTTTATCAAAAAATGTACCTGATGTAGGTTGGGCATTATAAAGGCATTTGTGCCTCTAAATACTTTTTTAAAGATAATACTTTTTTCTGAATTTTAACCTGATTATTTGCTGTTGAGTCCTTGTCTTTACTTGCCTGTACGGCAATTTGCAAAGCACACATTGCCAACACATCTTGCTTGTCTTTAACTGCGTAATTTTTTTCAAAATGCTCCATCATGGCATTTATACTTTTTGCCGCTTCACGCAAAATAGCCTCCTCACCCTCAGGAACGCTCAACGGATATACCCTATCGCCTATTGATAATTTAATTTTTTGCATCAGTCTTCCATTTCTAGTTGTGCAATACAGGCATCTACTTCGTTTATCAAGGCATCAATATGATGAAGAGCACGTTTTTTTGATGCCGTATCACCCGTATTTATTCCCTGTGCAGATTTTAGTGCTTCGTATTTTTCCTGCCAGTTTCGCGAAATTTCCTGTTTCTTTTCCAACTTACTTTTTATGTCTATAAGCGCTTCTTCAAGCTCTTGGTTTTTCTGTTCAAGCGTACGTAAGCTATTCACCAATGCATGTAATTGATCTTCTAACTGTTGTAAATGCTGCAAGGTGGAATTTTCCATACAAAGTTTATTCAACTCAAATGTACCTAAGCTAAGACGTTTTTACAAGTATTAAAGTACAAGGTTTGTGCATGAATCGTGTATTTTTGTTTTATGAACCGAATAATCTTACTACTAATCCTCTTCTTTTATCAACATCTGGCAGCACAATATTACCAACCTCCAGTCGATATTCCCATCCAATTATCTGGAACTTTTGCAGAACTCCGAGGCACTCATTTTCATGCTGGAGTAGATATTCGAACCCAAAGTAAAGAAGGATTGCCCTTAAGGGCTGTTGCAGACGGCTACGTGTCTAGAATAAAAATTCAACAAGGCGGATACGGAAAAGCACTATATATCAATCATCCAAATGGTACCACCAGCGTTTATGCACACCTACAACGTTACAGCGACAAGATTGTTCCATTCGTCCGAAAAAAACAATATGCCAAGAAAAGTTATACCATCCATTTTTATCTTGAACCTACAGACATAAAAGTAAAAAAGGGGGAGGTTATTGGTTATTCTGGAAATACCGGCTCTTCGTTTGGACCTCATTTGCACTTTGAATTGCGTAGCAGTGCCAATCAAATTCCATTTAACCCACTGCTTAAAGGGGTTGTTGCGCCAGACACAAAAAAACCAATCATCAAGCAGGTTTTTGCATACCCGGTTGAGGGTATTGTAAATCAATCAAAAGAAAAAATACAACTTAATTTAACCAAAAAAAACGACAGCCTTTATGTGGCTGAGCCTGTTGTTGCAATCGGAAAAATAGGTTTTGGCCTTGATCAATTTGATCGTCAGAATGGATCACAAAACAAAAATGGAACTTTTGAAATTTCAGCAAGACTAGACGGTAATCCCCGTTTTTTAGCTCGATTTGACACCCTATCATTTGACGACACCGCTCAAATGCACAAACTACTAGATTACGAACATTATGTGGATACCAAAAAGAAAGTCATGCGTCTTTTTAATCCATTTACTGATCCTGTAAGCTTTGTGGAGTTTTCTGAAAATGGATTGATACAGGTTGAAGAAGGCATAAATTACACATATAAAGTAAGCCTTAGCGATGTGGCAGGGAATAGGACCCATTTAATCATTCCAATTACTGGAAAAAAAGAGGATGTTTGGGTGCAAAAAAAACCGCCTCAAAAAGGAAAGTCAATCGATCCAAAAAGAGATTATCTCATTGAGTTTGATGCCGCAACATTATATTTTGATGCCAATACCTTTAGCAAAGCCACACCACTAGATATTTATATGGATAGCGACACCCTAAAAATCGAAAATCGATATGCGTATTTTAATAAACCTTTTAAACTAACACTTAAAAAAAAGGATACGCTCAAAGGAGAATACCTTGCATTAAAACAATCTAATGGCTGGGGATATGTAACCAAAAGAAATCGCAATGGTGATTTTACTGCAAAACTAAAAAGTACTGGGTCTTTAGCGGTACTGCAAGACACCATCCCACCCTCAATAACAGATCAGAAAAAAATAAATAATCGATGGATTTCGCTTGAAAAAGACATTCGATTTACAATTAAAGATATTGGTTCAGGCATTGATTATTTTGAGGGGTTCCTAAACGACAAGTGGATTTTATTTGAATACGAACAAAAAAAGAATGAGTTGAAATTTCGATTTAAGGATCCCATAAAACTTTCACAAGTAAAACATAATTTAAAGCTAATTGTTTGGGATAAAGCAGGTAACAATACTACATTTGAAGCAACATTTTATCGTAAAGAATGAAATACCCTATCATAGTAGTAATGACTTTTTTGCTGTATTCCATGGGGATATTTGCACAAAATGCTACAATTCAGGGGGTTGTGACAAACGCGAATAAACAACCCATACCATTTGTAACCATTACCACAAATGTGGGTCTGGGCACAACTACAAACGAAAACGGATTTTATCAACTAGTTATCCCCTCAAATAAGCAAGTAGAAATTAAATTCTCTCATATTTCACACAAAAATGTATCTGTATTTATTAATATGGAACCAGATACATTCAACGAACTACACCCCGTAATGAACACCAAAACAGAGCAAATTGGTGAAGTTGTGGTGCAAGGAAACCGTTCAGCAACTGTTCGCGGTGTGACGGTTCTTTCTCCCAAAACCATACGTAATATCACAGGTGCTAATGCTGGGGTTGAAAACTTGTTATTGAGCCTTCCTGGAGTGAATTCTAATAATGAGCTAAGTACACAATACGCTGTTCGAGGTGGAAATTATGATGAAAATTTGGTGTACGTTAATGGGATTGAAGTATATCGACCTACACTTATCAGGGCTGGGCAACAAGAAGGTTTGAGCTTTCTTAATCCAGACCTTATCCAAAAAGTCGTTTTTAAGGCAGGTGGATTTGAAGCAAGTTATGGAGATAAATTATCTTCAGTTTTGGATATCACTTATAAAACACCAACACAAACCGAAACAAGTATTGATGCCAGTTTACTTGGTGGAAGTATAAGTTACAGCACCGCAAAAGAGAATTGGTCAGCGATTGTCGGCGCACGTTACAGAGACAACCAGCTACTTGTTAACCAAAAAGAGACCAGTGCGCAATATCAGCCTTCTTTCGCCGACATTCAAACCTTTATTACTTTCCAAAAAAAGGAAGCATGGAAATTTCAATTTTTAGGGTCAATTTCTAAAAATGATTACAATTATGCTCCACAAACACGACAAACAAATTTTGGAACCATTGCAGAACCGCGAGCCCTTTTGGTGTATTATAGCGGCGAAGAAAAAGATGTATATCAAACCTACTTGGGTGCATTAAAAACTACTTTCCAGCCCAATGAAAAAACAAAATACACCCTTACAACATCCGTTTATCACACCAAAGAACAAGAATATTTTGACATTTTAGCGCAGTATTTATTGGGCTCACCGAATGCCGAAATTGGATCTGAAAACTTGGGTGATATTTCTTTTGCTGAAGGGGTTGGAAGTCAACACACCCACGGCAGAAACGATTTTGATGCATTAATTACTTCAGTAGATATTGCAGGAACGCATCAAGGGAAAAAACACGAATTGCGCTGGGGAATTCAAGTAAAATCTGAAGATATTCGTGACCGCATTGTAGAATGGGAAAAGGTAGATTCAGCCGGATTTTCCATCCGCCCGCCTGCCCTTATGGCAAAAAACAACCAACCCTATGAGCCTTTTGAGGGACCTCTAGTATTGTTTAATAATATTAGAGCAACACAGCAAAGCACACTTAACAGAATCTCAGGATATTTACAGTGGAACAATCGATTTTTGTTAGGGAATAATGTGGCATGGCTTTCTGCAGGTATGCGCTTACACCATTGGAAATTGACAAATTTCAGCGACTCAGGAAGTACCTTTTTCAGTCCTCGTTTTCAATTGAGTTTGCAACCTACAAAAAACCCAAATGTGGTCTCACGATTGTCGCTTGGAAGCTACACACAAGCCCCTTTTTACAGAGAGTTAAGGGATCGAAATGGAAACATCAATCCAGATGTAAAGCCTCAAAAGTCTTTTCATTTAGTTTCAAGTCATGATCGAAAATTTTCGCTTTGGAACAGGCCTTTTGTTTTTCAAGCAGCTGCCTATTATAAGTATTTGTGGGATGTAAATCCTTATACACTTGAAAATGTACGTATTCGATATTTAGCTGAAAATAATGCAGAAGCATGGGTATATGGACTGGACATGCGTCTCAACGGAGAGTTTGTTCCTGGCACAGAATCCTGGATAAGTTTAGGTCTTTTGAAAGCCCAAGAAAGCCATAATGAAAGAGGTAAAATTGCGCGTCCAACAGATCAGCGTTTAAAGTTTGCGATGTTGTTTCAGGACTATGTCCCAAGAATGCCTTTTTTAAAAATGAATTTAAATTTAGTCTATAATACGGGCTTGCCGGGTGGATCACCAAGCTATGCTGACCCGTATGATTACCAAAACAGACTTCGGGATTATAAACGTGCTGATATTGGTTTTTTATATGTTATAAAAGATGATAAACGATTCAAAAATACCTTCAAAAGTTTTAATGAAATTCAAGTTGGTGTTGAAATCATTAATGTGTTCGACGTGCAAAACGCCATCACCAATACTTGGGTTCGAGATGTATATACCCAACGGCAGTTTGGTATCCCAAACTATATGACTCCGCGGGTGTTTAATATAAAGCTAAGCGCAAGATTCTAACTATTGGCGTATGCAGCCAATATATCTACCAACTTATCTATTTCAGCCTCTGTATTGTGTGCTGAAAATGAAAATCGTAGTGAAGGAGATTTATGCTCTAAAGGGGTAAGTAAAGTTTGCAACACATGTGACCCCGCCTCACTACCCGACTGGCAAGCACTCCCCTTGGAACAACAAATACCCTGCAAGTCAAGATGAAAAGCCAATAGCTGTGCTTTTTTCTCATCTAAGGCAAAACGTGCGTTAACTATGGTATGGGTGCTATGGCGCATATCGGCGCATGCACCATTAAAAACAGTTCCTGGTAATACCTCTTGGAACTTATGCATGCAATAGGTCTTGAGTTTTTTCAGTTTAGCAGTATCTACTTCCATTGATTCGTACGACAAACGCAGTGCCGTTTCCATTCCAACAATATTGTGAACAGATTCTGTTCCTGCGCGCATACCGCGTTCTTGAGCACCACCCAAAAGCAAAGCACCCAATCCCGTCTGTTTTCGTACGTAAATAAAACCAATACCTTTTGGACCATGAAACTTATGTGCCGATGCAACCGCAAAGTCAATTGGTAATTCGCCCAAACGAAGTGGAAAATGCCCAATAGACTGTACGGTATCAGAGTGAAAAAGGGCATTGTGTTTACGACAAAGACTTCCAACTGCCTCTATATCCAAAATAGAACCAACTTCATTATTTATGTGCATCAAACTTACCAGTTTCTGTTCTGGAATTTCTAAAAGCAACCGCTCTAAGTCTTTTATATCGGGGAGTCCATTTGGTAAAATTTTTACCATATGAAGTGTAATCAAACCTTTTGCCGCGAGGTGTTCTAACGGATGTAATACTGCGTGATGCTCTATTGGAGAACTGATAATATGTTTAACCCCCAGGTGATGCACAGCACATTGCAACACTGTGTTGTTACCCTCTGTCCCACCTGATGTAAAAATAATTTCTTGCGGTAATGCACCCAGAATTTTTGCTATATATTTTCTTGCAGATTCAACTTTTGCTTTTGCTGCACGACCCGCAGCATGAATAGATGAAGGGTTGCCGTAATGCAAGTTCATCGTCTTATGCATAGCATCCACTACTTCTGGAAAAATAGGTGTTGTTGCAGCGTTATCTAGATAGATTAAATCCATCACTTTTAGTTTGGCTCAAAAGTGCTCAATGTTTTGATGATAATATCAACACAAGAGAAAAGTTCGTCTTCAGACATAATTAGCGGAGGTGCAAAGCGGATAATGTTTCCGTGAGTGGGCTTTGCCAGCAAGCCGTTTTCTTTAAGCGCCAGACAGATATTCCATGCGGTATCGCTATCTGGGGAATCGTTAATGACAATGGCGTTTAAAAGTCCTTTTCCACGGACAAGGGTAACGATGTCACTGGTTTTTATATATTCATTCATGGCATTGCGAAAAAGCTGCCCGAGTTTACGTGCGTTTTGAGCAAGATTTTCGTCTTTGACTACATTCAACGCGGCAGTTGCTACTGCAGCCGCAATGGGATTTCCACCAAACGTACTTCCGTGTTCTCCCGGCTGAATAACATCCATAATTTCATGATTGGCTAAAACTGCCGAAACGGGATAAACACCCCCGCTAATTGCCTTACCCAAGATCAAAATATCGGGAGCCGCAAATGTATCCGGCTGTCTCAAGCATGATGACTCACAGTTACAGTTTCCGCAAACTGCTAACAATGAACCTGTTCTGGCAATACCAGTTTGAATTTCATCGGCAATAAAAAGTACTTCGTGATCATTACACAGTTGCTGAACATTTCGTAAATAATTTTCATCGGGAGTGAAAATTCCTGCTTCTCCTTGAATAGGCTCTACAAGAAATCCAACAATATTCTTATTTGCTGCAAAAACCGATTCAAGTGCTTTTGTGTCGTTGTGCGGTATGGAAATAAATCCAGGAGTATAAGGGCCAAAATCCTTTCTGGCGACCTGATCGTCGGAAAAAGAAATAATCGTTGTCGTTCTGCCGTGAAAATTACCATGACAAACTACAATTTGGGCTTGCTCTTGTGGTATCCCCTTTTTCTTCACACCCCATTTTCGAGCTATTTTAATGGCTGTTTCAACGGCCTCTGCTCCAGAATTCATGGGTAAGACTTTATCAAAACCAAAATACGAGGTAATAAATGCAGCAAATGGACCAAATGCGCTATTATGAAAAGCACGGGATGTCAAACAAAGCTGCTGCGATTGATCATGTAGTGCTTGTACGATTTTAGGGTGGCAATGTCCCTGGTTAACAGCAGAATAGGCAGATAAAAAATCAAAGTATTTCTTTCCTTCCACATCCCACAAATAAACACCCTCGCCTTTGTCCAAAACAACGGGCAATGGATGATAATTATGCGCTCCGTGTTCGTGTTCGAGGTCGATAAATTGGTCTGTAAGTGTGATTTCTGTGGCCATAATATCACAAAAATACTAAAGCCCAAGCCAATAAAAAAAGCTAAACCTTGGTTTCAAAAGTTTTTTCAATAAAATCAACCAATTCTCGGTATCCCTTTCTAGAAATAAAAATTCGCTTTTCGTTTGACAGCACGATGGTATATTGCACATTTCTCAAGATAGATTTAATGGCAGTGACACAGACCAAAGTACTACGGCTAACGCGAAAGAATGTTTTGGTAGACTGCAATTTTTTCTCCGCTTCCTGTATGGAAACGTTTGCAATTATAAACTCATTTTTGTCATGACTTTTAAGCACTACTTCCGTTTTCTCCTTGCCTTTATGCGTTTCTACGCAAATGATATCTTCCACAGATATTAAATCAATGGAAAACCTGTCTGAAAGGGCAAAACGTTGTGAAATATTTCGCGAACCTAGGTTAAACTGTGAGAGTACTTCAGCGTCATAGACTTTTTTGCCATTTGCACTTTTTAGTTTTTTATCAATTTTATCCACTGTTGCTATTAGGTCTTGTATTTCGATAGGCTTCAGTATATAATCAACTACTTGATATCGAATGGCTCGAAGGGCAAATTCATCGTGTGCAGTACACATAACAACCTGTGTATCATCACAACATATTTCATCTAAAATATCAAATCCACTGCCGTGATCAAGAACAATATCTAAAAATAAAATATCTGGTTTTTTAGACAATAGGTAATCTATGGCTTTGGATTTTTTTAAAAAAGATGCGACAAGCTTAATATTTGGGCAATACTTCTCTAAGTAATAAGAGAAAAGTGCGATATTGCGTGCCTCATCGTCGACAATTACTGCAGTTAACAAGATATGGTTCGTTTTTTTATTTGCGGTTAAAAGTATAACAATTTTTTGCATTGTGCTAAAATTTGTTACATAAATTTAAAATTTTAATAATTATCATTGCATAGTGATGAAACATATTTCAAGTACGCAGAATGCTGATATAAAAGCATTTATGTTATTGCAATCAAAAGCTAAAGTTCGAGCCGAAAAAAAACAGTTTGTGGTTGAAGGAAGGCGAGAATTACAGTTATCCCAATTGTCGGATTATACTGTTTCCGATATTTTTTGGTGTCCTGAAATTTTTGAACAAACAGCATTTACAGATTGGATTACACAATTTGGAAACAACATACGTGTAACCTCGGTTTCGTTAAATGTTTACCAAAAAATGGTGGTTCGGGACAGCACAGAAGGAGTTGTAGGAATTGTAAAGCAAAAAAACAATGTGCTAAAAACTTGGGAACCAGAAAACAAGAACCCATTGATTCTTGTTTTAGAATCCATTGAAAAACCTGGCAATCTTGGCGCTATATTAAGAACTGCTGAGGCCTCCAGCGTAGATGCTATAATTATTACAGAAGAGCACACCGATATTCACAATCCAAATGTGATACGATCAAGTGTTGGCGGATTTTTTTCGTCCCGTATTTTTGTGTGTAGCAATGAAGAAGCAATGGATTTTCTTATCAAAAACAAGGTTATTCCCTATGCTGCATCACTTCAAAAAAGTATTATTTACACACAGGCTGACTATAAAAATCCAATCGCATTTGTAATGGGTAGCGAAGCAAAAGGCTTAAGTGAGTTTTGGCGTAAAGAAGAAATATCAGCGGTAAAAATTCCCATGTTAGGGAATGTGGATTCACTGAATGTTTCCGTTGCAACTGCGATTTTAACCTATGAAGCAATTCGTCAACGGAATTGCTAATTTTTGTATCTTTAACAGATGACAACGAAAGAGATTAACGAAAATGCACGTATTGCGCAAGAGTATAAAAACTTACTCCGCAACACGTATTTATCGTTATCCGCAGCAGACAAAAAACTGATTCGGTTGGCATTTGAAACAGCCGTAGATGCACATAAAGACCAACGAAGAAAAAGCGGCGAACCCTATATTTTACATCCAATTGCGGTAGCACAAATAGTTGCAGACCAAATAGGGCTAGGAGCAACTTCTATTGCAGCAGCACTATTACACGACGTGGTGGAAGACACATCATTAACCCTAGCGGACATTGAACTTATGTTCGGTGAAAGTGTTGCTAAAATTGTAGATGGGCTTACTAAAATATCAAAGTTAAGTAAAGACAAACGCGTTTCAGTACAAGCAGAAAACTTCAAAAAGATGCTGTTAACCATGAACGATGATGTTCGGGTTATACTTATTAAAATTGGGGATCGACTGCACAATATGATGACGCTGGAGTTCATGCCAGAAGAAAAACAAGTGCGTATTGCCTCAGAAACGCTGTATATCTATGCGCCTTTGGCGCATCGAATTGGGATGTACAATATAAAAACACAGCTCGAGGATTTGGCGCTTAAATACACAGAACCAGATGTTTTTACTGCCATTGAACAAAAAATAAAAGAAAGCGAAGACGAACAAGTAGATTACATCAATGACTTCACGGAACAATTGCAAAGTCATTTGACAAAAGAGCGCATTCGATTCAAAACGGAAGGAAGATTTAAGAGCATATTTTCGATACGAAAGAAAATGCAGCTTAAGAATAAGAAATTTGATGAGGTTTTTGATCGATTTGCGGTTCGTATCATTTATAAGACTACTCCAAAACAAGAAAAATTCTTGGCGTGGAAAATTTATTCCATAGTAACCGATCATTATCAACCCAACCCCACGCGTCTTCGAGATTGGATTTCTTCACCAAAATCTACAGGTTACGAAGCATTGCACATCACTGTTGTTGGCCCAGAGGGCAAGTGGATTGAAGTTCAAATTCGATCGGAACGCATGCACGAAATTGCCGAAAAAGGATATGCCGCACATTTTAAATATAAGCACGGAAATAAAGATGAAGGAGGCATGGAACTTTGGCTTAATAGGCTTCGGGAAGTTTTAGAATCACAAGACACAGATGCCGTTGATTTTGTCAAAGAATTTAAACTTAATCTTTATGCCAGTGAAATTTTTGTTTTTACGCCACAAGGAGATTTAAAATCTCTTCCCAAAGGGGCTACACCTATTGATTTTGCTTTTTCTATTCACAGTGAGGTAGGCGAAAAAACAAGAGGAGCCCGGATAAATGGAAAAATTGTTCCCTTAAATTCACCGCTCTCTAGCGGCGACCAAGTTGAAATCATTACTTCAGAAACGGCCAAGCCCAATTCCAGCTGGCTTGACTTTGTGATTACTTCAAAAGCACGTTCCGCGATAAGAACTGCGCTAAGATCTGAAGAACGAGAAATTGCTGAAGAGGGTAAGGAGCTTTTAAGGCGAAAGTTGCGGCAAATGAAATTTAAATTTAATGACCGCATTATCAATGCAATGGTAACATATTTCAAACTCAAAACCAGCTTGGATTTGTATTACCGCATAGGTATTGGAACAATTGATAATAAAATGCTGAAAAAATTCGCTGCTGAGGAAAACAGCCGATTTTGGCAGTTTTTAAAGCGTCGCCCCTCTGACAAGTCAAAACAAAAAGACGTGAATATTAGTGAGATTTCCTCTTTTTATGACATGTTGGTTTTTGGTAAAAATGAAGAAACACTCGATTATATACTAAGCCCATGTTGTAACCCCATTGCAGGGGATGAGGTTTTTGGTTTTGTATCTATTAATGATGGAATTAAAGTGCACAAAAACGAATGTCCTAATGCGATTAGCCTACACTCCAACTATGGTTATAGGATAGTTAACGCCAAGTGGATTGATTCATCAAAAGGATTTTTTACAGGAATCATACGTCTATCAGGAATAGACCGACTTGGACTTGTTAATGAGGTCACGAATTTAATTTCTAATGCACATAACGTTGACATCAAACAAATTCGTTTTGACACTGAAAACGGCACCTTTACAGGAGACATCAAACTCCATGTGCGCCATGCTGCAACGCTTTATGTACTCATTAATAAGCTAGAAAAAGTAGCTGGAATCGACAAAGTTGTACGGGATTAAAATCGGTTACGTATCTTTGTATTTGGTCTTATCTATATGGAAAACGAATTTGAAATAGTCAAGCATGTTTTTGTTCAATTTTTGGATAGCAACGGGCATCGAAAAACACCCGAACGCTTTGCTATTCTAGAAGAAATATATTTGAGTGATGAGCATTTTGATATCGAATCGCTATACATAAAGATGAAGAACAAAAATTATCGTGTAAGTCGTGCTACGCTTTACAACACCATTGAGCTTTTATTGGCTTGTGGTTTGGTGCGCAAACATCAATTTGGGTTGCAACACGCACAGTATGAAAAATCATATTTTGACAAACAACACGATCATGTCATTCTAACCGATACTGGTGACGTAAAAGAGTTTTGCGACCCTCGTATTCAAGCAATAAAACAAACCATTGAAGACGTTTTTAATATTGATATACACGCACACTCCTTGTATTTTTACGGCACTAAAAAAAAATCAACTAAATAAAAACCATTCATGGCCATTGACTTACTCTTAGGCTTGCAGTGGGGCGACGAAGGAAAGGGCAAAATAGTAGATGTACTTACAAAAAAGTATGACATTATTGCTCGTTTTCAAGGCGGACCAAACGCAGGACACACACTAGAATTTGAAGGAATTAAGCACGTTTTACACACGATTCCCTCGGGCATTTTCCACCCAAAAGCGACCAATTTAGTTGGAAACGGCGTTGTAATTGATCCCGTTATTTTTAAACAAGAACTAGAAAACCTAGCACCTTTTGATATCAATGTCAACGAATCCTTGCTAGTATCTAGAAAGGCACATCTGATTTTACCAACACATCGCTTATTGGACGCCGCTTCAGAAATGGCGAAAGGAAAAGCTAAAATTGGATCAACCCTTAAGGGAATTGGCCCAACTTACATGGACAAAACAGGCAGAAACGGTATCCGAATTGGAGATATTGAGCTTCCAAGCTGGAAAGAAAAATATGCTGTATTGCGAGATAAACATCTTGCCATGATTGAAAACATGAAGGTTTCTTTGGAATTCTCTATCGATGAGTTAGAGAAGGCATTCTTTGATGCAGTAGCGTATTTAAAATCGGCTGTTTCTTTTGTAGATAGCGAAGAATATCTCCGAATTGCACAACAAAACAAACAACCAATTTTGGCTGAGGGTGCGCAAGGGTCACTGTTGGATATTGATTTTGGTACCTATCCTTTTGTAACTTCTTCTAACACTACCGCCGCTGGAGCATGCACTGGATTAGGCATAGCACCAAATAGAATTGGTGAGGTTTTTGGGATTTTCAAAGCCTACACCACTCGCGTGGGGAGCGGACCTTTTCCAACAGAACTTTTTGATGAAACTGGTGAAACGATGGGCCGCGTTGGACATGAGTTTGGCGCAACTACAGGAAGGGCACGGCGTTGTGGTTGGCTTGATTTGGTGGCCTTAAAATATGCTGTAGAAATTAACGGAGTTACCCAACTCATGATGATGAAAGGCGATGTGCTTTCTGGATTTGATACGCTTAAGGTATGTACAGCGTACACCTACAGAGGAGAAACCATTCAACACCTCCCCTATTCATTAAATACTGACGAACTAACGCCACAATACACTACACTAAAGGGGTGGAAAGAAGATTTGACAGCTATGCGAACTGAAAACGAACTACCAGAAACTTTCAATGAGTATGTCGCTTTTATTGAAAATTTTGTGCAAACTCCAATACGCATCGTTTCAGTTGGTCCAGATCGAACTCAAACCATTTTTCGCTCCTCTGAATAAATGTTCATGAAAGCTGTATTCTACTCTTGCTTGTTGTTGCTTTTGTCCTTTGGAATAAGTGCGCAAGAACAAGAAATTGAAATACGAAAAGCAGGGTCTTTTAAAATTGACCAAGATAATTTTCCAGGTGCAAATATCTTGACAAGAAGTGCTACCCAGCAGGTGCATTTGGTACATCAAGGTATGGATGTATGGTCCGATAAGGCTTTTTTTTATAAATCTGAGAATAGGTTTAATGCGATTGGGAATGTGCGTATTGAGCAAGGGGATAGTTTAGTACTGACTAGTAAACTGGTCAACTATGATGGAAAAAGTAAATTGGCCGTTGCTAAAGAAAATGTAGTACTCGACAACAAAGAGATGCTGCTCAAAACAGATACACTTTACTTTGATCGCATTGCTGATAAGGCCTATTACCCCTCAAACGGAACGTTATATGACAGCCTAACCACCATTACGAGTAAACGAGGAACTTATATTTCGGAAAGCAAGAAGTATCAGTTTGAAAATCAAGTTGTTATTACAAACCCAGACTTCAGGTTAACTTCTGCTCGTATGGATTTTTACACAGATATTAAACACGCTTTTTTTTATGGAAAAACAACAATTACGGGACAAGATTATGTGATACGTTGTAAAAACGGATTTTACGATACCCAGCGCAAGTTGGGATACTTTAAAAAAGAGGCGTCCGTAGATTATGACAATCGTAATATCATTGGTGACAGCATTTACTTTGACGACACAAAACAGTATGCTGCTGCCACACAAAACATCAGAATTACAGACACCATAAACAATACTTTTCTTATTGGGAATTACGGCCAAATTTTTAAGGCGAAAGATTCCGCTATGGTTACCCACAGAGCAGTAGCTATTAATTTAGTAGAGCAAGACTCGCTATTTATTCATGCCGACACCCTCATAGCCACAGGACCTCCAGAAGAAAGAATTATTCGTGGATTCCACGATGTACGCATTTTTAAAGAAGATCTGAGTGGAAAAACAGACTCCATTCATTTCAATCAACAAAATGGGCGTGCCAGACTCATTAGACGCCCCATGGGCGACAAAGAATTGCAGTTTTTAACGCCACAGGAAATCGCTGAAAGAAATCCTATACTATGGTCAGGGGAAAGCCAAATGACTGGAGATGAAATTCATTTGACCATAGATATGGAAAAGGAAGTTTTGGATTCACTATTAATCTACAACAATGCATTTGTTGTTGAACAAGATACACTTGACACCGCCAATTTTAATCAAATCAAAGGTTTACAACTGAAAGGAAAGTTTAGGGGACGAAGTTTAGAAACCGTTGATGTTATTCAAAACACAGAGATGGTTTACTATTTATATGACGATGAAACATTAGATCTCATTGGAATTGACAAGGCCATTTGCAGCGCTCTAAGGCTTACTTTTGAAGAAAGTGCCATTGATAAAGTTACGTTTTTTACAAATCCCGACGGAGTAGTTTACCCGCCAGAGGAACTCCCGGCAAACACGCGTCAATTACTGGGCTTTTCTTGGCGAGAAGATGAACGCATCTACAAAAAAGAAGATCTTTTTGACGGAATTGATTTGGAGCCCTTTTCGATGCAAACCATACCTAGGATTAAACAAGCACCTTTGAAACTAAAACAATAATCGCAATGCAAAAATTAGCGGCATTATTTGAAAAGTATCAAGCGCAAACAACACCCTATCCAATGGGCATAGAAATTATTCGTGCTAAAGGATGTTATTTATATGACCAAAACAACAAACGGTATTTGGATTTGGTTGCAGGGGTATCCGCGTGTAGTTTAGGACATAGACATCCAAAGGTGTTGCGCGCCATAAAAAAGCAATTGCGGAAGTATCTACACGTTATGGTGTATGGTGAATTTGTACAAAAAGAACCTGTACTGCTCACAAAATTATTAGCGGACAATTTACCTGATCCCTTGGATACGACATATCTTACCAATTCAGGAACAGAGGCCATAGAAGGTGCACTTAAATTAGCCAAACGCGTAACAGGACGCGCAGAAATCATTGCCGCCAAAAATGCTTATCACGGCAATACGATGGGTGCCATGAGTGTGATGGGATATGAAGAAAGAAAAAGGGCATACCGACCGTTAATTCCAGGAACGCTATTCATTGATTTTAATGATTTTGGTGCTATTGATCAAATCACAACAAAAACCGCTGCGATAATTCTAGAAACCATTCAAGGGGGTGCAGGATTTATTCAACCAAAAAAAGAATATTTAAAACGCATCAAAAAACGCTGTGAAGAAGTTGGTGCAATGCTAATTTTGGATGAAATTCAACCCGGAATGGGTAGGACAGGTAAATTATTTGCTTTCATGGATCATGGAATAGTACCTGATATTTTAGTCACTGGAAAAGGGTTAGGTGGTGGACTTCCAGTGGGAGCATTTATTGCGGCGCAGCATCATATGGCACAACTAAAAGAAGCCCCTTCGCTAGGTCATATTACTACTTTTGGTGGAAATCCAGTCATTGCAGCAGCATGCAGAGCGACACTTTCTACCATCTTAAGCAGTAATTTGATGACTGAAACCCTAAAAAAAGAACAGCTTTTTCGCGAATTCCTCCTGCATAAAAAGATCAAAGAAATTAGAGGGAAAGGGTTAATGCTAGCCCTAATTATGGATTCCCCTGAGACTGCACAACAACTTGTAAAACAAGCTATTAATAACGGTGTGTTGTTGTTCTTTTTGTTGTTTGAGCCCAAAGCAGTACGTATTTCACCTCCGCTTACTATCAGTGAAAAACAAATAAAATACGCCTGTAAAAAAATCTTACAGATCCTCGATGGCTTAAACTGTTGATTACTTTGTTGAAAATTGTATGTTTCTATTAAAGTTCAAAATAAATCTATGTGTAGATTTATAACATATATAGGAATATGGATTTTCAATTTGGTGATTTTTCTGAACAAGCCGTCTCGCGTTTCGAGTTAATGCTCAAAACAAATGAAATCCAGTTTTTTGATGCGACAGAATTTGAGGAAATTGGACAGTATTACATTGATACCGCAAATTTAAGTATGGCAAAAAAAGCCATTGAGGTTGGACTAAGTCAGCATCCAGAATCCACTGAACTCACCCTTTTGCTTGTAGAATATTATATACTAACAAATAACTTCGAGGAAGCGCGATTATTATTGGACAATCTACTGTCATTTGAGCCATTTAATGAATATGCTTATCAGCATATGGCTGTAATTCAATCCAAATCAAATCAACATCAAGAAGCAATTGAAAGCCTAAAAAAAGGATTATCACTTAGTAGTTTTAAATACGAATTTCATTCTCTTTTGGCAATGGAATATTTGCACCTTGACGAATATTTTATGGCAAAAGAATATTTTATAAAGTGTTTGGAGGCAGAGGTAACTGACAACCATTCGCTATACAATATCATTTATTGCTTTGAGTCATTAGAAGATACTGATGGAGCCATCACTTATATGAATGAATTCTTAAATAAAGACCCATATAATGAAGTGGCATGGCATCAATTGGGGAGACAATATTTGGTCAAGAATATGTATGAGCAAGCCATTACGGCATTCGATTTTGCTATAATTTGTGACGACAGCTTTATTGGCGCATACCTCGAATTGGGCAAATCTTTGGAACATCTTGGGAGATATAATGAAGCCATTAATCAGTATGAAATTACACTAAGCATTGACGATCCAACTGCATTTGCTTTATTGCGTATTGGGGAGTGTCATCTTAAGTTAGGCAATGAGGCTTTGGGAGTTAAGTTTATCAAAAAAGCCATCCACGAAGACCCGCTGTTAGACAAAGGCTGGCTCTCTTTATGTGAGTTTTATATGCAGAAAAACGCATATGCAAAGGTGTTACATTACGTAAAAAAGGCTGTGAAAATCGATAATACACACACACGTTATTGGCGGTTTTATGCTCAAGCGAATAAAGCTTTAGGCTTTTTGGAAGAAGCAAATTTAGCCTACGAGCGTTTGGTGAATTTAGGGAACTATGAGGTTAAAACATGGTTAGACTGGTCACATGTGCTATTGCAACTACAAGAATACGAAAGTGGCATTAAGGCATTGCGTCAAGGAATCGAATTTCATCCCGATAACAGCCAACTACACTATATGCTGGCAGGATTTTACATGATGCAAGCCAAAGCAAGTGAGGCCTCTTTTTTCCTAAAAAATGCATACTCCATAAACCCCAAAGATCTTGATGTTTTTTACGAGACATTCCCCAATTCAAAAACCTCACCCTTGGTAAAAGATACCTTAGCTCAATCGTAGTTAGTTTGTATCGATTATGTAGTTTTACAAATCGATAATTTCCATGTGGCATGAAAGAGGCGCAAAAACAACACCTTGTTACGTATATAAAAGGGATAGCCATGGGTGCAGCAGATGTAGTACCAGGTGTTTCAGGGGGTACCATTGCGCTGATCACACATATTTACGAGCGGCTTATCAGTGCTATTGACAACATCTCCCTTTCGCTTTTTCTGCAACTCTTCACTACCAATCGTAAAGAGGCATGGATTAAATTAGACGGCAGTTTCTTGTTTGCACTTACCCTAGGAATTGGCACGAGTGTTTTACTTGTCACGGGTGGTATCTCGTGGCTTCTTGAACATCACCCCATTCCCCTTTGGGCGTTCTTTTTTGGACTTATTTTAAGTAGTGCTTTTGTGTTAAAAAGCTCGGTTTCTAATTGGAATATGGGTTCCATATTGATGTTATTATTGGGCGGGTTGATTGCTTTTGGTGTAGGGTTAGTAGCTCCAAGTCAAGGCTCTGATAGTTTAATTTACCTGTTTTTTTGTGGAATGCTTGTCGTTATTGCTATGATTCTTCCGGGTATTTCGGGAGCATTTATTCTCATTTTATTAGGTGCTTACGGAACTGCGTTAGAGACAGTCGAACAACTAAAAACATTCGCCCTTGATGGATTTATCGTGTTTGCCGTTATGGCAAGTGGTGGCTTGGTAGGATTAAAAGTTTTTGCAAAAATTCTTCGCTGGCTTTATACCACCTATAAAAATATGGTGCTGGCAACTATGATTGGGTTTTTGTTGGGGTCATTGTATAAAGTATGGCCATGGAAACATATAACCCAATATTACACCAATAGTAGCGGAGAGCGTATGCCGCTTACTTCAGTTTCTGTTTTTCCAGATGTATTAAACCAAGACAACCAAGTTCTCCTTGCAGTATGTACTTTTTTTCTTGGGTTGATTTTATTGTTTTTTTTGGAGCGTTTAAGTAAAAATAAGCCGAATGAATAGCCGCTCTTTTTCAGATTACGGGTTACTAATACTAAAGGGAATTGCCATGGGAATTGCCAACAAAATTCCTGGGGTTTCAGGAGGTATTGTTGCAGTGGTCACAGGTTTTTACAAAGAGCTTATTTTCTCATTTCAACGGCTCAATTTTCAGGCGGTGTATTTACTATTTCAAGGGCGTTTTAGCACATTTTGGCGTTATATCAATGGTAGCTTTTTAATTGCGTTATTACTTGGAATCATACTGAGTTACTTCAGTCTTTCTCTTTTATTAGACGTTGCCCTTAGCAATTATCCGTATCATGTTTGGGCTTTTTTCTTTGGATTGGTACTGGCTTCTGCACTATTATTATTCAGAAATTACAACACATGGAGCGCCAAAACGATTCCGTTTGCGCTTATTGGACTTGCTGTTGGCGTTGGTCTTAGTATTTTATCACCCTCGGAACAAAATGCGTCTTTGATTTATGTGTTTTTGTGTGGGGTTGTTAGTATTGTTGGTATGACATTACCCGGTCTTTCTGGTTCGTTTTTACTTATTCTAATGGGTAATTATACTTTTCTTTTGGTAGATGCAGTAAATGGTTTTGGCAGATGGGTTGTTTCTCCTTTTTTAGGAACAGATTTGGCTTCAAAAGATACGCATTACGCACTTGTTTTTGGCGTATTTTTAGCTGGGTCATTGGTTGGCATAAGTGGTTTATCTTCGCTTATCCATCGCATTCAAAAAAAAGCCAATAACGAGTTGCAGGCTACCATTATAGGATTTGTATTTGGTTCATTATTCATACTTTGGCCAACAAACCGAGTAGCAAATTTAGATACAGTACTATCTGGAAATTCCATTTTTTGGACTATTTTTTGGGGAGTTACTGGTGTATTCATTGTTTTTGTTTTGGATTATTATGAGCGGAAAAAATAGACAGCGTTTTGGACTTCTTGGGCGAGATATAGATTACTCCTTTTCAAGAGCATATTTTACTGAAAAATTTCAACGTGAAACCCTATTACATTGTAGTTACGAAAATTTTGATTTACCCCATCTTGACAATTTTAAAGAAACACTAAAAACGCCAAATTTACGCGGCATGAACGTAACCATTCCCTACAAACTAGAGGTCATGCCGTACTTAGATGATTTGGATGACGTATCAAAAATAATTGGTGCTGTGAACACCATTGTTTTTAAACCAGATGGAACAACTAAAGGCTACAATACCGACCACATTGGTTTTAGGGAGAGCATTATGCCATTACTACATGAAAACATTACAAATGCGCTAATTCTGGGGACTGGAGGCGCATCAAAAGCCGTTTTGTATGCCCTTCAAAAATTGGGTATCAAAACCCAATATGTTTCAAGAAAAAAGGCAGCAAATACCATAGCATACCACGAAGTGACTGCGGATATCATAAAAACCCACAAACTTATTGTAAACTGTACCCCCTTAGGTACTTTTCCAAACGTTGACGAAAAACCTGAATTAGACTACAGTAAGCTGTCGGCAAAACACGTATTATTTGATTTGATATACAATCCTGCTGAAACGGCTTTTATGAAAGCCGGTGCAACATATGGCGCTACAGTTTCCAATGGCCAACACATGCTTGTGGGGCAAGCGGAGGCTTCCTGGGAATTATGGAAGCGTTAATTTTTTTGACCCGTTTACTATATATTGTATATTCGACATGATTTTAAAATCATGACTATGTTGGAACATACCGACAATGATTCGCTACAAGCGAACGAAGATAACGTAAGTAAAAAAACTTCTACACAGGCTCCAGAAAATGAAATAACAGCCTCTGAACCCATTGAAGACACTCCTGATTCGGAGGATAAAATGTCGAATCAAAAAGAAGATAATGCTGTTGATACAAGCGAAAAAACAGAAACCGAAATTTCTGATACGGAGTTAAAAAGCTCCAATAAGGAATCGCAAGAAGCCAAACAAATTGAAATTTTTGCTGCGATGGAACTAAAAGAATTGGTCCTTTTTTTTGCAGATAAAATTAAAACGGAGTCTATTCAACATTTAAAACCAACTATTGATTCGTTGGTAAAAGTTTTCAACCAAAAATTAGCTGCTGAAACTGCAAAACAAAAAGAAACATTTTTGGCAGAAGGTGGAAATCCAGACGCATTTTATTTTAACCCCGATGTTAAAAAAGAATTCAACGAACTTTATAGACGATACAAATCCGACAGAGGCACGTATTACCGCAGCTTGGAAGAAAAACAAAAGAAAAATTTGGCGTACCGATTAGAGTTGATTGAAGAACTAAAAGGGCTTATTGGCATCGATCAAAACATCAATTCCACTTATAATCAATTTAAAGATTTACAAAAACGCTGGAAAGAGTCAGGACAAGTTCCTAGGGCAGATGCGAACAATATTTGGAAAACATACCACCATCATGTCGGTCATTTTTACGACTTCTTACACCTCAACAGAGAGCTTAGAGATTTAGATTTTAAATTCAATTTAAAAGAAAAGCTCAAAATCTGTGAGCAAGCAGAAGCGTTGACGGCGATGGAAGATATTTCTAAAGCATTTCGTCACTTACAAACCCTACACAAAAAATGGAAGGACGAGCTTGGACCTGTGGACAAAGAACACAGTGAAGAAGTTTGGGATCGCTTTAGTGCGGCAACTAAAATTATTCACGATAAACGAAGATATTTTCTTAAAAATCAAGAAGATATTTTTGAGGAAAATTTGATAAAAAAGCAAGCCATAATCACACAGATACAGGAATTATTGGCAACAGAAATATCATCAAAAACCAATATCAATCAATTTACAAAAACCTATGAAGGGCTTCGTGAATCGTTTCTTGCAGTGGGGAAAGTTCCAGCCAAAAAAAGTGATGATATTTGGGATGAATTTAAAAAAACAACTAAAGTATTTCGAAAAAAACGATCGCAATATTACAAGCAACTAAAACGCATTTTTGCAGAAAACACAAAAAAGCGAAAGGCGCTTATTGAACAAGTTGAAGTATTAAAGTCTGAAACCAATTTAAAAGAAACTACACCAAAAATTATTGCGCTACAAAAGGAATGGAAAAACACATTTCCAGTAAGCAGAAATGATGGTGAGAAACTTTGGGAGGCTTTTAAGACTGCCTGTAACGAATACTTTGAAAAACTTGACGCTACAAGAAATAAATCGAGCAAGGAAGAACAAGAAAATTTTCAGCAAAAATCTGAATTACTAATCGCGCTAAAAAAAGCAGTAGAAACCAGCGACAAAAAGATAGAGCTCGACACCATTTTAAAGAACTGGAACGGCATTGGGCGTGTACCCAAAAACAAATCCAAGATTGAGCATGAGTTTAACCGAATTGTAGAAAAGGCTTATAAACTCGCAGGATTATCGAAGTCAGAAATCACACAGAAAAGCTACCAAAACAAGCTAGACGGAATGCGAGATAATGACGAGGTAATACGCAAAGAAATACACTCCATAAACCGAAGAATCGAAGAAGTCAAACAGGAAATTATTCAGCTTCAAACCAATCTTCAATTTTTTGGCAAAAATCAAGAGAATAATCCGATTGTAATCAAGGTTAAAACGGATATTGCCAAGCATCAAGAGCGGCTGGATGAATTTATTGAAAAGAAACGCTTGATAAAGCAGCTAAACAAGAACTAATTCTTACCCAACATTTTTTTTGCGTCTTGCCACAACGCCTCCCATTGTGCTGTAGTTAAGGAATCCAATGCGATATTCTGCTTAGCAGCAGCTGTTTCCATTGCTGTAAATCGTGCTCTAAAGCGTTTGTTTGTAGAGGAAAGTGCGTCATCTGGATTAACCCCTAAAAAACGCGCATAATTCACAAGGGAAAAGAACACATCGCCAAGCTCTGCTTCAATTTTTTCTTTATTGTCTTGTTTGATTTCATGCTCCAGTTCAAGAAGTTCCTCTTTTATTTTTTCTTTTACACCATCAATAGCGTTCCAATCAAAGCCAATACCGGCAGCTTTGTCTTGCATACGGCTTGCCATAACCAAACTAGGTAAACTTTTAGGCACTCCCGAAAGGACTCCTTTATTGCCTTCTTTTAATTTTAGCTGCTCCCAATTTCTTTTAACTTCTTCTTCATCAGCAACAGAAATATCTCCATAAATGTGTGGGTGGCGCTGAATGAGCTTTTCGGAAATAGCATTTGCCACATCGGCAATGTCAAACGCATTTTTTTCGCTGCCAATTTTGGCATAGAAAACAATGTGTAACAATACGTCGCCTAATTCCTTTTTAACGCCATCTAAATCATCCTCTAATATTGCTTCGCTGAGTTCGTAGGTTTCCTCAATTGTCAAGTGGCGTAGCGACTGAAATGTTTGCTTTTTGTCCCATGGACAACCCTCACGGAGTTCATCCATAATGGTTAATAAACGGTCAAATGCTTTAAGCTGCTTTGTACGTTTATGATCCATTATCGCACGCTATTTTTACTTGGAAAACGCATAGGGTAATCGGGATTAATTTTACCTTTAGATATTTGTGTAAGTTTTGTTTTGAGTAATTTCTTTTTCAAAGGGCCTAACTTATCCGTGAATAAAATACCCTCAATATGGTCGTATTCATGTTGAATAATTCTAGATGAAATACCACTATATTCTTCCTTTACTTGTTCAAATTTTTCATTGTAATACTCAATTTCTATCGTGGTCAGTCGAGTTACATCTTCTCTAACATCTGGAATACTCAAACACCCTTCATTAAAAGCTTCTTGCGGTCCGCTATATGCTGTAATTTCGGGATTGATAAATACTTTCTTAAAGCTTTTTAATTCCCGTTGTTCAATATTGTCTATTGACTTATCATTGGCAAACGGACTTCCATCAACAACAAACAAACGAATAGACTCGCCAATTTGAGGTGCAGCCAAGCCGACACCCTGTGCAGCATACATGGTTTCCCACATATCATCAATTAATTTTTCCAAGTTTGGATGGGTTTTTTCTATGCTTGATGCCTTCTTTTTAAGCACTGCATCGCCGTAAGCAACAATGGGTAGTATCATATGCGTTTGTGTTGGTCTAAATATCCCTGCAAGATAAGCGTTGCGCTTAATTTGTCAATAACCTCTTTTTTTTGGCGTACTTTTTTTGGAGCACCGCTTTGAATAAGTGCTTGCTGCGCCATCTTGGACGTAAATCTTTCGTCATGACGAACGATATCAAGTGTTGGGAATTCGCGTTTTAATTGAGTTAAAAATGATGCGATTTTGGTTTCTACTTCAGATGGTGTATTGTCGCGTTGTTTGGGCTCGCCCACTACTAAAGTAGATACTTTTTCTAAGGTGGTGTAGGACTTTATAAAGGATATCAGTTTGCCTGGCGCAACCGTATCCAATCCAAAAGCACAGGTTTGCAGCGGGTCCGTAACCGCAATGCCGCAGCGTTTTGTTCCATAATCTATCGCCATAATACAAGCCATGTGGCAAAGGTAATCAATGAATTTTTGTGAATCCTTTAATAGGTTTGCTTTCAAGGCTGTATCTTTGAAAAAAAATTAACATGAGCAGAGCATTAATCGAAGCCGCTTGGGACAACCGAGCACTATTGCAAGAAGAAGAAACACAAAACGCCATTCGCTCCATCATTGATCAATTAGATGAAGGTACGCTTAGAGTAGCCACGCCAACTGCTAACGGCTGGGAAGTTAACGAATGGGTTAAAAAGGCAGTAGTACTGTATTTTCCTATCCAACAAATGGAGACGATTGAAGTTGGTCCATTGGAGTTTCACGATAAAATTCCGCTCAAAACAGGCTACAAAGAAAAAGGAATCCGTGTAGTGCCGCATGCGGTAGCGCGTAAAGGCGCGTATATTTCTGCGGGTACTATTTTAATGCCTTCTTATGTAAACATAGGCGCTTATGTTGATGAAGGTACCATGGTTGATACTTGGGCAACAGTAGGAAGCTGTGCGCAAATTGGTAAAAATGTGCACCTTAGCGGTGGTGTGGGTATTGGTGGGGTTTTAGAACCTTTACAAGCTGCACCTGTAATTATTGAGGACAATGCCTTTGTTGGCTCGCGCTGTATTGTGGTTGAGGGCGTACGCGTAGAAACAGAAGCTGTACTTGGCGCAAATGTGGTACTTACAGCATCTACAAAAATCATTGATGTTACAGGAGATCAGCCTGTTGAACGAAAAGGAGTTGTTCCCGCACGGTCGGTAGTAATTCCAGGTAGTTATACCAAAAGCTTTGCTGCAGGCGATTATCAAGTGCCTTGCGCCCTGATTATCGGTAAACGCAAAGAGAGTACCAACAAAAAAACATCGCTTAACGATGCGCTTAGAGAGCATAACGTAGCAGTGTAGTTTCTTATGGTAAGTGTTATTATTTCGCATTACAATAAGGTTGAGAACCTTGCGCTTATACTTGACGCACTTTCAAAACAAAGTGTTTCAGGCTTTGAGGTGATTGTTTCCGAAGATGGTCAAGACGAAGACACAAAATTATTTTTAGATTCACATACGTATTCTTTCCCGCTTCAACACACTACACAAGAGGATATTGGCTTTAGAAAAAATCGAATTTTAAACACTTCTGTTCAAGCGTCAAAAGGGTCTTTTTTGGTTTTTATTGATGGTGATTGTATTCCACACAAACACTTTGTAAAGGCCTATCAAAACGTAGAACACAGCAATAAAATTTGCTATGGGAGACGTGTTATGCTTTCAGAAAAACTGACTACCAAGCTTCAAGAAAAAATGCAGTTTGACTCTTTGTCTTTGTTCGACTTAATCTTACACAAAGCCAAATCAATAAAAGAAGGTATTTATAGTCCTCTTTTGCCGTTAAACTTTCAAAAAAGAGGCCTTATGGGTTGCAATTGGGGGATTCAAAAAAAATTGTTGTTTCAAGTAAATGGTTTTGATGAAGACTATGTGTACGCCACTGTGGGAGAAGATGACGATATTGATTGGCGTTTAGAAGGCATTGGACTAAAGAAGCACTCCGTAAAAAACAAAGCTATTGTGTACCATCTACACCACAAGAGAGGCTATGACCTTGAGGGTTCAGAAATAAACTTAAAGATTTTTCGCAAACGAAAAGAGGAAAACCAATTTGTTTGTAAAAACGGCATTAGCAAAAGCTAGCGGACAAGAATATAATTTTTATACCCCAAGTCAATTCCCAAATATTTACGCAAGAAATGCTTAAATCGCTTTTTGAGAGAAGGCTTATTCATGGAAATATCATAGTCAAATTCCCAATTAAGCCGATCAATTCGTTCCTGAATCAATTTAGGATGACTCGTTTCAAAGCGTTTTAGCTCACTAACATGTTCCAAAAAATCAAAGGTATCCCCTGGAAAGGTCTGCTCAATCCAAGCATCATCGTGATAGAATTTGCTGGAATTTTTAAACTTTTCCTGTAATATTTTTGGGGGTTTTACATATCCGTAATGATATACCGTAGCATCAATTTGTGCAACCTGTAACTTTTCATTATTCCCTTTTCTAAACCCCTGTGCATCTTTATAAGAAAAGACAGCGGGGTTGTACTTAATAATTCTAATTTCATTGGGGTACCACACATTTGAATCAGCAACATAGCTGTATGAGCCATAGAAATGAAGGTAATGAAACAAAAGTCCTTCAATTTTTGGGTTGCTTTTATGGGCTTCCATGGCAGTCCGAATGGCTGGATAATCCTTTTCATGGAACAACTCATCTCCTTGGATATATATAGCCCAATCGGTATCTGTTGGTAGTGCCTGCATGGCTTTGTTTGTTTCTGCTGCCAAAACATGACCGCCCTCTCTGAGCGTTTCGTCCCACTCTGTCTCAATAATGACAATTTTATCTTTATCAATAGAACGAATCAATTCAAGTGTATCGTCTTCGGATTTACCTACAGCAATATAAAACTTATCACATAAGGGCAGTACTGACTTAATAGACTCCACCACAGGGAAATCATATTTAACAGCATTTTTGATAAACGAAAATCCTACGACATTCATGATTCTTGTTTGTGTTTGGATTGTAAATGACGGAGTTTAGCGTATTTCAGCAAAGTGTAATATGAAGACATCAAAGCGAGCAACAACCCATGATATCCATCTAAAAATCCAAGTTGAAACACATATTTTTTTATGAAATTAAATTTCATTGAGAGTATCATTTTAAGCCAACTTACTCGTTTGTTTCTCGAAAACATACGTTCTGAGGCGATATCTGTAAAATGATTCAATTTAGTAATATGCCACTGCAATGAAGGGTATGAATAATGAAGTAAATCACCCCTTAGATGCTGAACATTTTGTGGCTCAGGATGCAAAACTTCATGAACAGCGCCATGCCAACGCGCATGTTCTTTTTGCCACAATCTAATTTTTGTGTCAGGATACCAACCTGAATAACGAATCCACTTGCCCAAATAATTCGTCTTTCTATTCATCGAATAAAACATCATTGTGGGATGAGCCTTGATTGCCAAAATGGATTTTTTGAGTTTTTCCGATACTTGTTCATCAGCATCAATAGAAAAAACAAGTGGGTATGTAGCCTTGTCTAAAGCATGGTTTTTTTGAGATGCGAAATCTTCAAATTTATTTTGGATAAAAACAACCTTGTGCCGCTTACAAATATCAGGCGTTTGATCTGTTGAAAAATCATCTACTACTATAACCTCATCAGAAAAGTCTAGAACAGACAACAAACACCTTTCGATATTGGTTTCCTCGTTTTTAGTTATAATAACAGTGCTAATCTTATTACTTAACATCTCAAAATAGTTATCGCTAATATACACTATTAGCCATAATGAAAATCTAAACAAATTGAAGTAGTTTTGTCCTATGCGTATTGGCTACGATGCAAAGCGAATTTTTCACAATGCCAGTGGCTTAGGAAACTACAGCCGTGATTTGGTGCGTATTTTGGCAACCTATTATCCAAAAAACCTATACCTCCTTTACAATCCAAAGAACCAAAAACTGAATCGGTGGGAACCATTGCCTAACACCATAGAAAAACAACCAAAAGGTATTTGGCGGTATTTTCATTCTATTTGGCGACAAGGTCCAATTGTACGACAATTGAAAAATGATGGTATTGATATTTTCCACGGACTAAGTGGAGAATTACCTAAAGCGCTTGACACACCTTCAGTTGTAACGGTACACGATCTTATTTTTTATCGTTACCCTGAACTTTATACATCCATTGATGCAGAAATCCACAAAAGAAAAGTAAATCACGCTGTAAAATCAGCTTCAAAAATAGTGGCCATCAGTGAGCAAACAAAAGCAGATTTGGTTGAATTTACTGCAACACCTGCAGAAAATATTGATGTTATTTACCAAGGGTGTCACCCTATTTTTAAAACCACCTTTACGGAAGAAGCGCTGAACGCTGTTGCAAAAAAACATCAACTTCCTGAAAAGTTTGTATTGTGTGTGGGTACACTTGAAGCGAGAAAAAATGCGTTATCTATTGCAAAAGCACTAAAAGACACAAATTACCATATGGTTTTTGTTGGAAAGGTAAAATCATACGGGGAGGCATTAAAAAAGTATGTCAAGGAAAATAATATGCTAGACCGGGTTTTATTTATCCAAAATATTGACATTGAAGACCTAGCCGGAATTTATCAAAATGCGACTGTTTTTTGTTATCCGTCTTTTTTTGAGGGATTTGGAATTCCTATCATAGAAGCGCTTTATAGTGGCGTTCCAGTGGTCACTACAAAGGGAGGTTGTTTTTCTGAAGCAGGTGGTCCATCTAGTATTTATATAGATCCACAGAGCGAAACCGAGCTTCTAACAGCCGTTGAAAGCCTGTATGCCGAATCTCATAAATCTCGAAAAAAACGTATTGAATCGGGACTTAATTATGCGCAAAAATTTAACGACAACGTTTTAGCTAAGCAATGGGATAAGCTTTACAAATCGCTATTAACATGAACAACACCATTTGTTTTTTTAATACAGCAATTCCTTGGGGTGGCGGAGAGAAATGGCATTTTGAAACCGCCATGTTCATGCATGAAAAAGGACATAAAGTTGTTGTTGTTTGTAACAAAGGGAGTGCACTACATCGTAAACTTGAAAAGACCACGATTCCCACATTTACTATTAAAATTGGAAACCTAAGTTTTTTAAATCCAATTAAACTTTTGCGATTAATACAATTTTATAAGAAATATAAAGTCAAAATTGTTCTTCTAAACTTGTCAAGAGATGTAAAGGCTGGTGGACTTGCCGCTTTTTTATCAAAAGTGAATAGGAAAATTTATTTCAAGGGAAGTGCGAATGCCGTGCGTAATTCACGAACAAACAGATTAATTTACACGCATATAATTGATGAGATTTTGGTCAATTCGTTGGCAACGAAAAACTGCATTTACCAAAACAATAAGTCTATATTCAACAAAGATTATGTGAAAATAATTCCACATGGCGTTAATTTTGACTTGATTGAAAAAAGGGAGTTCAATCCCATTTATAAAAAAAAGGAAAATGAACTTGTATTATTAAGCCTTGGTAGGTTAGAAACCGAGAAAAATCATTCCTTTTTAATAGACGTAGCCATACAATTAAAAAAAGATGGTGTTCGTTTCAAGTTATTGATTGGTGGAAGTGGCTCTCTTTATGAACACCTAAAAAGTCGCGTAGAAATAAATCAACTTGATGATGATGTTTACTTCGTTGGGTTTGTTAAAAACCCGAAGGATTTTTACAAAAGCGGCGATGTGCTTTTACTACCATCTTTGTATGAAGGGTTTGGTTTTGTCATCATAGAAGCAGCGGCGAATAAAATACCTGTCGTAGCGTTTGATAATAGTAGTAAACCAGAAATCGTAAAACAAAATTCAACAGGAATACTGACCCCCGATAATGATGTGGAGGAATTCAGTAATGCTATCAAAAAACTCTATTTTGACCGAGAGTTTACTGCTGAAATGGGAGAAAACGCCTATTCTTTCACAAAGGACTTGTTTTCAATTGATAAAATTAATCTCAAAATTGAAAAATACCTGATTCAAGGATTTAACAGACGTATTACCGCAATTGTAACAACATATAACGAGGAAAAAAATATTGAAAACTGCTTAAAATCCATTAATTGGGCAGATGAAATTTTAGTCATTGACTCCTTTAGCACAGACAATACTGTTGCGCTGTGTGAAAAGTTTGGCGCAAAGGTTTTACAACGCAAATACAACTATGCCGCAGACCAAAAAAATTGGGCCATTCCACAAGCGAAATATCCGTGGATTATCTTACTAGATGCAGATGAGATGGTATCGGAAAATTTAGCTACTGAGATAAAAAACATCTTACAAACAAGACCAAAACACACCGCTTTTTGGATGCGTAGAACAAACTATTTTTTAGGAAAAAAAGTGCGTTTTTGTGGTTGGCAAAACGATCGTGTGGTGCGTTTTTTTCATCGTGATTTACACAAATACGAAAACAAAATGGTGCACGAGGAAATTGAGTATACCAAACCTTTTGGAAGTTTGAACAGTACTATCGTTCATTACACCACAAACGATTTGGAGCGCTACATAAAAAAAATAGAGCGGTATGCACACTATGCAGCACAGACGTATATAAAAGAGAATAAAAAGATTGGACTTTTCAACCTCTACTTAAAACCAGCTTTTAAATTTTTGAACAGTTATATTTTGAGAGGTGGCTTTTTGGACGGAAAAATAGGGTTGACAATTTGCAAGTTACGTACCCGAGAAACGTGGCTAAAGGCAAAAATTACATTAGAATACAATAATGAAAATAGACATTAATCATTTCGTTACTACCTTAAAGCAAGGAAAAACACTGCTATACCCAGCCGATACCATTTGGGGGTTGGGCTGTGATGCAACAAATCAAAAAGCGGTAAATACCATTTTTAAACTAAAAAACCGTCCAAAAAACAAACCGCTTATTGCACTTGTTGCTGATATTGAGATGTTAAAGCAATACGTCGAAAACGTCCCTGAAAACATTGAAGAATTACTAAATAGTGAACACCCAACAACACTCGTTTATCCTAAAGGGAAAGAACTAGCAAAAGGCGTTGTCAGCGATAACGGAAGCGTTGCGATCCGAATTCCAAAACCCTGTTTTGTACTCGATTTAATTGCGGCATATGGAAAACCAATTGTGAGTACCTCTGCAAACTTAAGCGGCGCACCCATTCCCACTACCTATCACGAAATAGACCCTCAAATTTTGGCGCAAGTGGACGAAGTAGTACCTTTGAATAAAGACAATGTAACACAAATTCCGTCGCGTGTGTTGCAAGTATTACCCGATGGAAGCGTGAAGCAATTGCGATGAACATAAACAAAACACATATCAATAAGGCACTTGAACTGCCTGCCTTTACTTATATCCAAAAAGCCGCAGATGCCCTTCAAGTGGAGGTATATGTTATTGGAGGGTTTGTAAGAGACACTTTCTTGAGACGTGAAACAGGTTCGGATATAGATATAGTAGCTGTTGGTAGTGGTATTGCGTTAGCAAAAAAAGTGGCTGAATTGCTTCCTGGAAAAAATCAGATTCAAGTCTTTAAAAACTACGGCACTGCGATGATTAAGTTTGGTGACACACAGCTTGAGTTTGTTGGTGCACGAAAAGAAAGCTATACTTCAGATAGCAGAAACCCTATTGTGGAAAATGGCAGCTTGGAAGACGATCAAAACCGACGAGATTTTACCATCAACGCCTTAGCACTTTGCCTAAATGCCGAGCAATTTGGTAAACTACTAGACCCATTTGATGGCGTTTCAGACTTAGAAAAAGGGATTTTACGTACGCCTCTAGACCCTGATATCACCTATTCTGACGATCCATTGCGAATGCTTCGCGCCATCCGATTTGCCAACCAACTAGACTTTAAGATTGAACAAGCATCTTTTAAAAGTATTATTCAAAACAACAAACGCGTTGATATTTTATCCAAAGAGCGAATTGTGGAAGAATTGCACAAAATATTGGCTTGTCCAAAACCTTCAACAGGGTTCTTATTACTCGAAAAAACAGGACTTTTAGCACGTATTTTACCTGAGCTCATCGCCCTAAAAGGGATTGACGAAGTAGAAGGGCAACGCCATAAAGACAATTTTTATCACACACTTGAAGTGGTGGATAATATCAGCGAATATGCTGACAATGTTTGGTTGCGATGGGCGGCACTTTTACATGATATTGGCAAAGCACCCACAAAAAAATTCGATAATAAAGTAGGCTGGACTTTTCATGCTCACGAGTTTGTTGGTGCCAAAATGGTGTATAAGCTATTTAAACGCCTACGAATGCCCCTAAATGAAAAAATGAAATATGTGCAAAAACTCGTTTATATGAGCTCAAGACCCATTGTTATTGCACAAGACGATGTCACCGATTCTGCCGTACGGCGTTTGATATTTGATGCTGGAGACTTACTCGATGACTTACTTTTACTCTGTAAAGCAGATATCACAACAAAAAATCCAAAACGATTTGCGCGCTATCATCAAAACTTTGAAATTGTCAAGAACAAAGTAAAAGAAGTTGAAGCTAGAGATCATGTTCGAAACTTTCAACCCCCTGTTTCAGGAGAGGAAATCATGCGTATTTTTGCGCTAAAGCCGTGCCGTCAAGTAGGGGAAATTAAAGAGGCGATTAAAGAAGCTATTTTGGAAGGTGAGATTCCAAACGAATACAAAGCTGCACATGCATTTATGTTAACCAAAGCGCAAGCAATGGGCTTATCGCCCGCCTAATTATGTATAAAAATCTACAACGCTGGACGCGTATCTCTCTCATTATCGTATATCTTGTTATTGCTGCAGGTGCTACGGTACGTATGACGGGAAGCGGAATGGGTTGCCCAGACTGGCCCAAGTGTTTTGGTTATTATATCCCACCTACCCAAGCCGAGCAATTAGAATGGAAACCCAATACAACATATCAAAAAGGAAATGTCATAATTGACAATGAACGCCTTTTAATTGCTTCATATAAATTTACAAGTGCTGATAGTTTTAATCCCGATTTTTGGGAACCTTACACCAAACACGATTATGCAATCTTTGATGCCAAACACACGTGGATCGAATTCATAAACCGATTACTAGGAGCACTCTCCGGTGTAGCCATACTTATACTGTTTGGATACAGCCTAAAATGGTGGCGTAAAAAACCCGTCATTTTTATTTTTTCACTATTATCACTTTTAGGGATTTTGTTTCAGGCGTGGTTGGGAAAAACAGTTGTTGATTCCAATTTATTGCCCTTAAAAATCTCTTTACACATGTTGATGGCGTTGTTGCTTATTGGATTTATATTAGTGATTCGAGTTGCATCTAAATCTTTTGGATTAAGTAAATTACCGTCTAGAAAAATTCGTGCCCTGCTTTACGTAACTTTTGCCCTTACCTTGATTCAAATTGTGCTTGGAATTCAGGTTAGACAATTTGTCGATGTACAAATTGACCGATGGGGATACGACTTACCACAGTTTTGGTTGGCTGCACCAGAGCTCAACTTTTACATACACAGAAGCCTATCTATACTTGTATTAGCCACCAATGCTTTGCTTTATTTCAATGTAGTAAAAGCACAAATTGAACGTGTTTTTATTCAACGTATTTTATGGCTTATTGGAGCGGAAGTGCTTTTGGGTATTGCCATGTTTTATTTGGATTTTCCATTTGCCACTCAACCGCTACATTTGGTATTAGCAACGCTGTTATTTGGCGTGCAATTGTATTGGATTTTACGCATTAACTTACACCGTTATGATTTATCACTTTAGACTTATTTTAGACACCAAAGAGGATGTTTTCCGCGATATCGCTCTAGAAGAAAATGCCACATTTGAAGATTTTCACAATGCCATAACGCAAGCGTTTGGTTTTGGCGGATCTGAAATGGCGGTTTTTTATGAGAGCGATGACGAATGGCAACAAGGTGATTCCATTTCATTATTTGATATGGGAGAAGATGACGCACGTCGCATGAGCGATACTTTACTACATGATATTTTCCCACACATATCTAAAATGCTCTATGTCTATGATTTTTTAAATCTTTGGACTTTCTTTATTGAACTCATCGAAACCGACGAACCCAAACCAGGAAATACATATCCATTACTTCTTTTTTCGCACGGGGATGTCCCAGAAGAAGCACCTGAAAAAACATTTGAAGCCGATAAAGACCAATGGAGTGAAGATGACTTTGAGGAAAACGGTATCGATGATTTTGACGAACCCTCAGACGATTGGTATTAACGATTTACCCGTAGCATTTCGTGGTTTTCATAGTTTCGCTTAACAAAATGAAACGCCGCACGAACTATTTCCCCCATAGAACGACTTTTTAGAAACGAAGGCTGCTTCGTTAGTTCATAAACCTCTTTACGCAACTGCTCTATTTTCTCAGGCGTTGAGATATGGTCATTGAGCATACACTTTAGCAACTGTGTTAAACGGGTTTCGTTACTCAAAATACGTCGAGCTATGGTGGCACGCTCTTCAATCTTATACTGGTCAATAGATGTTTTATCCAAATGGTCTTTAACCAACATAACCATAGGAAAGTTTTCTTTAAAAAATTGCGGACGATATACCTTTAAATCCCCCTCATAAGACTGTTGATCAAAATCAATGGCACGGATTTTATAGATTACCTTATCAAAATCGTGAATGGGAATAATGACATAATTATACGCACGCATATCGCCTAAAAGGCGAATCATACAGCGTTCATTAAATTTTACAAACGATTTTGCAATCTGATTGCGTTCGGTTATGGTACAAGTTGGCAAAAATTCTTCAATAAATTCATCCCCAGGAATACCTGCAATATGCTCTTCTATGAGCGTGTTTTGATAAACCAAAAAATTTAAATTATGGGGTGAAAGCATATGCTCCAGTTCCAACCCATAGATGCGTGAGGCATCAGCCTTTTTTACATAGAAATAAATAAAGTTATCATTGAGCGTGTTACGAATTTTAACACGAAAAGGCTTTGAGTTTCCAAACGTACAATAGTCAATGCAATCTACATTGAGATAAGGAATCGTCATGGAGCTTCCGTCGGAGTGTAACAAAGCATAAACCTGTTTGAGTTGTTCATCTATTTCTATTCTGTCACTATCCGAATAAAACACCCGTACCCAAAGACTGTCCTGGTCGTGCTTATTCATTACAGCCACAGAACCTGAAAAACGCAATAAGTCATCATAAAAAATTGGGATTTTTAACGACCGCGAATACTCCTCCAAATAATCCGCTAAAAATGGACTAATAGGATAAGTTGGTTTTTTTTTCGAAATTAGCTTATCTCGCATGCCTCAAAGTTAGGACTTTGTGTAACAAAACACAGCACAATGCGTTATTAGAACTATGAGCACCATTTTAAACGTAACCAACTTAACCAAAAAATTTGGCCGCCTTACTGCCGTAAACGAACTCTCTTTTACGATTAAAAAAGGAAATGTTTATGGAATTCTTGGTCCCAATGGAAGTGGAAAATCAACCACTCTTGGGATGATCTTGAATGTCGTAAATCCAACTTCTGGAACATTTTCTTGGTTTGACGGAACACAAAATACACATCAAGCCCTAAAGCGTGTGGGCGCCATTATTGAAAGACCCAATTTTTACCCCTATATGACCGCTGCGGAAAATCTGCGTTTGGTTTGTAGAATTAAGGAAGTACCGCAATCTAAAATTGAAGAAAAGTTAGAACTGGTTGATCTTTTGGATCGCAAAAACGATACGTTTAAAACCTATTCGCTAGGAATGAAACAGCGATTGGCCATAGCTTCTGCCCTACTCAACGACCCAGAGATTTTAATTCTAGATGAACCCACGAACGGCTTAGACCCGCAAGGTATTGCGCAAGTGCGTGCCATTATCAAAAAAATTGCAGCACAAGGCACAACCATTTTATTGGCTTCGCACCTGTTAGATGAAGTAGAAAAAGTATGTTCGCACGTATTGGTCTTACAAAAAGGAACGCGAATTTACTTTGGAAAAGTAACGTCTCTAACTACTGACCACGGCTATTTTGAGCTAAATTCAACTGACGTAACAGCACTTCAAAACATCCTTGAAAAACACAATGACATTGATAAAATTGAAGTGTTTGAATCTTATATTCTTGCCTATCCGAACAAAACCATTTCTGCTGCAGAACTCAGCAAAACGCTAAATGAGCAAGGCATTATTATTACACACTTTGCGCAAAAGCACAAAAGCTTGGAGGAACAATTTTTAAGCCTAACGAAAAACCAACAAATATGAAACGATTATTTTGGATAGAGTTTGACAAATTGCGCACAAACCGCTCGACACGTATTTTAATTGGTGCTTATTTTATTTTGCTTACTTCTATTGCGCTCATTGCAGCTATAAAATTTGACATTGGTTTCATTAAGTTTCACTTGGCAGAGCAAGGCATTTTTAATTTTCCATATATCTGGCATTTCAATGCGTTTATTGGGGCATTTTTTAAAATTTTCTTAGCAGTGGTTATTGTCTCCATGACTGCCAACGAATACAGCAATAAAACCATCAAACAAAATTTGATTGATGGACTTAGCAAACGTGAGTTTTTACACTCCAAATGGGTAATGATTCTAACTTTTTCAGGGATTTCTACCCTTTTTATTTTCGTAGTTTCCCTGATTTTAGGCAGTATGTATTCCAATTACACTGAAATTGGAATTATTTTTAAAGACTTAGAATACTTATTGGCATACTTTTTAAAGCTAGTCGCTTTTTTTGCATTTTGTTTGTTTTTGGGAACTGCTATCAAGCGTTCTGCTTTTGCATTGGGTTTTTTGGGTGTTTGGCAAATGTTTGAGGGTATCTGTTTTGGACTTCTTAAATGGAAATCGCCTTCTTGGATTGATGCAGATCAAGTATTCAGACTGTTTCCACTTAATGCCATGAGCAACTTGGTTCCAGAGCCTTTTTCACGCCTTTCCGCGGTGCGCAACCTTGCAGAACAAGTAGGTGAAATGATGCAAACCAATACTATCGTACGTTTTTGGGACATTGTAATTGTGCTTGTTTGGTCCTGTATTTTTTATTTACTAACCTATAGACTACTTATGCGTCGCGACCTCTAAGTTTTTGCTATTTTTGGCACGCTATGGAGTTCGAGCTTATTTCCGATTTTAAACCCACTGGCGATCAGCCAAAAGCGATTCGTGAATTGGCGATGGGACTTGCCAAGCAGGATAAATTCCAAACACTTTTAGGAGTTACTGGTTCCGGTAAAACCTTTACAGTGGCAAATGTTATCGCAGAAACCAGGCGTCCTACACTTGTTTTGGCGCATAATAAAACGCTTGCTGCGCAACTGTATTCAGAATTTAAGCAGTTTTTTCCCAATAATGCCGTTGAGTATTTTGTGTCTTACTACGATTACTACCAACCCGAGGCGTATATCCCAACTTCGGGGACCTATATTGAGAAAGATTTATCCATTAATGATGAAATTGAGAAGTTACGTCTAAGCACCACCTCTTCCTTGCTCTCAGGCCGACGCGACGTGATCGTAGTGGCTTCGGTTTCTTGCCTTTACGGCATTGGAAACCCTGTGGAGTTTAAAAAAAATGTGATTCACATCCGGGTGGATGAAGTAATTCCTCGAACAAAATTACTACATCAATTGGTACAAAGCCTCTATGCGCGGACTACTGCCGATTTTTTACATGGGAATTTTCGTGTAAATGGAGATGTCATTGATGTGTTTCCAAGTTATGCCGATCACGCTTTTAAAATTCATTTTTTTGGAGATGAAATTGAAGCCATTGAAGTCTTTGATCCGCTTACGGGAAATATCAAAGAAAACTTTGAGCAACTGACAATTTACCCTGCAAATATGTTTGCTACTTCGCCCGAAGTGCTACAAAACGCTATTCATCAAATTCAAGATGACCTTACCGCACAAGTAAATTATTTTAAGGAAATAGGCAAACATTTAGAAGCCAAGCGATTGGAGGAACGCACCAATTTTGATTTGGAGATGATTCGAGAATTAGGTTATTGCTCAGGAATAGAAAATTACTCTCGCTACATTGACGGGCGAGCACCGGGCACAAGACCCTTCTGTTTGTTGGATTATTTCCCAGAAGATTTTTTAATGGTGGTGGACGAAAGCCATGTAACCCTATCGCAGGTGCACGCCATGTATGGAGGTGATCGTAGCCGAAAAGAGAATTTGGTAGAATACGGATTCCGACTGCCAGCAGCGATGGACAATCGTCCATTGAAGTATGAAGAATTTGAACAACTACAACGGCAAGTTATTTACGTGAGTGCCACTCCCTCAGACTATGAACTGGAGCAAACGCAAGGCGTTTATGTAGAGCAAATTATTCGTCCGACTGGTCTCCTAGACCCGATTATAGAAGTGCGCCCAAGCTTAAATCAAATTGATGATTTGGTAGAAGAAATTCAGCTACGTACCGAAAAAGATGAACGTGTTTTGGTGACTACGCTTACCAAACGCATGGCGGAAGAACTCACCAAATACTTCTCGCGTATTGCCATTCGCTGTCGATATATTCACAGTGATATTGACACGCTTGAACGGGTTGAAATCATGCATGATTTACGCAAAGGACTATTTGATGTATTGATTGGTGTAAACCTGTTAAGAGAAGGACTAGACCTTCCCGAAGTTTCGTTAGTTGCCATTTTAGATGCTGATAAAGAAGGTTTTTTACGTTCGGCACGTTCGCTAACGCAAACTGTTGGACGGGCAGCGCGAAATTTAAATGGCATGGCGATTATGTATGCAGATAATATGACCAAAAGCATGCAAAGAACAATTGATGAAACGCAATATCGCAGAGCCAAGCAAATGGCGTATAATGACAAACACAATATCACACCACAAGCGCTAAACAAAGCGTTAGACGAAACTTTTGAACGTATGAATACTACTCCCGAGTCGGCAACTTTTGAAAAAGAAGATATTGCATACTTGTCTAAAGATGCGCTTCAAAACAAAATACGTAAGGCACGAAAAGACATGGAAAAAGCCGCTATGGATATGGATTTTATCCAAGCGGCTCATTTTAGAGATGAAATTGAGCGCATACAAAACCAACTAAAAACATTGGCTTAACACGCGAACACTTACTTAATTTCAATCTGCTTTTTAGGTTCAGGTATCGCTTCTTTTAGTTTTGGCAAGTCAATAGTCAAAATACCATTGTCGTATTTTGCTTTAATCCCTGAAGTATCAATCGTTTCAGGTAATCTAAAACTGCGCTGAAAACTATCGTAAGCAAACTCACGTCTCGTGAACTGTGCTGTTTTATTTTCATCTTCATGTGTGGATTCACTGGAAACCGTCAAAACGTGGTCGTCTAACTCCACATTGAAGTCCTTGCGGGTTTTACCCGGAGCTGCAACTGATACTTCAAAAGCGGTATCTGTCTCCGCGATGTTTACAGAGGGTATATGTGTACGTGACGTTGTTGTGGTTAACGGGAAAGATGTTCCGAAGAATTCATCTAATAAAGAAGGAAATAATGGGTTTGTATTTCTACGAACTAAATTCATGATGTTAGGTTTTAATGTTATACACCTAACCCATGGCAATTTGCATACCGCTTAAAATTAAATGCCATTATGGCGTATTTATATGTATTTTGACTGACAAGTTGTCAATTATTGCAAAACTGCCTGAACTTTATCGGCAGCTTCTTGGAATAAAATGGCACTTTGCACTTCAAGACCCGAAGCGTCAATAAGTTCTTTTGCGATATCTGCATTGGTTCCTTGAAGGCGTACAATAATGGGAACATTAATCGCATCCCCCATATTTTTATAAGCATCTACAATCCCTTGCGCTACACGGTCGCAGCGTACAATTCCACCAAAAATATTAATCAAAATAGCCTTAACCTTGGTGTCTTGTAAAATGATACGAAAAGCCGCTTCAACACGTGCTGCGTCTGCTGTTCCACCAACATCTAAAAAATTAGCAGGATCTCCACCAGCTTGTTTAATCAAATCCATCGTAGCCATAGCAAGGCCGGCTCCGTTTACCATACAACCTACATTACCATCTAAAGCAACATAGTTAAGTCCCACTTCGCGGGCAGCAACATCTGTTGGGTTTTCTTCACGAATATCGCGCATTGCTTCAAAATCAGGATGACGGAACAACGCATTTTCGTCTAGTGTTACTTTAGCATCAACAGCAATAATTTTATCATCAGATGTTTTTAACACTGGATTAATTTCAAACAAGGCTGCATCTGCACCTACATAGGCTTTATATAATGCCGTGACAAATTTGGTCATTCCCTTGAAAGCAGTGCCAGATAGACCAAGATTGAAAGCGACTTTTCGAGCTTGAAAAGGGATCAAACCAACAGCAGGATCAATTTCTTCAGTAAAAATAAGTTCTGGTGTTTGTTCTGCTACGGTTTCAATATCCATTCCGCCCTCCGTAGAATACATAATCATATTGCGTCCTGTTGCACGATTGAGCAAAACAGAAATATAAAATTCTTTAGGCTCAGAATCTCCAGGGTAATACACATCTTCTGCCACCAATACTTGGTGTACTTTTTTTCCTTCTGCAGTGGTTTGTGGTGTTACCAATTGCATACCAATAATATCATCAGAAATTTGCGCTACCTCCTCCAAAGATTTAGCCAGTTTTACACCGCCTCCTTTTCCACGACCACCAGCATGGACTTGTGCTTTAATGACATGCCAGCCTGTTCCTGTTTCTTCTGTAAGCTGCTTGGCTGCAGCAACAGCCTCATCTGGAGTAGTGGCAACTACACCACGCTGAATGCCTACCCCAAATTGTGCTAAAATTTCTTTTCCTTGGTATTCGTGTACGTTCATTGGTCTTGTTTAAGGCACAAAAATAGACAATCGAGAGAGCATCTGCATAGAAAAAGAGAAAGATGTTTGTTTTAAATATAACAATATGTTTTATTTTTAATATATTTTAAAATTCAGCTAACTTAAAACCCATCAAACACCTACATTTGCGCAAAATATTTTGCCATGCAGCATCAAGATTTAGTACAAATAAGTGAAGATTTTGGAAGTCCAATATATGTTTATGATGCACATATAATGGAACAACAATACACGCGTCTTACGCGTGCTTTTAGTGCTGTGCCACAGTTACGCGTAAACTATGCTGTAAAGGCGCTTTCCAACCTTAGTGTTCTGAAATGGATGCATCATTTAGGTGCTGGATTAGACACCGTTTCTATTCAAGAAGTTCAACTTGGGCTTGCGGCAGGCGTTGCACCAAACGAAATTATTTACACACCAAATGGCGTTTCACTTTCTGAAATTGAGGAAGTAGCGCAAATGGGAGTTCAAATTAATATTGACAATCTAGATGTATTAGAACAATTTGGAACAGCGCACCCAACCGTTCCTGTGTGTATTCGTATCAATCCGCATATTATGGCGGGTGGAAATGCAAATATATCAGTAGGACATATTGATTCAAAATTTGGCATTAGCATTCATCAAATGCCACACTTACTGCGTATCGTAGAAAACACAGGGATGCGCATTAATGGCGTACATATGCACACGGGAAGTGATATTTTGGATATTGAAGTGTTTTTACATGCTGCAGAAATATTATTTGATACGGCACGCCACTTTACAGATTTGGAATTTTTAGACTTTGGCAGTGGTTTTAAAGTACCCTACAAACAGGGCGATAACGAAACCAATATAGAGGAGTTAGGTGAAAAATTAAGCGTTCGCTTTAACGCTTTTTGTGCCGAATATGGTAAAGAATTGGTTTTGGCATTTGAGCCAGGCAAGTTTTTAGTAAGCCAAGCCGGTTATTTTTTAACGCAAGTAAATTCAGTAAAACAAACCACTTCCACGGTATTTGCACAAGTTAACAGTGGCTTTAACCACCTTATACGCCCTATGTTATACGGCGCACAACACAGTATTGAAAATATTTCTAACCCAGAGGGGCGTGAGCGTTTTTACTCTGTTGTAGGTTATATCTGTGAAACAGACACCTTCGCTAACAACCGTAAAATTACTGAAATCAGCGATGGTAATGTATTGTGTTTTCACAACGCAGGTGCCTATTGCTTTAGTATGGCAAGTAACTATAACTCACGCTACCGCCCTGCCGAAGTGCTTTGGTATAATGGCGAAGCGCAACTCATAAGAAAAGCAGAAACGTTTGACAATCTAGTAGAAAACCAAGTGGTGCTGGATTTTTCGCCTGTGGAGGTTTAGTAAAAACAAAATATTATTTTATCGATTACTGCTGCTTTTTAAACTTCTCAAAGTCGTTTTCTTCAATTACTTTGGGCCAACTGTTATTGTCCTTATTAATGTCGGCGGTTGCATTATCAGGGTCAACAACAACGCCCACCAACTCTTTGTCCGTGGCAATATATTTACTAATCGTTTTATCGTTTTTACGCCATACTTGTGCAGGATAGGTTTTACGCTCAGAAGTGCCGTCGGCATATTTATACTCCACAATCAACGGCATAACTAAGCCGCCTGGTTTTTCGAAAACAACTTCGTAGAACTTCTTGTTTTCCTTACGGTTTTTAAGCTCTTCAGGCGTTAAGTTTTCTAAGCTTCTTTTGTAATACAGAGAGAAATAACGCTTATCATCACCTAGTTTTTTTATGTCTTTAACATCTGTAACACCCATGTCCACAACGTCCGTCGTAAAAAACCATCCACGCCAGAACCAGTCCAAGTCAAAAGCAGATGCGTCTTCCATGGTGCGGAAAAAGTCTTCGGGTGTTGGGTGTTTAAACATCCAACGTTGTGAAAAAGTTTTAAATGCATGGTCAAATAATTCGCGCCCCATAACGGTTTCACGCAATATATTTAGGGCCGTTGCGGGCTTGCTGTAGGCATTTGGCCCCAGTTGATATACGTTTTCCGGGTTTGACATAATAGGCGCAATAAAATCTTGATCACCTGCCATATAACGCACAATATTTTGCGGATCCATATCGTCTGAAGGATAGTGATCTAATCCAGGAATTGCATCTGGGTGTGTTTTTCCAAAATCTTGCTCGGCAATGATTTGCACAAAACTGTTCAATCCTTCATCCATCCAACCCCATTGGCGTTCATCGGAATTTACAATCATAGGAAAAAAGTTATGTCCAACTTCGTGGATAATAACCCCTATCATACCAAATTTGGTGCGGTCGCTGTAATAGCCGTTTTCATCAGGTCGTCCAAAATTGAAGCAAATCATTGGATATTCCATACCCACATCATCGGCATGCACAGAAATGGCTTTATGGTAAGGGTAATCAAAAGTCATGTTAGAATAAGACTTTAGTGCGCTCGCTACTGTTTTGGTGGACCATTGTTCCCAAAGTGGATTTCCTTCTTTGGGGTAAACAGAAACCGCCATGACATCGTTTCCGTTGACATCCACATTCATCATATCGACTATAAACTTACGCGAAGAAGTAAATGCAAAATCACGAACATTTTCAGCTGTAAAATGCCAGGTTTTTGTTCCAGTAGGCACACTTTTTTCGTTGGCCTCAGCTTCTTCTTGTGTAACAATAAAAACGGGCTTATCAAATGATTTTTTAGCCTCTCTAAAACGCTTCATCATCGCAGAAGAATACACCTCTTTTCTGTTTTCTAAAACGCCTGTTGCTTCCACAATATGATCGTTTGGCACCGTGATTTTTACATCGTAATCTCCAAAGGGAAGTGCAAATTCACCATTGCCCCAGAACTGTTGGTTTTGCCAACCCTCAACATCATTATAAACTGCCATACGCGGAAAGAACTGAGCAATGAAATAGGCGTAATTATCGTCTTTTTGGAAATATTCATAACCCGAACGGGCATCCCAAAATTGACGATTTGGAATATTATAATGCCATTTTAAACGAAATGAAATCGCTGTACCAGCCGTTAAGGGAGTTGGCAGGTCTATTCGCATCATGGTTTGATGAATGGTATAGGGCAAGTCATCGCCTGAAGTAGTTTTTAATGCATCAATTTTAAAACCACCATCAAACTTTTCGTTGAGTAAAAATTCGTTTACAAAACCTGGGGCAACACTACGTTGTGTGCCGTAATAATTACTCCCATTATTTAATCGGTCAAAAGATTGCCCATCACGTGCACGTACATTTTGATCCATTTGTACCCACAAATACGTTAGTGTTTCAGGAGAATTGTTTGTATAGGTAACAACTTGATCTCCAAACAACTGCTGTGTTTCGTCATTGAGAACGAGTTCCATCACATAGTCTGCCTGCTGTTGGTAATATGCTGGGCCTGGTGCACCAGAAGCAGTACGATATACATTGGGCGTAGCAAGTTCATTGTAGAGCTGTCTGAATTTATTTTGATTGGTGTGTCCTTGCGGCGTCTCTTGCGCAAAAGAGGTGAAAAAAGTAGCCAGTAAGATGGTGGTAACAATTTGTGCGTATTTCATTTGCATTAGATTTTTGTTAAAGATATTAGTTTGTTGGAAAATTAGAAATCAAATTGAACAAAATTAACTTCCTGGGTATGTAAAAAGCTTTTTTTAGCTGTTGATGTTGTGAGTGTTACAATATTTTTTTGTTCGGGAAATGTGGCTATCAAAAAGGTGTTTGACCATTCCAAAACATCCATTTCTGGCACTTGATCAAAAGATGCGTAAAGATATGTTTGGTCTTGTTTATATTCCCTACCAACAAAGGAAAAATAGGAATCAGCTGGAAGTCCGTAAACAACAAAGTGTTCTTTAAAGTAATTGGAAATTAGGACTTCCACATCATCAACTGCTTTGTTATCAGGATCTAAAGTAATGGAAGCACCAACATGCTTAGACAAAGCTTTTGAAAAATCGTCGGTAAACACACGAACCACTAGCTGTATTTGCTGCTTTTCGGGTTTGTAGTACATGTCTGTTGTACTTACATAATACTTATGGGGCACAAAAGCCAAAAGCGGCATAAGCAGCAAGAACAAACGCATTAGTTTTTTTTGTTAAATTTTTCACTTGCTTTTACCAGAAAATCCATGACTTCGAAATCGGATTTCTCCTCTAACAATTCTTTGGTTTTGATTTCACCATCGCAATAAACCAAAAACAACCCGATTTTTTCTTTTGAGATATTAAGTTCATCCATAAAAAATCGGTCGTCGTAAAGCTGACGCAGCACCGCACTGGGTTTGAGGCTGTACACTTTTTCATCGCTTTTTTCTTTCCCTACCAAGCGATACAGTGCTTTAAAAACATTTACAAAGTTTACTCCGTTATAGAGCTGACCTTGTCGCATAAGCGTATTTTCTACTCTTGTAGATCGGTCACGTTCATAATCAAACCCTTTGAATTCCTCAGAACGCAAATCCAAAAATTTCTGCCGCTGTTCTGGGGTTACCACTACCTCATCAAGTTCAGTAACTTTTTCGTTAACATCAATGACAAGGCGTCCACGTTGTAGGATTTCTTTGGTGATTTTTACCACACGGATTTGATATTGCAAAGAGGTAAAAACCAATTCATCGTTCATCATTACTTCAATGGCAAACTCGCCGTTATCGTCACTGATCGTAGCTTTTTGGGTGGTTGAATTTACGACGTTAGCAGCCACAACATTGGTGTTTTGATATAAAATTTTACCACGGAGCCAGGTGCGGTAATCGGACTGCGCCATAGCCAAAGACGCAAATAAAAGAGTAAATAATATATATCTCATAAAAACAAAAAATGGGTTGGCTCGAATCAAAAAACGGGCAGTTGCACAACGATTAATGAATATACACAAATATACATTATTCACATAAACGCTTCACGAAGTGAAAGCCCAAATGATCAAAACCTTCGCGGGCATACAACCGATGCGAAGCAATATTTTCTTTATAGGCGTTGAGTTCCAACGCCTCGTAGCCTTCTGTTTTTAATTTATCCCCAATCCAATGCATAAATTGTGTACCCAAGCCTTTTCCTTGGTATTGTGGCATAATATAAAAGTGGTCTAGCTCACAGCTTTTTCCCGAATAGTGTCGTGTTTGATACCACAACCCACAAAGCCCTATCAGCTTGCTCCCATCATAAAACCCCACACAATCATACTCGTGTTTAAACATACCCATAAAACGCTTTTCATGAATCTGATCCGTATATTTATGCTGCGTGAAATCTTGCATTAACGGAATGATTTCAGGTATATTCGCTACTTTTAAAAAACGAAATTCAATTTCCATAACTTTTTGCAAAGAGCCACAAACATACAACTAAAACCAATCTGTACGAAAGACACTTACATGGTGCGACACCCTGTTTTGCGTAACGGATTGCCTATTGAAACCTGCGATTTTGAACGAGACGAGGACAATGACACCCTGCACCTAGGTGCGTATATAGATAAAAAACTCATTGGCGTAGTTACGCTATTACCGAATGCTTCTGATGTACAACTGAGAGGCATGGCGGTATTGCCAGAAATGCAAAAACTGGGCATTGGGTATCAGTTGATTTTGGAAGCAGAAAAGCGAGTAATACAAATGGGAATTTCCCAGCTATGGATGAACGCCCGACTTATAGCCGTTCCATTTTATGAGCGTTGTGGCTACCAAAAACAGGGAGGGAAATTTAGATTACCTTATGGCGGAGACCACTATAAAATGATAAAACACCTATGCGCCTAAGCCTATTTTTTGTTTTGCTCTGTCAAATGGTAGTAGCGCAACCCTCACTCATACAAACATTAGGTTTGGACGATTCGCATTTGGTAGAATTAGAGGGAAACCAACTCACGCCAAAAACAGCAGATGCATTTTGCGCCATGCAAGAAGCGGCACTGCAAGACGGCATTGACTTGCAACTGGTCTCGGCATACCGTTCCTTTGAGCGACAACAATATATTTGGGAAGACAAATACAAACGCTACACTGCAGAGGGTATGACACCCAAGGACGCTATAGACCGTATTCTACAATATTCCACCATACCAGGTACCTCGCGCCATCATTGGGGTACCGATATTGACATCACAGACAACAATGCACCAAAACAAAAGCGAGTATTAGTCCCTGAAAAATTTCACAACAACGGACCCTTTGCCCCATTGCGGAAATGGATGGAGGAAAACGCCAATCGTTTTGGGTTTTATTTGGTCTATACCAATGATGTCAACCGCACTGGGTTTTCGTATGAACCCTGGCATTACAGCTATTTACCCGAAGCCAAACACTACCAAAAACAATACGACTCCCGAACCGCTTTTGCCTATTTTAAATCGGTGGGGATTTATGGTAGTGCCTATATTGATGTTGATTTTTGGGAGCGTTATTTTACCCAATTTGTGATAGGGGTAAACAAAGCGTTGTTGGAGGAGTAATTCACGTTAATTTAAAGTTGTTTAGATTATCTTTGCACCACAATTTAGACCTATGAGCAAACGCGTACTTTTAATGATTTTAGACGGTTGGGGCATCTCCCCTGACCCAGCAGTTTCGGCAGTTGCACAAGCCAAAACGCCTTTTGTAGATAGTCTTAGCCATGATGCCGTGCACAATGTACTCCACACAGACGGTATGCACGTTGGTCTTCCTGAAGGACAAATGGGAAATAGTGAAGTAGGGCACGTAAACCTAGGAGCAGGTAGGGTGGTGTATCAAGATTTGGCAAAAATCAATATGGCGGTGGAGCAAAACACACTCAAAGACGAAGGGGTGCTCAAAGATGCCTTTGCATACGCCAAAGCAAATGACAAAGCCGTTCACTTTGTGGGCTTGGTTTCTGATGGTGGCGTACATGCTCACATCAATCATATTGAAGGTTTGTTGAACGCAGCACACGAAGCGGAAGTACCCAAAAGCTATGTGCATGCCTTTACTGATGGCCGTGATGTAGATCCAAAATCGGGATTGGGGTTTTTAAAGAAAGTACAAGAAATGTGTACCACAACAAATGCGCATTTGGCAAGTGTGGTAGGACGTTATTTTGCCATGGACAGAGACCAACGTTGGGAGCGCATCAAAAAAGCGTATGATGTACTCGTTCACGGTATTGGCACACAAACAACCAACCTTGCCGAAATCATGCAAGCCAATTATGATGCAGGCACAACAGATGAATTTATTGAACCGATTGCACTTCCCGAAAATGGAGGTATCGAGGCGGGGCGTATTAAGACTGGTGACGTGGTTATCTTCTTTAATTTCCGTACCGATCGCGGACGTCAACTCACTCAGGCGTTAAGCCAAAAAGCCTTTCCAGAACATAATATGGAGCCACTTGCATTGCACTATGTGACACTAACCAACTACGATGAATCGTTTCATAACGTGCATGTGGTATATGACAAAGAGAACATTCAAGAAACACTGGGCGAAGTGCTTGCCCATGCGGGTAAAACACAAATCCGCATTGCGGAAACAGAAAAATACCCACACGTTACCTTTTTCTTTAACGGTGGTCGTGAAAAACCTTTTGAGGGGGAAGAACGCCTTTTATGCCCTTCGCCAAAAGTAGCTACTTATGACCTGCAACCCGAAATGAGCGCATTTGATATTCGAGATGCCATAGTTCCCAAACTAAAAGCGCAAGCAGCCGATTTTGTGTGTTTGAATTTTGCTAATCCAGACATGGTAGGCCACACAGGTGATATGGCTGCTGCCATAAAAGCCTGTGAAACCGTAGATGCCTGTACAGCAGATGTGGTAGCAGCAGCCAAAGAGGGCGATTACTCCGTGATTATTATTGCAGACCACGGTAATTGCGACACCATGATTAACCCAGACGGCAGCCCAAACACCGCTCACACCACCAATTTGGTGCCTGTTTATTTGATTGACAAAGACGCGAAAAGCATCGACAAAGGAGCGCTTTGCGATATTGCACCTACTGTCCTTAAGCTAATGGATGTTGAACAGCCCGCTGCCATGACAGCAAAATCATTACTTTAGCTTTTAAAATACGCTCCATGAGAACGCTGATTCTTTTTCTTTTTGTCATTGTTAGTGGATATGCTACATCGCAAGATTTGTTAGGTCCCATTACGTTAGATGAATTAAAAAACAAGCCCTATGACGAATGGTTTACTGCTGAATATGACAATTACAATCCATTTATCAAAACAACAAATAAGCTAAAACCATTATTAGAAAACATCGAACTCAAGATATTTATGGGAACATGGTGTTCGGACAGTCAAATGCAAGTACCTGCCTTTTTTCGAATTTTAGATGTTGTTGATTTTAAGGGAAAAGTATCCATCATTGCTGTGAATGAGGACAAAAAGACACCCTCGGGTAGTGCCACTCAAAACGGGATCACCCATGTTCCGACGTTTGTTTTTTATAAAAACGGCAAGGAAATGAATCGGATTGTAGAATCGCCTGTTGATTTTTTAGAAGATGATATACTTGCCATTCTAAGCGGAACAGCATACAAACACACCTATCAAGATTAATGTCGCTACAAAAAACAGCCGAAGAAATTGAATTGATTCGCAGCAGCGCCTTGTTGGTATCAAAAACCCTTGGTATGCTGGCGTCGGAAATCAAACCCGGTGTTACTACACTAGCACTCGATAAAAAAGCAGAAGCATTCATAAGAGATCACGGTGCTATTCCCGGGTTTTTGGGTCTTTATGATTTCCCGAATACCTTGTGCATGAGTCCTAACGCACAAGTAGTACATGGCATTCCAAATAACACCCCACTGCAAGAAGGCGATATTATTTCTATTGACTGTGGCGTCCTCCAAAATGGCTATTATGGCGATCACGCTTATACCTTTGAGGTAGGCGAAATTGATTCGGAAACAAAGAAACTTTTGGATAGAACGAAGGCTTCACTATACAAAGGAATAGAAGCATTCCGAATAGGAAATCGTGTTGGCGATGTGGGCTTTGCTGTTCAACAATACGTAGAGCAATTTGGCTATGGGGTGGTCCGCGAACTGGTCGGGCACGGATTGGGAACCACCATGCATGAAAAACCTGAAATGCCCAATTACGGAAAACGTGGCAGAGGAAAAAGTTTTTTGGAAGGTATGGTAGTCGCTATCGAACCCATGATAAACCAAGGAACACACCGTATCAAACAACTACAAGACGGTTGGACCATACTCACCGCTGACGGCGCCCCAAGCGCACATTTTGAACACAACGTTGCTATTGTGAATGGAAAGCCAGAATTGCTATCTACTTTTAAATATATTTACGATGCATTGGGCATTTCATCTGATGAAGAAGATGCTTTTAGGGTCGTTCCATTAAGCGTATGAAGGCTTTAGCTAAGCTTATCCTTGGACTTTTTCCTAGAACTGTTTTACAGCGGTTGGCTGATGTATTATTGCCTGTCCTTGATTTATGGTATCGCGGGAATGCATTTACCGACCCCATTAACGAAAAATCATATCGTAAATTTTTACCCTACGGATATGTTAAGATACGTCAAAACGTACTTAGCCCTGGAACACTTTCATTGGAACGCCACCGTCTAATTTGGCTATACTTAAAAAACGAAACTGACTTTTTCCAAACGCCATCAAAAGTGCTACATATGGCACCTGAAAAAGCATTTATATCTAGATTAAAAAAGCTTCAACATTTGGATTATATAAGTTGTGATTTAGAATCACCACTTGCCGATGTAAAAGCGGATATCTGTGCGTTGCCTTTTCACGACTGCAGTTTTGATTGGGTTTTATGCAATCATGTCTTAGAACATATTACTAATGACACCAAAGCGATGCAGGAATTGTATAGGGTACTAAAGCCCGGTGGAAAAGCGCTGCTTCAAGTTCCTTTGGATCCCAAACGAGACACCACTTTTGAGGACAATAGCATTACCGACAAAGCCACTCGAACCAAAGTTTTTGGTCAGTATGACCACGTAAGAATTTACGGTATGGATTATTTCAAGAAGCTTCGCACAATTGGATTTGAAGTAAATGAATTACAATACGGAAAAACGCTTTCTGAGAAAGAACGCACAAGGTATGCTGTTGTAAAGACGGAATATATTCCTGTGTGCAAACGTCCTACTGAGGCATAAAAGAAAAGCCCGCGCTAGAAACAACTTCAACCGAATCTTTCACTGCCAAAACCCACATGGCTTCAACATCGTTCAAGGAATCTATAAGGCTTCTTCCCTTTTCAAAGGGCATTGCCATAAGAGCCGTAGCATAGGCATCGGCAAGCATGGTAGAGGAAGCCAAGACAGATGCACTCAAAACATTACTTTGCACTGTTTTACCTGTTTTGGGATTAATGGTATGAACATATTTTTTGCCTTGCGCATCTGTTCTAAATTTCCGGTAATTACCAGAAGATGCCAAGCCTTGATTTTGAAGAGGTAGTGTAGCGATAAACGCTCGTGTTCCCTGTTGTTTTGGGTGGTCAACAGCAACCCGCCATGGCACTTCTTTTTCAGGGTTTATACCCGCGGTAAACAACTCTCCTCCTACTTCAACAAGAAAATTCTCATAACCCAACGAACGAAGCATATTTGCAAGCGCATCAACAGCGTACCCCTTTCCAATGGCGTTAAAATCAAAATATATGTTTTTGTTTTGCTTTTGTACGGTGCCATCATCTGATAAGGATACACGTTGAAACCCAGTGATATGAAGTAAGCTATCAACTGTATTATTATCCATTTCAATGCTTGGCTTTTCAGGCCCAAAACCATAAGCATTTACCAATGCACCAACCGTAGGGTCAAAAAAGCCGTTGGTTTGTTTCCACACCAATTTAGAAGCACGAAAAACAGTTTTGAAATCATTATCTGCAACAACTACTTCCCCTTTGTTAATTTTAGAAATGATAGAATTTGACCAATAAGTTGACATGGATTGATTCATGCGCAAAAAAACGGCGTCAATTGAATCTAACACATTTTCATTTGCTTTTGTATCGGGATATAAAATAGAATAGGTTGTGCCGAGTGCATCACCCTGTACACGCTGAATTTTTAACTCATTACTACATGCGCCAAAAACAACAGCAATTACAAGAACACTAAATCTCCTGCAGCCCCGAATAATTAATCGCATAGGGTTCATTTTTTAGTATTGGTTTGTCATAATCGGAGGCATGGGCAAGACCAACACCCGCAAAATAGGTCTTTGCTTTAAATTTTATAGCGTGTTCTTTTACCTCTTGCATTAGTTTATTATCATAAAACTTAGGGTTATTGGGATAAAGCACATGTCGCACCACCACAAAATGAAGGGTTTTGTCTTTTGTACACACAAACTGTGGATCTTTTTGGGCCTCGCTATTTACTGCTAAAAACTCAAAACCATCTGCTTCAAGGGATTTACCCACTGTAGTCATGGCGAGTTGGTGAAGTTCTTTTTCTGTAAGCTTTTGCATAATGCAAACCTAATAAAAAAAGAGGCCGAAGCCTCTTGTTTGTTATCCGCCGAAATCGTCGAAACGAACATTTTCGTCTGGCACACCAAAATCTTCTGCCATTTTTTCAACAGCTTGATTCATCAGTGGTGGTCCACAGAAATACACTTCAATGTCTTCAGGTGACTCGTGATCGCTTAGGTAATTGTCGATAACCACTTGATGCACAAATCCAATAAAGCCATCTCCCTCACCATCGAGTCCATCTTTTACTTTCCAATTGTCTTCCTCAGAAGGCTCAGACAAGGCCACGTAAAACTTAAAGTTAGGGAAGTCACGCTCTAGCGCACGGAAATGCTCGGTGTAGAACAACTCACGTTTAGAACGACCACCATACCAAAACGTTACTTTACGACCTGTTTTAAGGGTACGGAATAAGTGATACAAATGCGAACGCATGGGTGCCATTCCTGCACCACCACCCACATAAAGCATTTCTGCTTCAGAGTGATTGATAAAAAACTCGCCATAAGGTCCAGAAATGGTAACAGGGTCACCTTCTTTTAGTGAGAAAATATACGATGATGCTACACCAGGATTTACATCTGCCCAACCGTTTTTAGTACGGTCAAAAGGAGGTGTTGCAATACGTACATTAAGCATAATTTCTTTGCCCTCTGCAGGGAAGGAAGCCATAGAGTATGCGCGCTCTACAAGTTCTGGGTTTTTCATTTTTAAATCCCATAACTTAAACTTATCCCACTCCAACTTAAATTTGTTTACATCCTCGGGGTGTTCCTCTGGGTGTGCAGAAATATCAATATCCTTGAAATCAACTTCACATGCAGGTACTTCAATTTGAATATATCCACCCGCTTCATAATGCATATCTTCAGGAATCTCTACCACGAACTCTTTGATAAACGAAGCAACGTTCCAGTTTCTAACGACTTTGGCTGCAAATTTTTTAATCCCAAAGACTTCTTCTGGCACTTCAATGACCATATCTTCTTTAACCTTGACTTGGCAACCCAAACGCCATCCTTCGGCAATTTCTTTTCTTGAAAAGTGCGGTGCTTCGGTAGGAAGAATTTCACCGCCTCCATCTTTTACAATACACTTACACTGAATACAAGTACCACCACCGCCACAGGCAGAAGGTAAAAATATTTTATTATCACCAAGAGTAGAAAGTAACGTACTTCCCGATGAAACCTCTACGTCTTTTTCGCCATTGATAAAAAGCTTTACTGGTCCTGATGGCATTAAGCGCGCTTTTACGCCCAACAACATACCAACCAACAAAAATGTGATGGTTAAAAAAACAACAATACTTGCAATAATTACTGTAATATCCATAGGGTTATTATAATTTGATTCCCATAAAACTCATAAATCCGATGGCCATAAGACCCGTAATAATAAACGTAATCCCTAATCCACGTAAGGGAGCAGGAACGTTTGAATAGGCGATTTTTTCACGAATAGCAGCAATGGCTAAAATAGCCAACAGCCAACCAATTCCAGAGCCAAAGCCGTAAACGGCAGACTCGCCAATAGAAGCAAAACTCTTTTGTTGCATAAATAATGATCCACCCAAAATGGCGCAGTTCACAGCGATAAGTGGTAAGAAAATCCCCAACGCTCCATATAGTGCAGGTGCGAATTTCTCCACAATCATTTCAACCAATTGCACCATAGAGGCTATCACGGCAATAAACATGATAAAGCTCAAAAAGCTAAGGTCTAAAGCGGCATAGTCTTCCCCCAACCAAGCCATTGCGCCAGGTTTAAGCAGGTAGTTATCTAACAAGTAGTTAATCGGTACTGTGATAGAGAGTACAAAGATTACAGCAAAGCCTAGTCCAACAGCTGTTTTTACTGTTTTAGATACCGCCAAATAAGAACACATTCCCAAGAAATAGGCGAAAATCATGTTCTCAATAAAAATACTTTTTACAAAAAGATTGATATAATCCATGGCTTAGTTTTTTTCTATGAGTTTACGGTTACGAGCACGCTGAACCCAAATAATGAGTCCCAGCGTAATGAGTGCCATAGGAGAAAGCAACATCAATCCGTTGTTTTCATAGCCCATTTCGTAAAGCGCATCTGGAATAACCTGATATCCATATAATTTCCCTGAGCCTAAAAGCTCGCGGAAGAAGGCAACTAATATGAGCATAAAACCATATCCTGCTGCGTTACCAACACCATCTAAAAATGATTTCCAAACACCATTTCCAAGTGCAAATGCCTCTAAGCGTCCCATCACGATACAATTGGTAATGATCAACCCAATAAAAATAGAAAGCTGTTTACTTACGTCATAAGCGAATGCACGCAGGACCTGATCTACAAGAATTACCATCGATGCTACTACAACTAACTGCACTATAATTCGGATACGGTTTGGAATGGCATTTCTAAGGATAGAAACGATAACGTTACTGGCTGCCATTACGGCAATTACAGAAAGTGTCATCACCACCGCAGGCTTTAACTGTACGGTAATTGCAAGTGCAGAACAAATTCCCAATACCTGTACGGTAATCGGGTTATTATCGTCGAGCGGATCTTTGAGTAAGCCGCGATTTTTCTTTGAAAAAAGCGGCTCGCGCTCTTTGGCTACAAAGAAGATGGCGGGTTTTTTATTTGGTTTTGGTTGTGACATAGTTAGTTGTTATACGCAAGGTCTGCGGGTTGAGCTTTTAAGTACGGCAAATAGTGTTGTAAGCGCTCTTTTATCATGTCAGAAACACCATCACCTGTAATGGTTGCGCCTGAAATGGCATCAACCTCGTGGTCGTCTTTATCTGTATCGTTGGGGTCATTGTTGGTTTTAGAAACACTAATCCCAACCAAATCTCCTGACGTATCAAATATTTTTTCCCCAACAAACCTGTCCATAAACCACTGTTGTGTAATTTCAGCGCCCAGTCCTGCTGTTTCACCCTTGTGATCAAACACAGCACCTTTAATGGTATTGCGGTCATTGTCGAGTGCTATATATCCCCATATCGCATCCCAAAGACCAGAACCACGAAGAGGTATGATGTAGTATTGATTTGCATCAATATTAGCCACATACAATGGAAAACGTTGGTCTTGTGCGTCTTTTTTAAGTTCAAAAGACAATTTAATATCTGAAAACGCATCAACAGAGGCATCAATGGAGCCGTCGTTTTTTAATGCTAATTGTTCTGTTATATACTGATTAAATAATACTTCAGCACCTTCTCTATCTGTTTCGATACCAATAGTAGAAAGAATGTTTTGCATTTTTTCTTTACGTACGTTTTCAGATTGTAAGTCTTTGAGTGAGCTTGCTGTGAAAGCAAGTACAGAAGCTACTACCAAAACCATGGCAGCAGCAAAACCAAAAGTATAACCGTTCGAATCTCTGTTCATGATGCAGGAGTTAATGTTGCGTTAAGGCGTTTTTTACGTCGTTTGATGTTCCCTTCAACCACATAGTGATCGATAGTAGGCGCAAAAACATTCATTAATAATATAGCCAACATGACACCTTCTGGGTAAGCTGGATTAAATACGCGAATTAGCATACAGAAAAGTCCAACAAGGATTCCGTAAATCCATTTTCCTTTGGTTGTTTGTGCTGCAGAGACAGGGTCTGTCGCCATAAACACGATACCAAATGCAAAACCACCAACAATAAGGTGATTCATCCAATCAAATGACATTAGTGCGTTAGCACCCCAAAGATTGAATAAAAATGCGGTTGCGGCAGCACCAAGTACACCACCTACCATAATACGCCAACTGCCCACTCCAGTGAGGATTAAAATGGCAGCACCTACCAACACCCATAGGGTTGATGTTTCTGCAATGGACCCTGGAATGGCGCCCATAAACATATCAAACATGGAATAACTCACATCGTTTCCAGCAGCCAAGCTACCTAAAACGGTTTCTCCTGAGATACCGTCAACGTTACTTGCTTCAGAAACCCACACCTTGTTTCCAGACATATATGTGGGATAAGCAAAAAAGGCAAATGCACGCGCTGTCAATGCAGGGTTAAGAATATTCATCCCAGTTCCACCAAAAGCCTCTTTGGCAATAAGCACCGCAAAAGCGACAGACAACCCAACCATCCAAAGCGGGATATCAACAGGCATAATCATAGGAACCAAAAGCCCTGTAACCAAGTAGCCTTCATTGACTTCGTGACCACGATATACAGCAAATGCAAATTCAATAGCAAGACCAACGCCGTAAGACACGGCTACCATGGGCATAATCTTTAATGCGCCGTGTAGCAAAGCATCCCAAAATGTAAAGGCAATTCCAGATTGAATAAAATATTGATAGCCGGTATTATATACACCATAAATAAAGGCAGGTAATAAAGCAATAATTACCGTTACCATGGTGCGCTTCAAATCAACACCGTCGCGGATGTGTGCCCCTTTGTGTGTGGTGTGATTAGGCACAAACAGAAAGGTATCAAAAGCATTAACTGCAGGAGCAAAACGCTCCAATTTTTGACCTTTACCAAAAGGTTTTTTTATTGCATCTATACGTTCACGTAGTTTCATAAATATCTATTTAACCAACTTCTTTTATCATCAAATCTAGCGCTTCACGAATAATGACTTGCGCTTCTATTTTAGAGGTACTTGCATAGTCTACCAAAGCAAAATCTTCTGGAGCAACTTCATAAATGCCAAGTCCTTCCATTTTCTCAATATTTTGCGCCATACACTCTTTTAACAGCTGCATAGGAAAAATATCCATCGGCAAAACTTGTTCCATCTCGCCAGTAACCACAAGGGCACGTTCTTCACCGTTCATATTGGTGTCTAGTGCGTAAGTGCGTTTTGGTAGTAACCATGACAAAGAGGTGCGTGACATGCTAAAAATTTTACTTCCAGCAAAAGGCAACCAACCAAACATACGGTAGTGATTTCCTTCAGCAAGTACCGTAACTGTATTGTTATAGAATCCAACACTACCGTCAGCATGAGTTGTAGTGCCAGAAAGTGCATCTCCGTTTATAATACGTACTTGACCATTTGCAGAAATCTCAGCGTCATCTAATAATGGCGCAATGGCAGCTCCAATGCGTGTTTTGTAATACGATGGTTTCGTTACCACGGGGCCTACTACAGCAATCGTACGTTGCGGATCAAACACTCCAGTAGTAAATAAACGCCCAATAATAGCCACGTCTTCTGGGCTTACCACCCAAGCGGTCTCTCCAGCGTTAATTGGATCTATATGGTGCATTTGCACACCCACATTTCCTGCGGGGTGAACCCCTTTAATACGATGTATTTCTACACCAGAAACTTTCGCTAAAAAGGAATTATCATCAGCATTAACAGAAAGATGTACTTTGGGTGCCAAGGTGGCTAGAACGTTAATCCCGTTTTGAAAATCTTCTTCTTGATGCTCCAACACAAAAGCCACATCTGCAGCTAGTGGTGCGGAGTTAAATCCTGAAATAAAAATACCTTTTGGGTTACTTTCAGGATTTGCGATAACGTCATATGGACGTTGTTTGATAAAAGGCCAGCACCCAGATGCTAGTAAATGCGATTTCACATCTACATCACTAAGTTTATCTAGTGAAGGTATTTTATGTTTTACGGTTTTTTCTTTTCCATCCGACTTTAACTGAATTTCCAAAATACGGCGTTTCGCACCTCTTACAATTTTAGAGAGTGTACCACTAACTGGTGAAACAAATTGCATTTCAGGGTTAGCCTTTGAAAAAAATACAGGTTGACCAATTGCTATTTTTTCACCCTCTTTTATTAGCATTTTTGGTACAATCCCGTGGAAGTCATCAGGGTATAAGGTAAAGTTGTCCGAAGTATTGGACGTTTTTAAGTCTTTTGTTGCTTCGCCTTTCAATGGAATTGACAGGCCTTTTCGCAGTAATATGTCAGCGGACATGTGTGGTTGTTTTTGCATTGCAAATGTAAGACACAGCACGTAAATAGTAAAGGATTATCCAACGTAAATCCATAAATTTATCAACGGAAAAATAGTTTGTTTAACTTTGTAATTATGTGAATTTTATACAAAAACTTTTTTCAATCTGAAAAATCAACTTTAAACCGAATTGCGTTGAAATTATTCCTTAAACAAAATTTTCTTTTATTATTACTCTCTGCCAGTGGTTTTGCACAACTTCTAACCGAATTTACCCCACCGTCTAACATCAAAAGTGTTCTTTTTTATGTTAATGAACAAACCACATCGCTGCCCATAGTGCCTATAAATGAATCGATTACACTGCGATTTGACGATTTAAATGCTGACGATAGCACCTATTATTATACGGTGGAACGCGCCAATGCCGATTGGGAGAAAAGTGATTTGTTCCAAGCCGATTACATGGATGGATATGATGATATCCGCATTAGAGATTTTTCGTATTCGGTTGGTACGCTGCAATCATACATCCAATACAGATTAGAGCTTCCAAATACGCAAACGCGCCTCAAAAAAAGCGGGAATTATGTTTTAAAAATATGGGATGATGCGCGAAATCTAATCCTACAAAAACGTTTTGTAATCGTTGATGAAGCTATATCGATAGGAGTTCGAGTGAAGCGCGCACAAGATTTGGATACATTTCAATCGCACCAGAGTGTGCAAATGAGCTTGATTACCGATGGGTTAAACCTCCGCGTACCCGAGGAACAATTGCGTGTTTTTGTGGCGCAAAACCAACAATGGCAAACATGGCGATCAGCAGGAAAAGCGACTTATACCCTCGGTAACAAATTGGAGTTTAATTACAAACCTGAAACGCTTTTTGCAGCAGGAAACGAGTATCATTTTTTTGAAACACAAGACATTCGTGGCGGCGGTGGAAACGTAGCCTATGTATTGAGAGATGATGTTTTTGTTTCTGTCCTGACGCCTCAATGGGTGCGTGCAGGTCGTCCTTACACCTATGCGCCAGACATCAACGGAGATTTTCGCATCAACACCTTTCAGGGGGTAAATCCGCATACCGAATCTGACTACAGCAAGGTCGTGTTTTCGTTGTTTGCTGAAGATTTTTTATTTGATGCAGCGCATTATGTGGTCGGCGATTTTAATCAGCATATCAAGAGTGATGAAAATAAACTACGCTACAATGCCGAAACGGAACGATTTGAAACAACACTTTTACTTAAACAAGGCATTTACAATTATAAATTTGTAAGCACCGATTATGACGGAAATACTTACAACAACCTTATTTCAGGAAGCTATTGGCCAACAGAAAACACCTACTGGGCGTTTGTGTATTTCCGTCCAATAGGCGCGCGATGTGATGAACTTATTGCTGTTGGAAGTTCAAATTCAAAAGACATTGGGTTATAGTAAAAATCACTACCTTTATGCCTATGATTCAACAGGTAACACAAGGAATTCGTATATCGGTCGTTTCTTTTTTTGAAGGAACCTACTTCAAAAACTACCGTTTGCACTTTTCTTTTGGTTATCGTGTTTCAATTTCAAATCAAGGAAAGGATGTTGTTCAATTACAGTCTAGGCACTGGAAAATATTTGATGCACTTAAGGCAACTTCTGTAGTTGATGGCGAGGGTGTTGTTGGAAAAAAGCCCGTTATCAAGCCCGGTCAAGTTTACACCTACCAATCGGGTTGCTTGCTTGCCTCTCCGTTGGGTGCAATGCAAGGACATTACAATATGATAAACCTTGCTACCACAAAAAAATTCAGAGCCTATATCCCCAAATTTGAACTAAGCCCCCCTTTTGCGCTTAATTAAATTTTAAAATTTCATTCCATGTCAAATGGTTTTTTTTCGGTACCAAAACCCGTAAACGAGCCCGTGCTCGAATACCGTACCAATAGCCCTGAAAGAGGCGAAGTTCTATCGGTTTACAAAGAAATGTATGATAATCCTGTAACTATTCCGCTCTATATCGGCTCAGAAAAAATAGTTACAGAAAAACGGGCTAACATGGCACCGCCACATGACCATAAGCATTCGTTAGGCACCTACAGCTTGGCAGAAAAAACACATATCGATAAAGCCATTACAACTGCGCTAAAAGTCAAAGGTATGTGGGAAAACATGTCATTTGAGCATCGAGCTGCCATTTTCTTAAAAGCTGCTGATCTTATTGCCGGACCATATCGAGCTAAAATAAATGCCTCGACCATGCTGGCACAATCCAAAAATATATTTCAAGCCGAAATTGATGCCGCCTGTGAATTTGCAGACTTTTTACGCTTTAACGTGGCATTTGCTGCAGATATTTACGCACAGCAACCCATCCAAGGAAATGGTGTAATAAACCGTTTAGAATATCGTGCCTTAGAAGGATTTGTGTATGCAGTAACCCCATTTAATTTTACTGCCATTGCAGGAAATTTATGTGCTGCACCAGCATTAATGGGCAACGTGATTGTATGGAAACCCAGCGATCACCAAATGTTTTCCGCAAAAGTAATCATGGATATTTTTGAAGAAGCAGGAGTTCCAGCAGGTGTAATCAACCTCGTTAGTGGAGATCCTGTGGTTATTTCAAATACTGTTTTGGCGCATCCGAGTTTCGCAGGTTTGCATTTTACAGGTTCTACCGAAGTATTCAAAAACCTTTGGAAGCAGATTGGAAATAATCTTTCAACATACCAAAACTACCCGCGTATTGTAGGTGAAACCGGAGGAAAAGATTTTATTTTTGCACACCATTCTGCTAACATTCAGACTGTAGTGACGGCAATAACACGTGGGGGTTTTGAATTTCAAGGGCAGAAATGTTCTGCTGCCTCCAGAATTTACTTACCAGCATCCACAGCCAATACTATTATTTCGGGTGTAGTGGAGAACATCAAAAGTTTCTCGATTGGCTCGCCAGAAAACATGAATAATTTTATTACGGCTGTTATTCACGAACGTTCTTTTGACAAATTAGTACACTATATTGAACAAGCGAAAAAAGATTCCGATGTGGAAGTATTAGCAGGAGGCACATACGACAAAAGCACAGGGTATTTTGTACATCCTACACTGTTAAAAACCACAAATCCACATTACACCACCATGGAAACTGAACTTTTCGGTCCTGTGGTAACCGTATATGTGTATGAGGATTCCGAGTGGGAAGCTACTTTAGAGTTGGTTAATACGACTTCTGAATATGCATTAACAGGTGCTATAATTGCACAAGACCGTAGGTTCATTGAAGAAGCGTCTCAAAAATTAAGTCATGCAGCGGGTAATTTTTATATCAATGACAAACCAAGTGGCGCCGTTGTCGGTCAACAGCCTTTTGGTGGAAGTCGTGCTTCAGGTACAAACGACAAAGCGGGTTCGGCCTTAAACCTTTTGCGTTGGGTATCTCCAAGGTTAATTAAAGAAACGCTTGTGCCTGCAAAAGATTACCGTTATCCGTGCATGGATTAGATCGGTAAGTACACCACTTTTTTGGTTTTAAAAAAATCATCAGAAAAAAAGGACATCAATGGTGTCGTTACTGCTTTTGGAAAGGGCGCAAGCTCCTCATCTAAATCGCCTCCTTTTAGATATAAAATCCCGTTTGGGCGTTCGTGCTGATTTGTAGCACTGATTTTATCTTGTACCCACGGAACAAAGCGCTCCATACGTGTAACAGCCCTGCTGACAACAAAATCATAGGTGCCTTCTGACGCTTCTGCTCTTTTGTGAAATGCTGCCACATTTTGTAAATCAAGTGAAGATGCTACAGCTTTTACTACTTTTATCTTTTTGCCAATCGAATCCACTAAGGCAAACTGTACTTCTGGAAATAATATTGCCAATGGAATACCTGGGAAACCACCGCCAGTACCCACATCTAAAATTTTTGAACCCGCAGCAAAGGATTGCACTTTTGCTATGCCCAATGAATGCAGCACATGCCGTGTGTAAAAATGTGCCATATCAACGCGTGATATAACATTTATGCGTTGATTCCAATCATCGTAAAGAGGTAAAAGTGCTTCAAACTGCTCTTTTTGAAGGGAATTTAAATTGGGAAATTGATTGAAAATAGATGTTATCATAATGTATTGTGCAAAAATACGGAAGCTGTTGCATAAAAATTTGTTTTCGTTTTAAACAAGCGACTATATTTGGCAAAATTTTAATTGATGAGTCAACCATTATCGGAACGCATAAAAAGTTTACCAGCATCGGCAACCTTAGCCATGGCTGCTAAAGCACGAGAATTAAAAAACGAAGGAAAAGATATTATAGGGCTTAGTCTTGGAGAACCAGACTTTAATACGCCAGAATTTATCAAAGAAGCGGCCATTGAAGCCATTCAAGCAGACTACAACGCTTACACGCCTGTTGATGGCTATGCAGAACTAAAAGATGCCATTTGCACCAAGTTTAAGCGCGATAATGGATTAGAGTACGCCCCTAACCAGATAGTCGTTTCAACAGGTGCAAAACAGTCTATTGCAAACGTCGTTCAAGTACTTATCAATCCTGGAGACGATGTATTGCTTGTAGCACCTTACTGGGTAAGTTATTCGGCAATGGTTATTCTTGCAGAGGGTAATCCTATTGAAATTCGTTCTGATATCAAAACTGATTTTAAAATCACCCCTGAGCAACTTGAGGACGCAATTACGCCTAAAACAAAATTGGTAATGCTAAATTCACCAAATAACCCAAGTGGTTCGATGTACACCAAGGCGGAATACGAAGCTTTGGCTGCAGTTTTAGAAAAGTATCCAAATATTTTTGTGTTATCTGATGAGATTTATGAACACATCAACTATGACGGCGCTACTCCGTTTAGTTTTGCCGCTGTTCCAAGTATGTATGAGCGCACTGTCACCGTAAATGGATTGGCGAAAGCATTTGCTATGACGGGGTGGCGAATTGGATATTTGGGTGGTCCAGCATGGATTGCAAAGGCATGTACCAAAATTCAAGGACAAGTAACAAGCGGTACAAACTGTATTGCACAACGCGCTGCAATCACAGCCGTTTTGGCGCCTGTGGGTAAAATCCAATATATGGTAGATGAATTTGATTTTCGAAGAAAACGCATCATAGATTTATTACAAGATATTGAAGGATTCACCGTAAATGTACCTAAAGGTGCTTTTTATGTATTCCCTGATATATCTTTCTTTTTTGGAAAAAAATTAAATGGAACTCTTATAGAAAATGCATCTGATTTTGCTATGTATTTACTTGAAGAAGCAAACGTAGCCACGGTTACTGGAGATGCGTTTGGTTGTCCAAACAACATCCGCATTTCTTATGCTGCTTCTTTAGAAGAAATTGAAGAAGCGATTCGCAGAATTAAAGAAGCGGTGAGTTAATGTTTGCGCCAGTAGTAGGGCGTAAATAATATAAGTACTGTAAACAATTCCAGCCTTCCGATTAGCATTAACAATGCACACCACCATTTTCCTAGCATGGGCAGTGATGCGTATGTTGTAGCAGGACCTACATCGCCAAGACCTGGACCAACATTACCTAATGAAGCCGCTGCAGCACCAATGGCTGAAGTGAAATCTAAGCCCAAAATACTAAGTACGCCTGCACCTATGATAAACAGTATCATATAAAGAATAAAAAAGGCTAAGACGTTATATACAATAGATTGTTCGATGGTCACTTTGTTTAGACGTACCATCAAAATAGCATTTGGGTGAAGTGCACGCTTAAACTCTAAAAAACCATTTTTGATGAGGATTAAATGACGCATGACTTTCACGCCTCCAGACGTTGAGCCTGTCGAACCTCCTAAAAACATCAAACCAAAAAAGAGCATGGTTACAAAAGGAGACCAGGCCGTAAAATCAGAAGTCACCAGTCCTGTGGTGGTAATAACCGCCACTACTTGAAACAACGCATGTCTAAAGGACTGTTCCAGCGCCGTCCAAACCGCTGAATCTGCCATTGCGTACGCTCCATTTTTCATTAGCGATGCTGTTACTATGAGTACAAATGCACCAATAAAACCAGCATACCAACGAAATTCCGTATCAACAAAAACACGTCTAAATTTTCCTTTCAATGCATAGTATAGCAATACAAAATTACTACCTGCAAAAAACATAAATAGAACTGTAATGTATTGTATTTGAGGCATATCATTCCAGTAACCTAAGCTTGTGTCTTTGGTTGAAAAGCCACCAGAAGCCATGGTACTCATGGCATGGTTAATGGCGTCAAAAACAGACATTCCAGAAAGTGAAAGCAACAGCGCGTTTATCAGCGTTAAACCCACATAAATCAACCATAATCTTTTGGCGGTATCGCTAATTCGAGGGTGCAATTTATCACCACCCAAAACTGGTGCTTCTGCACTAAAAAGTTGCATACCGCCAATCCCTAAAAGAGGTAAAATAGCAATCGCTAAAACGATGATTCCCATACCACCCATCCAGTGTGTAAGCGAGCGCCAAAGAACAATACTTTTTGGTAGCGCTTCGATATTATCCATAATCGTGGCGCCCGTGGCCGTGTAGCCCGACATGGTTTCGAAAAGTGCATCAGATATTGATGAAACGGTATTCGTAAAAATAAAAGGCAACATCCCAAAAATGACCATAACAAGCCAACCACAAACCACAATCAAATAGCCCTCACGTTTTTTTATTTCTTTCCTGTGATTGAACGTTAATCCCATCGCTAATCCACCAACCACTACATTTATTGTTAGGGCCTTGAGCATCCCATACACGGCACCATCGTCCATAAAATAGCTGCTAAGGGTTGTAATTCCCATGAAAAGCGCGTTGAATAACAGCAACAATCCAAGAATGTGTACAATAAGTTTTAAGTTAAAACCTTTCATGATCTATAAAAATAGTTGCTCTACCCTTTTAATGGACTGTGGCAAACAACAAACCAGTACCAGATCCCCTTCTTGAACAACAAAATCTCCCAAGGCAATAATTCCTGCTCCGTCTCGAATCACACCCCCAATAGTGGCTGATTTTGGAAAGTCCAAGTCCTTAATGGATTTGCCAATCACTTTAGCAGATGCCTGAACCTTGAACTCCACAATTTCGGCATCCATGTTATTTAGCTTCGCTACATCAACAACTTCTCCCCTTCTGATATATCTAAAAATGGTGTTTGCTGTGAGCATTTTTTTGTTCACTAGCGTATCGACGCCTATTGATTTTGTGAGCTCGAAATAGTCCATATTTTCGATTAGTGCAATGATTTTTGGCACTTGTTTCGATTTTGCCATTAGGCAAGACATGATGTTTGTTTCTGCATCATTGGTTACTCCCAAAAATGCATCCATCTCCTCTAAATTTTCTTCTAATAATAATTCAACATTACGCCCGTCTCCATGAAGAATAAGCGTGTCAGGGAGGCGCTCTGCCATTTCAATAGCACGTTCTTTATCCAACTCTATGAGCTTAACATTTATCCCACGTTTACAAAGATCTTCTGCTGTTTTAAAACCCACACGACCACCACCGAGGATCATCACATTTTTGATTTTATTTTTTACCTCACCCGTGAGGCTGTACAGTTCCGAAACACCTTGTGGAAGTGTTGTGAAATACACTTGATCTCCTTGTTCAAAGCAAGTATCTCCCCTAGGAATAATGGTGTTTTGTGATGCTGTTCGCTTGATGGCAATAGGCATAAAGTGAACGCCTGGAAACACAGATGCTGCCTCGCGAACTGTTTTTCCAATAAATGGTGCATCTTCTTCCAAAGTAGTTCCCATCATCGTAAGTGTACCGTCTTCAAATTCATGGCTGTTTTCAAAAGCGGATTGATCGATTAGCAGTTGTATTTCTTCAGCAGCTAGCTCTTCTGGTGAGACAAGTTCATCGATTCCTAAAGCTTGAAAATCAACATCATCCTTATATTTTTCAAATTCGATATCAGTGACACGTGCAATGGTGCGCTTACAACCCAATTGCTTTGCTAACAAGCAACACATCAAGTTTGTCGTTTCAGATGGCGTAACGGCTATCATCATATCAGCCTTATCTACACCTGCATTCTTTAGAGTGGCAAGTGCAGACGGATCTCCTTTAACTGCACGAATATCCAGATTGTTATCTGCGTAATTCAACGCCTCTTTGTCGGCATCAATTAGCGTAATGTCCTGTGCCTCAAACGAAAGCAATTTGGCTAAGTGAAAGCCAATGTCGCTAGCTCCAGCGATGGCAATATTCATCTATAAAAAGATTAAAGTGATGCAAATATAGCAAGATTCTGCTCGGTAAGAAGCATTTGTCATCTGCAGATTATAGCTACCTTTGTGGGCTATGAGTAAAAACGTTACCCCTTACAAAGATTCTTCCTTGTCAAAAAAGGAACAAGTCACACTGATGTTTGACCGAATAGCCCAAAAATATGATGGGCTTAACAGGGTACTGTCTTTAGGGCTAGACAAAGGGTGGCGTAAAAAATTAGTACATGGCGTTCGCAAGCAACAAGCAGTTGAAATTTTAGATGTAGCCACTGGTACTGGAGATGTTGCCATTGCACTAAGTAAAATTCCATCGGTTCGTATTGATGCCGTTGATCTTTCAACGCAAATGTTAGCTGTACAGGCTAAGCAATTAGATAAATTAAAACTCAATGACCGCATAAAACTTTCAGTAGCTGATGCAGAAAAGCTGCCTTTTAAAGAGCAATTTGACGCGGTTACCGTAGCCTTTGGCATTCGAAATTTTGCAAACCTCGAGAAAGGACTAGGCGAAATGTATCGAGTACTTCGCCCAAGCGGATGCTTGTATATCTTGGAAACTTCTCGTCCAAAAAAATTCCCAATGAAGCAGGCGCACTTTATAATGTCTAATGTGATTATCCCGCTTTTAGGAAAGCTTTTTGCAGAAGATAAAAGTGCTTACGCTTACCTAGGTGAATCGGCCACACATTTTCCTGACGGAAAAGTGATGTGCAATAAATTAAGCGAAATTGGGTTTTCTACAGTAACACATAAGCCGCTAACCGGTGGTGTGGTTAGCTTGTATATAGCACAAAAATGAAGCCTTTTTTAATTGCTTTTCTTGTTTTATTTTCCATGTTTTCGTCCATGTACGGGCAAGATTATAATTTGGAAAACCTAAAAACAGATGACAAAAAGAGATTGCGTTTTGGATATTATTTGGGACTAAATTTAGTGGGGGCAAAAATGGAATATTTGCCCACTACAAGCGGACTACCCTTTCGATTATTTATAAAACCAAAACCCAGTTTTGATGTTGGGCTTTTAGCTGATATCCGCATCAACGAATTTATAAATATCCGTTTTCACCCTGGCGTTGCTTTCGTGGAGCGCGAGATAAGATTTCCTTTTGAGGAAACACCAACCACACCTAAACCATTAATTGAACGCAGAGTAAAATCCAACTATGCTCGTTTTCCTCTTGGTATCAAATTTAACACCAGACGCATCCGCAATACAAGGCCATTTGTAATGGGGAGTGTGTCATATAATATCAATATCACAAGCGAAGAAACAAATCCTGAAGACAATAATTCTGGAACATTTCGCATGAAACGAAATATGTATGCGTGGGAGTTTGCCATTGGAACAGATATTTATCTTCCTTATTTTAAATTCACACCCTCTATACACGGTTTGTTTGCACTAAACAATGAAATTGTTCCTGACAAAAATCCAAATAGCGATTTCACAAAGCATATTGCCTCCATGAAAAGCCGTGGTATTTTTCTTCGATTTACGTTTGAATAATTAGGCTTGCTGTCTAAAATGGCTGAGCAAAATTCCAGTGGCCATAGCAACGTTTAAACTTTCCGCAGCAGGTTTACCAACACTCGGAATCATGACATTTTTTTGTACAATTGATTTGACCTCTTCTGAAATCCCATATCCTTCATTACCCATCACCAAAACTGCATTGGCAGGAAGTGTTGAAGCGTACATATTTTCACCTTGCATATCAGTGCCTATCGCAACTAATTTGTATTGTGAAATAAATGATGATAAATCAACATAATGCATATGAACTTTTGCCAACGAACCCATGCTTGCTTGTACTACTTTGGGGTTGAAACAATCCGCAGTGTCAGTAGAACAAAGTAATTGATGAATACCAAACCAGTCACAAAGCCTGATAATCGTTCCCAGATTTCCCGGGTCACGAATACCATCCAATGCAAGATTTAACCTCTGAGGAACAAATGGTTGTTGTTGTGGCAATCTAAACGCTGCCCAATGCTTAGCTGGGGTGTTTAGGCTGCTCAACTTTTTCATGTCATTGGCAGAAATAACTTCCGCTTTTAGAGAATTTTGTGACGCATCATCAACTGTAAAACTATGAGCAAGCTCAAAACCACATGCTAAAAAAGTGCTTATTGCTTTCTCACCCTCTACTGGAAAAAGACCATGTACTTTTCTGAATTTTTTTTGCCCTAACTGCCCTAACTGTTTTAGCATGTTTTTGCTAACCATGTATTTGATGTATTTTTGTTTATTAACTTTTCGATTGACTACACGATTTTCAAAAATAATAGGTTTTTATGGGCTTTTGGCCTTAGTAGTGGGATGTTCTGTGACCAAACACCTACCGCAAGGTACTGTTTTACTGCAAAAAAATGAGGTTGTAGTAAATGGTGAGTCCGCTGTGGACTCCGTGAAAAACATCGTACAACCTACCCCCAACAAGCGTTTCTTGGGAATCCCCTTTGGATTATTGTTGTATCAATCTGCAGATGATAGTACAGGCGTTTCATTTGACCGCTGGATATCAAAAAAACCAAATCGTAAAAAAAGAATGGAATCGCTTTGGTCTGCCAAACAAGTAGCTAAAATGAAAGACTACAAAGTAGGCTTTCAAGATTGGAAAAAACGCAATGGCGAAGCCCCAGTGCTTACTGACTCGATTTCAAGTGCAACAAATGCCCAAAAACTACAAGCATTTTTTTCAAACGAAGGATATTTTAATGCTACTGTTGAAACATCTACTGTTGCTCAAAAGAGAAAAGCGCAGGTAAAATATGACATCACAACAAATGCGCCTTATTATTTAGATAGCATTCAGGCCAATATCCAAAGTCCTGTTTTGGATTCCATTTACCATGCTTCCATCAATAAAAGTGTTTTGCAGCGAGGCAATAGATTTCGCACAATGGATTTTGACGAAGAACGGAATCGGCTATTTACCCTGTTTCGAAATGCAGGTGTTTACCCTTTTCAATTAAACGCCATTGACTTTAGTGTACGCATCGATTCTTCTGGGGTGGATTATCGCCTACCCGTGCAACTAAATATTCGGAATTTTATAGAAAATCAAGAAGGGACAGCGGTTGAAAAGGCGTATCAAATTTCACGCATGAACAACGTGAAGGTACTGATAAGCAAAGCGGGCAATACAGGGAATGAAGCCTATGATTCTATTGGAAACTTCGAAGGGTTAGCGCTGTATAGTCAAGGAAAAATGCGTTACAGCAAGCGGCTACTTCGTGAGGCAATATCATTTAGAACAAACGAACCCTACAGTGATTTGTCTCGAAGCACAACACTAAAACAACTTACGCGTTTGCAAAGCTTTGACTATCCAACGGTTCGGTATAATTACGCAAACACGGAAGAAACCCTGCTTGATGCGTCCATATATTTAATGCCAAAAGAGCGATATGCCTTAAATTTTGGATTAGATGTTACTCAGTCAAATATTATAAAAAGGGGGGTGGCTTTTAGTTCTGGATTGAGTGCACTTAATATATTTCGTGGGGCTGAAACTTTGGAATTGGGCGCTCGGGGTTCTGTGGGTAGGTCTGCGGATATTGCGATTACTGAATTTGCTTTTGATGTACAATTACGAGCACCTCAGTTCCTGCTTCCTTTTGGAAAAAAAATAAATCGACAAGAAATTGCCCCTCAAACTATTTTTAGGTTGGGCTCTGCAGTTCAAGAAAATATCGGTTTAGACAAGCAAAGTCTGACAGGTGCCATTCAGTACCAGTGGAGTCCAAAGCAAAATAAGCGATGGACTTTTTCACTTGTAGATGTTGAATTTGTCAATAATAAAAACAAAGAAAACTACTTTGGTGTTTACACTAACGCCTTTGGCGAACTAAACGAAATTGCACAAAACACCAATACAGATCCGTCCTATTTTCTCAATAATACCCTCACTATTCCGCAAGGAGCACAGTCATTTATTGGAGATGTAATAAGTGGCAAAACAGACTTAAACCCCTCTGATGACTCGTACAATAGAGTGCAACGGATTGAAGAACGAAGAAGCAGATTGACACAAAATAATCTTATTTTTAGTTCCAGCTTACAGTTTTTCAACTCAAGCAAAAGCAGCATTTTTGACCAATCATTTACGCAATTTAGAGCAAACCTTTCATGGTCTGGTAACCTGTTGCAAACGCTTGCTAAGCAATTCAATTGGGAAAAATCAAACGAACAATATTTACTTTTTGATGTGCCCTTTAGTCAGTTTGTAAAACTGGAAACGGATATTGTAAAACATTGGGGGGTTACAGAAAATCAGGTTATAGCCGTACGTGCTTTTGTGGGTGCTGCCATACCTTATGGGAATGCAGACAACATACCCTTCAATCGTTCCTTTTTTGCTGGAGGTGCTTATGATAATCGCGCTTGGGAAGTATATAGATTAGGACCTGGTTCAAGTAATACCGGAAATGAATTCAACGAAGCAAATTTTAAACTCGCTTTTAATGCCGAATATCGATTTGATTTGCTCGGCGCTTTCAAGGGTGCCTTATTTATTGATGCCGGAAACATTTGGAATATAGCAGATAATGTGAAGGAAACAGCCCGAAGGTTTGATGGTATTCAAGATTTGGATGAGCTCGCTGTTGGTACTGGCTTTGGGCTCCGTTATGACTTTGGCTTATTCTTACTTCGCCTTGACATGGGCTTTAAAACACATAATCCTGTTTTATCTAAAGGGGAGCGTTGGAACTTTAATTACCAACTAAAAAATGCAAATCCAACGCTTGGTATAAATTATCCTTTCTAAGCCCACAATTGTTTGTTACTTTTGCAGCGACCAAAAAAAATCAAACTGATGTCGTATTCTATTAAACCAGGTGTTGCAACTGGCAACGAAGTTCAAGAAATCTTCAAATTAGCTAAATCAAAACAGTTTGCCCTTCCGGCAGTAAATGTTATTGGCTCCAATACCATCAATGCTGTTTTAGAAACTGCTGCAAAACTCAAAGCACCCGTAATCATCCAATTTTCGAATGGCGGTGCACAGTTTAACGCAGGAAAAGGGCTTTCAAACGAAAATCAGCAAGCCGCTATTGCAGGCGCTGTTGCTGGAGCCAAGCACGTACACCAAATGGCAGAATCATACGGTGTGAGTGTAATTTTACACACCGACCACGCTGCCAAAAAACTTCTTCCTTGGATTGATGGTTTGTTAGATGCAAGTGAAAAACACTTTGCAGAAACCGGGAAATCATTGTTTAGCTCGCATATGATTGATTTATCTGAAGAGCCTATTGAAGAAAATATTGAAATCTGTAAAACCTATTTGGAGCGCATGTCCAAAATGGACATGACCTTAGAGATTGAGCTTGGCGTTACAGGTGGTGAAGAAGATGGTGTAGACAATACCGATATCGATAGTTCTAAGCTTTACACACAACCCGAAGAGGTTGCTTATGCGTTTGAAGAGCTTTCAAAAATAAGCCCACGATTTACTATTGCTGCAGCATTTGGAAACGTACACGGCGTTTACAAACCTGGAAATGTAGTGCTTACGCCAAAAATTCTAAAAAACTCACAAGCTTTTGTTAGTGAAAAATACGGTGTAGAGCACAACACTATTGATTTTGTCTTCCACGGCGGCTCTGGCTCAACGGTTGAAGAAATTCGCGAGGGCATCAGCTACGGAGTTGTAAAAATGAATATTGATACTGATTTACAATACGCATTTTTGTCTGGAGTACGCGACTACGTGCAAGACAAATCGGAATACTTACAACAACAAATTGGAAACCCAGAAGGCGATGACGCCCCCAACAAAAAGTACTATGACCCACGTGTTTGGTTACGCGAAGGAGAAAAGTCGTTTGTTGCGCGTTTGGAAAAAGCTTTTGAGGACCTTAACAATATTAACACCCTATAATTTCAAGGGTTTTATATATTTGATAAAATTCTTGATCTATGGCTTGGTTTAGACGTACCGAAAAGGGAATTCAAACGCAAACTCACGAGAAAAAAGATACACCGCAAGGTTTATGGTACAAATCCCCCACAGGGAAAATTGTAGATACTGAACAACTTGCTGAAAATTTTTATGTGTCACCAGAAGATGGATATCACGTAAGGATTGGTAGTAAAGAGTATTTTGAAATTATTTTTGACGACAATAAATTTAAGGAGTTAGACGCCTCATTAAAGTCAAAAGATCCACTCAAGTTCGAAGACACCAAAAAGTACAAAGACCGCGTTAGTGCAGCGCAGAAAAAAACAAAACTAAACGATGCTGTTAGAGCTGCTGTAGGCAAATCTAACGGAAATAAATTGGTAGTAGCCTGTATGGACTTCTCCTTTATTGGTGGCTCAATGGGGTCGGTGGTTGGAGAAAAAATTTATCGCGCAGCAGATTATGCACTTAAAAACAAATTGCCTTTTGTAATGATTTCAAAATCGGGTGGTGCCCGCATGATGGAAGCGGCGCTTTCGCTGATGCAAATGGCAAAAACATCTGCTAAACTTGCACAACTTTCGGATGCCAAAATTCCATATATCTCCTTGTGTACAGACCCTACAACTGGAGGAACAACGGCATCATTTGCCATGCTGGGAGATATTAACATTTCAGAGCCAGGCGCCTTAATTGGGTTTGCAGGGCCTAGAGTTGTCAAAGACACCACAGGACAAGATTTGCCCGATGGATTTCAAACGGCCGAATTCCTACAAGAGCACGGATTCTTGGACTTTATTACACATCGAAAAGATTTAAAGCAAAATATCAACTTGTACCTTGATTTAATTTTAAATCGGCCCCTTTCGGCGGAGGCGTAATTTCAACCAATAATTATACTATATTTGCAGCCTTCGAGAAAGACTCGAAGTTGCATAAAAATCATTTACAATAATATTGGCATGTCACTAAGTAAAGAAAACAAAGCTGAAATCTTCAAAAAGTACGGTAAGTCTGAAAAAGACACCGGAAGTACAGAAGGACAAATCGCTTTATTCACAAACCGAATCAATTTCCTAACTGGACACCTGAAAAAAAATCACAAAGATTATAATACAGAGCGTTCGTTGGTTATGTTGGTAGGTAAAAGAAGAAGTCTTTTGGACTATTTAAAGAACAAAGACATCGAACGTTACCGTTCCTTAATTAAGGAATTAGGCATTCGAAAGTAAGCACATAAAAGCATCCGCATCATACCGGCTTTTCATTAGGTATCTACGACCACAACACAACACAACAGATACTAACTTTAAAATAAAAACGTATGATACCCAATGTACATACCTCGACTATTGATTTAGGCGACGGCCGTACTATTACACTCGAAACAGGCAAGCTTGCCAAGCAAGCAGATGGCTCTGTTGTTGTTAGAAGTGGCAACTGTATGCTATTAGCAACCGTTGTTTCCGCACGACAAGCATCCCCTGTAGATTTTCTGCCTTTGACGGTAGATTATCGCGAAAAATTTGCTGCCGCAGGAAGATTCCCCGGTGGTTTCTTTAAGCGCGAAGCAAGACCCAGCAATGAAGAGGTTTTAACCATGAGATTGGTTGACCGTGTATTGCGTCCACTTTTTCCAAAAGATTATCATGCCGAAACGCAGGTCATGATTCAGCTGATGTCGCATGACGAAACGGTTATGCCCGATGCATTAGCAGGTTTGGCTGCCTCGACGGTTATCCAACTTTCCGACATTCCTTTTGAATATCCAATTTCAGAAGTACGTGTAGGGCAAATTGATGGTCGCTTTATCATAAACCCAAGTAAAGAACAACTAAAAGAGTCTAATGTTGACATCATGATTGGTGCCAGTGCAGATTCCGTTACTATGGTTGAAGGCGAGTTTGATGAAGTTTCAGAAGAAGTCATGACAGACGCCATTCGCTTTGGTCATGAAGCCATCAAAAAGCAAATTGCTGCACAAATTGAGTTGGCAGAGGCCGTTGGTAAAAAAGAAACACGTGAATACGAAGCCGAAGACAGCGACGAAGAATTGCAACAAAGAATACACGATTTTGTCTACCAAAAATGCTATGATATAGCAAAAGGAGGTAGCTCTAAGCAAGAACGTGGCGTTGCTTTTGGAGAAGTAAAAGAAGCGTTGTTAGAAACATTTTCTGAAGAAGAATTGGAAGAAAAAGGCAAGCTGATTGGCAAGTATTTTAGCAAAGCGCAAAAAGAAGCGGTTCGCGAATTGGTTCTTGCAGAAGGCATTCGCTTAGACGGACGTAAAACAACAGAAATCAGACCTATTTGGTGTGAGGTAGATTATTTACCTTCTACACACGGTTCGTCTGTATTTACAAGAGGTGAAACACAAGCTTTAGCTACTGTCACTCTTGGAACGTCTAGAGAAGCAAACGTTATTGACTTGCCAACAGATCAGGGCGAAGAAAACTTCTATTTGCATTATAACTTCCCTCCATTCTGTACAGGTGAAGCACGTCCATTACGTGGTACATCCAGAAGAGAAGTAGGACACGGAAATCTTGCGCAGCGCGCACTTAAAAAAGTAATGCCAGACGATTGTCCTTACACCGTCCGTGTTGTTTCAGAAGTATTGGAATCTAACGGTTCTTCTTCTATGGCAACAGTTTGTGCTGGTACTATGGCGCTGATGGATGCGGGTGTTCAAATTAGCAACCCTGTTTCAGGTATTGCCATGGGACTTATTTCTGACGGGGAGCGTTTTGCTGTACTTTCTGATATTTTAGGAGATGAAGATCACCTTGGCGATATGGACTTTAAAGTCACTGGAACTGAGAATGGCATCACAGCATGTCAAATGGACATCAAAATCAAAGGGCTTTCTTATGATATTTTGATTCAGGCATTAAAACAAGCACGCGATGGTCGTTTACATATTTTAGGAAAACTAACAGACACGATTGCTGCTCCTGCTGAAGACGTAAAAGAGCACGCACCAAAAATGGTGATGCGCATTGTTCCTAACGAATATATTGGTGCCATTATTGGTAGTGGGGGTAAAGTAATTCAAGAATTACAGAAAGAAACCAACACCACGATTGTGATCAACGAAGATCCAGATACTGGAGAAGGTATCGTTGAAATTTTAGGTACGGGTGCAGAAGGAATCGATCAAGTTCAAGCACGGATAGATGCGCTTATGTTTAAGCCAGAAGTCGGTGAAGTATATGAAGTACAAGTGATCAAAATTTTGGAATTTGGCGCTGTGGTAGAATATACTGATGCTCCAGGAAACGAAGTGTTGCTTCACGTAAGCGAATTGGCTTGGGAACGCACCGAAAATGTGACCGATGTAGTAAACATGAACGACGTGTTTGAAGTGAAATACTTTGGCGTTGATCAGCGTACTAGAAAAGAGAAAGTATCGCGTAAAGCGCTACTAGAAAAACCGGAGGGATATGTAGAGCGCAAGCCACGTCCAGCAGGTGATAGAGATAAAAGAAGAAGTGGTGGAAATAATAGACGTCCAAAACGCGACTAATCTATCAACCCTTTAAAACAACAAATCCGCTAAAATTAATTTTAGCGGATTTTTTTTTTGATTGATGTAACCTTTATTACACATCATGCGTATAACACATAGCATTCATACAATTCAAAGCAAATGAGACAGTTAAAAATTACCAAGCAGGTTACCAATCGTGAAACTGCATCACTAGACAAATACCTCCAAGAAATTGGAAAAGTTGACCTAATTACCGCCGAAATGGAGGTTGAATTGGCGCAGCGCATCAAAGCAGGTGACCAAATTGCATTGGAAAAATTAACTAAAGCAAACCTTCGATTTGTGGTGTCTGTAGCCAAGCAATACCAAAACCAAGGTCTTACCCTTCCCGACCTTATCAACGAAGGAAATTTAGGTCTTATAAAAGCCGCTAAACGTTTTGACGAAACACGTGGTTTTAAATTTATCTCTTACGCCGTTTGGTGGATTAGACAATCTATTTTACAGGCTTTAGCAGAACAATCTCGAATTGTACGTTTGCCACTAAATAAAATTGGGTCAATCAATAAAATCAATAAAACCTATGCTTTTTTGGAGCAGGCGCATGAGCGTGTACCTTCAGCTGAGGAAATTGCAAAGGAATTGGACATGACCGTTTCTGACGTTAAGGAATCGATGAAAAACTCGGGACGCCACGTATCAATGGACGCACCACTTGTTGAAGGCGAAGATTCTAACCTATACGATGTATTGCGTTCAGGCGAATCACCAAATCCAGACAGAACCTTAATGCATGAATCGTTGCGTACTGAAATTGAGCGTGCGCTGGAAACACTAACTCCTCGCGAAGCTGATGTTGTACGCTTGTATTTTGGTCTTGGAAACCAACACCCAATGACATTGGAAGAAATTGGCGAAACGTTTGATCTTACTCGCGAGCGTGTACGTCAAATCAAAGAAAAAGCCATACGCAGATTAAAGCATACGTCAAGAAGTAAAATCCTAAAAACTTATTTAGGATAATGGGAAATATTAAAATTGCACCTTCCATGTTAGCGGCAGATTTTGCCAATTTAGAACGCGATGTGAACCTTGTAAATCAAAGTCAAGCAGACTGGTTTCACATGGACATTATGGATGGTGTTTTTGTTCCGAATATTTCTTTTGGAATGCCTGTGCTTAAAGCCATGGCACAGCACGCCAAAAAACCACTCGATGTGCATTTGATGATTGTGGACCCAGACCGCTACATTCAAACATTCGCCGATTTGGGAGCAACCGTATTAACCGTTCATGCAGAGGCATGTACACACCTTCATCGCACCGTTCAGGCCATAAAAGCTGCAGGTATGAAAGCTGGAGTGGCACTAAATCCGCATACTTCTATTTCAGTTTTGGAAGAGGTTATTTCAGATTTAGACTTGGTGTGCGTAATGAGCGTAAACCCTGGTTTTGGTGGGCAACAATTTATTGAAAATACTTACGACAAAGTACGCAGGCTTCGAGCGCTTGCCAATGCAAAAAATGCTGAAGTCATGATTGAAATTGATGGTGGCGTTACTTCTAAAAATGCTACAGCCCTTGTGCAAGCAGGTGCTGATGTACTCGTAGCAGGTAGCTTTGTGTTTAGGTCTGAAAATCCTTTGGATACAATAGCTGATTTACATAAGATAACAAACGGATAATTCATTGTAAACGATTTATTTTCTTAATTTTAGAAAATCAAATCTTTATTATGAAAAAAAAATACTCCCTTTTTATTATCGTATTGTTGGTGATTGTTGGTTGTAAAACCAATGTACTTACCGGAGAAAAGTCGCTTAATTTTTTTAGTGATAACAAAAAGCTTTTTGCCATGTCGCTACAACAATATGAGACATTTTTAAATGAAAATGAAGTTATAACAGGCACCAAAGATGCCAATTTAGTAAAATCTATTGGAGAAGATATTGCTCGTGCAGCCCAAATATATTTTAATTACAAAGGGCAACCCAATATGCTCAATGACTATAAATGGGATTATAATTTAGTCAATAACAAACAAGTCAATGCTTGGTGTATGCCGGGCGGAAAAATAGTATTCTATACTGGAATTATGCCCATTGCATCAAATCCTGATGGTATAGCAGCCATTATGGGTCATGAAGTGGCACATGCCTTATCTGACCACGGAGCGCAACGTATGAGTTTGGGTGTGGTACAAAAAGCAGGGGGCATAATTACTGGCGAAGTGACCAAAAATCAAGATGCAAAAAAACGACAAAAAATCATGATGGCATATGGTATTGGTACTACCGTTGGTGGCATGTTGCCATTTAGTAGAAAACACGAAACCGAAGCAGACAAAATTGGGTTGGAACTTATGACTATTGCTGGCTATAATCCTGAGGAGGCGCCCAAACTATGGGAGCGAATGAAAGCACAATCAAAAGGAGGGCAGCCTGAGTTTTTAAGCACTCACCCCAGTGAAGTCCGTAGAATTGCTAACTTACAGAGCTGGATACCAGGAGCCAAAGCATTAGCCAAACAAATTAATGCAACGACAGTTGCACAATAACAATTAAAATAAATCAAATGAGAACCATTATTTTTTTCTTTCTTACTGCTGCACTTGTTACAAGCTGCACGCAACAGACCTCCCACGAAAAGCTGCATGAACTAATGCAAAACTACCATGAGCAAAGTTTGCAAATGAATCCCATGAGTGCAACATTTCAGGGTGACGCACGCTATAATGATTACTTGCCAAATTACCTTGATGACGAAGTAATGGCATCGCAAAAAGCGTTTTATACCAATACGCTAAATGCACTGAATTCCATTGACACCAATGACCTTAACGAACAAGACCAGCTCAGTAAAAAAGTGTTGCAATGGGAGTGCGAAACCACACTTATGGGTATGGAATTCCCCACAGAACTGCTTCCTATAGAGCAAATGTGGACGCTTCAGCTTAGCATAGGACAATTGGCAGCAGGATCTAGTGCGCAGCCGTTTGTTACCGTAGCGGATTATAACAATTGGCTTTCACGTGTAGATGACTATGTAGCGTGGTTAAAAAGTGCTAAAGCACGAATGAAAGAAGGAATTATGCAAGACGTAGTGCTTCCAAAATCATTGATAAGAAAAGTAGTGCCGCAACTCCAAGCCATGACCGAACCCGATTTGGATAAAAATATTTTTTATAAGCCTGTCAAAAATTTTCCAGAAGATTTTACGGCAGCTCAAAAAGACAGTCTTTCAGCGGCGTATGCCGATATGGTCACAAATAAAATCATTCCTGCTTATCAAGAAGTGGCAGATTTTATGGACAGTACTTATTTAGAAGCAGGACGTAATAGTAGTGGTTTTGATGCCTATTCATTTGGTGAAGATTATTACAACTACGCCATCAGGCTTTATACCACTACGGACATGACAGCTGATGAAATTCATCAACTTGGATTATCTGAAGTGAAGCGCTTGCGCAATGAAATGGAGGGTGTCAAATCGCAGGTAGGTTTCAAAGGAGATTTAAATGCATTTTTTGAGCACGTACGTACGTTGCCAAAACTAATGCCGTTTGATGACCCAAAAGAGGTTATTGACAACTTTAATGCCATTCACGACAAGATGAAAGCGAAAGTGGATGCCTTGTTTGAACTGCAACCCAAAACTCCATTTGAGGTACGCAGGGTTGAGGCATTTAGAGAAAAATCAGCGGCAGCCCATTACAATCCCGGTTCCCTGGACGGTAGCAGACCCGGCGTGTTTTATGTGCCTATTCCAAACGTAAAAGAATACAATATCTTTTCTGATGAAGATTTATTTTTACATGAAGCCATTCCGGGACATCACTTTCAAATTTCATTACAGCAAGAAGACACTTCCCTACCCGATTTTAGAAAAACACTTTGGTATAGCGCCTATGGCGAAGGCTGGGCACTGTACTGCGAGTCGTTGGGCGAGGAACTTGGTTTGTATGACGATCCATACCAATATTTTGGGATGTTAAGTGCCGAAATGCACCGCGCCATACGATTGGTGGTAGATACGGGTATTCACACAAAAGGCTGGACTCGCGAGCAAGCCATCGCCTACTCCTTAGCAAACGAAGCGGAACCAGAATATGCCATTATTTCTGAAATAGAACGCTATATGGCAAATCCCGGACAGGCATTGTCCTATAAAATTGGACAGTTAAAAATTAGAGAACTTCGCGCCATGGCAGAAGAAAAACTTGGCGATGCCTTTGATATCCGTGCATTTCACCGTATCGTCTTGGAATCTGGATGTATTCCCTTGGCACTGTTAGAAGATAAAATTAACGCTTGGATTGCTAATACTGCATCCTAAATTCTAATTTTTGTACTTATTTTTGTTTTCAATATAAATATATGATTTTAGTTACTGGAGGTTTAGGGTTTATTGGGTCGCACACGGTATGCGCTTTGCAAGAAAAAGGGCATCAAGTCCTTATTGTCGATGATTTGTCTAATTCATCTGTTGATGTCTTAGACGGCATAGAAACGGCTAGTGGCATTCGCCCAATTTTTATCGAACTCGACCTGCAAAACAGCAGTGCTGTTTCAGAAATGTTCAAACAACATCGCATTACGGGAATTATCCATTTTGCGGCATATAAAGCCGTAGGGGAAAGTGTACAAAAACCTGTAGCTTATTATCAAAATAATTTGGGATCGATGCTGAATTTATTGGCTGAAGTTGAAAAAGCTGCATCCCCTATCCCGTTTATATTTAGCTCATCTTGTACCGTTTATGGCGAAGCTACCGAACTTCCTATTAACGAAAATGCGCCTGTTCAACCTGCCATGTCTCCCTATGGAAACACCAAACAAATTGGCGAGGAAATTTTGATGGATACCGTAAAAGCTATGGATGGGTTTCGAGTGATTTCGTTGCGCTATTTTAATCCAATTGGTGCGCATCCGTCTATTGCTATTGGAGAATTACCTTTAGGCAGACCACAGAACTTGGTCCCGTTTATTACCCAAACTGCCGCAGGGCTGTTTCCAAAACTAACCGTTTTTGGTAACGACTACCCTACCTCAGATGGTACAAATGTTAGAGATTATATTCACGTGGTAGATTTGGCAGAAGCGCACGTAGTAGCACTTGAACGTATTTTGGAAAGGAAAAGCACAGAAGCCTATGAAGTCTTTAATTTAGGTACTGGTAAAGGAAGTAGCGTACTGGAAGTAATTCAAAGTTTTGAACGTGTTTCTGGTCAAAAATTAACGTATGAAATTGGGGCACGCCGAGAGGGAGATGTAATTGCAGCCTACGCCGATACCACGAAAGCGAATACTATTTTGGGCTGGAAAACGAAACGAAGCTTAGACGAAGCCGTTGCTTCAGCTTGGAAATGGGAGCAGAAAGTGAGAAACCTTTAAAAATCGAATAGCGGTTTTTTGAAAAAACCAATATTGAAATTGCACACAAAAAAAGGCTGTCTAAAAAAGCATGAATACCAGGCGTTTTGAACGCACCAGCGGCAGTTAAGCTCATTTTAAAATCTTAAAAAATAAGACTATCAATATGTTACTGGAATCTAAAACGAATTCAGATTGACAAAATGTAGCTGTTTAGACAGCCTCTTTTCATCGTACTATTTAAAAAACTTAAAGAACATGTGTCTTATATAAATGATACTTTACCAGACGCAACATCGTACATAGCACCTACAACATGAATTTCACCGTTATCAATCATTTCGTTTAAAACTGGGCTATCTGCTTTAAGTCTAGAGATAGTCAAGTGAACATTTTGTACTGCCACTTCATTAACGAAATCAATATTCTTTGAACTTCTATCAACGCCTTCCGCTGTTTTTACTTCATTTAAAGCAGGTGCAATATTGTCCAACATTGCCGTTAGGTTACCAAGTTCTGCATGATCACAAGCACCTTTTACAGCTCCACAAGAAGTGTGTCCCATAATTACGATCAACTTAGATCCGGCAAGCTTACAGGCAAATTCTAGGCTGCCTAGAATATCTTGATTTACAAAATTTCCAGCAATACGCGCATTAAATACATCTCCTATACCTTGATCAAAAACAATCTCTGTAGGAATCCTAGAATCTATACAGCTAACTATTGCCGCAAAAGGATATTGACCACCTGAAGTTAATTCAATTTGTTTATCAAAAGAACGATCAAGTGTTGTTTTATCTAAAAATCGCTGATTCCCCTCTTTTAAGAGTTGTAAGGCGAGTTCAGGCGTCACTACAGCCTGTGAATCTTGCGTATGCGTATCGTTAATTAATAAATTTTTCATGTTGTTTTTTTTAATTTAATAATATGTATGCGTTAATATGTTTAAAGCATTTTATATAATTCTTTATTAGAATTGTTCCTGAAAAAATCCAAGTAGTTAGTAATGTTTTCATCTGTGCCGTTTTCAGAAATCAATTTTATTGAAATATTTCTGAGTTTCGCTTTTAATGAAAAATCATCAAGAATTTCAATGATGTCATTATCAAGATATCGCGTATTGGTAACGTCAAGTTCTAGAGAAGAATTTTCAGGTAAATTATCGAGTTCTTTAAGTATAGCACCCTTGTGGAAAAATGTCACTTGTTCAGCCAAAGTCATTTTTATTTTACCGTCATCAATATTTTGTCCCTCAATATGAAGGAAGTGAGAGTTTTGGTAACTCTTAATCAACACTACGGCAACACCAACCGCTAAGCCCAAAGCAAGACCTATAAGTAAGTCAATAAAAATAATACCCAGCACTGTAGTCATAAAGGGAACAAATTGTTTCCAGCCCAGTTTATACATGGTTTTAAAAAGTGATGGCTTAGCTAATTTATAGCCCACCACGAATAAAATAGCAGCCAAAACAGAAAGCGGAATCATATTCAATAATCTAGGGATTAGCAGTACCGAAATCAACAGTAAAATACCGTGAATAATCGCTGACATTTTTGTTTTGTTTCCAGATTGGATATTTGCAGAACTTCTCACAATTACCTGTGTAACGGGAAGTCCGCCAATCAATCCAGAGAGTATGTTTCCCGTCCCTTGTGCAAATAGTTCTCTGTTTGTTGGGGTAATTCTTTTTTCTGGATCCAGTTTGTCTGTTGCCTCTACGCACAAAAGCGTTTCCAAACTAGCTACAATAGCAATGGTAATAGCAACTATCCAAATTTGTGGATTGGAAATAGCAGCAAAATTTGGAAAACTAAATTGTCCTAAAAAGTCACTCGTATCTTGTGGTACAGGTACAGCAACCAACTGATCGGCATTGAAACCAAATAAACTACCGTTTTTGCTTAGCGCATAAAAAATAATCCCCACGATTACTGCAACCAAAGGGCCTTGAATTAGTTGGAAAATTTTTCCCTTTTTAGAAAGAACAGCACTCCATAAAATAAGTATTCCCATGGCAATAAGTGCAATTAATGTAGGTCCAAGACTAATATGACTGATCATACTTGAAACTATGTTTTCATCAGCTATTTGCTGTAAAGCAATGTCACTTTCAGCGCTAGCATCATAGCCAAAAAAATAGGGTATTTGTTTGAGAATAATAATAATACCTATCCCTGTGAGCATTCCTTTTATTACAGAAGAAGGAAAGTAATACCCAATAATACCAGCCTTAAAAACGCCCAATAATACTTGGATAACACCCCCAAGTACTACGGCTAGAAGAAAGTTTTGAAATCCTCCAAGTGTTGTTATAGCGGTCAATACAATAGCTGCAAGACCCGCAGCTGGACCACTAACACCCACTTGAGAGCCACTAATAGCTCCCACAACAATACCACCAATGACTCCAGAAATTAACCCTGAGAAAAGTGGCGCACCACTGGCAAGAGCAATCCCTAAACAAAGCGGTATAGCAACAAAGAATACTACTATACTTGCGGGAAAATCGCTTTTAAGATTAGCAAAATAATTTTTCATTTTCTATTTAAATTTTAACAAAAATAATGTTTGCAAGTAATACTTGCAAGTTTAATAGTTAAATATATTTATTTAAATGAAAAACTTTTTATAAAGAAAGTGATTGTTACTTATGAATTCATCATTTTTTTTATTTTTGCAGCGATGTTTTTAATTACAAATTTTTCAATCCCAAAGGGGCTTTCTATCAAGGACCCATTGCTAAGTGACTTAGGAAGAAGCATACTCACCAACAGTGTGATTTTAATGGATGAAATTGGGTTTGAGTCATTTACGTTCAAGAAATTGGCTGAAAAAATGGGCTCCAATGAAGCTTCTATTTACAGGTATTTTGAAAACAAGCACTTTGTTTTGCTCTATTTGGTAGTTTGGTATTGGAACTGGGTCGGTTATCTTATTGACTACAACACCAAAAACATTACCGATCCTAATTTAAAATTAGACCTTATTATTGACAACTTTGTTGATGCAACAAAAGAAAATCCATCTGTAGAATTTATCAATGAAAAGATTTTGCATCGGGTCATGATTTCTGAATCTTCAAAGTCTTATCACACAAAAAATATCGACGAAGAAAATAAACAAGGTTTTTATAAAAGCTACAACGCACTAATACAAAAAGTAGCTGATGTCATTCTTGAAGTAGATTCAAAATTCCCTTATCCACATTCATTTGCAAGTAACTTATTTGAAATGGCGAATAACGAAATCTTTTTTGCTGAGCACCTACCAAGATTAACAGATGTTAAGGTAAAAGATGAAGATTATAGCCAAATCAATGATCTTTTGAAATATTACAAGAGCAAGATGCTTCACCTTACATCTTGATATAAATTTTACTGTTTTTTTTTCTCAGGTTTTCTTGGCGTCCTATCGAGTAGTATTAGTCCGTGATCCTCACAAAGCTCCGCTTTGAAAATAGTCCAAACAAAAAACGCTCAAGCAAGCTTGGCGTTTTTTTTATTGTCCTATTTATTCGTGACCCAAACTTATGGGAGTTCGAACTTTATAAAAGCGTTATCTATTATTTTCTTTGTTAGATTCACTTAACATTTTTAAAGTTTTTTTGCAACTTTAGTAGACTTTTTTAAGGTAGAATATATTTATTTTCATGAGATGAATTTTAAAAGCCTATTGTTTTTAACGTTACTTATTTCAGTTAAATGCCATGGGCAACTTGAATTTCATGTAGCGTTTCAGGAAAGCTCAGGGAATAATACCACAAAAAATGAGGTTAATAATCAACAAGTTTTTGTGTCAAATAAATTTAATCGTCCTGAGCGAGTAAATGGTGTTATTGGTAAAGCGTTACGTTTAGATGGATATTCTACTCATGCTACTGCTTACCATTCCCTCAGCAATGTATCAACCCAGCTTTCTATAGAAGCCTGGTATTCAACAGAGTCTTTCTCATCAAGCACGGATGGAAATAGGCAACCGATAAAAAACGCGGCAATTATAAGTCAACAATCTGAACAACAAGGATTTGCTATTGAAATTGGCCCTTATGGTGAAATTGTTTTTGTTTTTCATGCAAATGATAAGCGTTATGAAATTTCCACATCAAGATTATTAAAAAAATATGTTTGGAACCATATAGTTGCTACAATTGATTTAGATAATAGGATCGCAAAGATTTATGTAAATGGGCAACTGTGGGCTTCTCAGCAGTTAGAAAACCACAATATATTGAAATTTCATAGCGGGAGTTTATTAATAGGAAAAAGCTCATTTAATGCAGATGTTTTTGGAATTAGTGCTACTCATGCAAATGGAGCCATTGATGATGTTAAAATATACAGAAATGCCTTAACTGAAAATGAAATAACATCTCGTTTTTCAGAAATAGTTTCAGAAGGTGTTTCTGAGGTTATAGTCTTTGAAGACTTTGAAAGCAATTCATATGAAAATTGGACAAAAACAGGAAATGCTTTTGGTTTTGCCCCTGCGGAAGGAACTTTAGCTGACCAACAAATTGTAACTGGATATTTTGGTAATAGATTAGTCAACACTTTTTTTGAGGGAGACGGCACAACTGGCACATTGACTTCACCACCTTTTCAAATAACAAAACCACTTATAAACATGCTTGTTGGTGGAGGAAATCACATAAACAAGACAGAAGTCAGGCTTCTAATAAACGGAGAAATTGTTCGAAGTCACAGGGGAGTTAACAACGAAAAGCTAGAATTTAGGACATGGGATGTAAAACCATTCATTGGAAGTCAAGCTCAAATTGAAATAGTAGATTTTGAAACTGGTGGTTGGGGGCATATCAATGTTGATCACATTACATTTGAAAATGACGACAATTTAATTGAAGCTGATTTAACAATCGATTCTAATTATCGTCATGGAGACGATCACTTAAGACCAAGATATCATCCAATGCCAAATACCTCATGGGCAAATGAAGCATATGGTTTTATGTATTACGATGACACGTATCATTTATTTTTTCAAAAAAATCCTAATGGCCCTGATCTATATTACATGCATTGGGGACATTTAACAAGTCCTGACCTAGTTAATTGGAAAGAGGAAAAAGTAGCAATTGCTCCTGACAAGTATCCCGGATATGATGATTGGGGAAATTGGTCTGGAACAAGCATTTTAGATTATGACAATACTCCTGTTTTAATCCATACGGGAGTAAACTTATCTCGTGCTGCAATTGGAATTTCATACCCCAAAGATGATGACTTAGTTGGTTGGGAAAAGTTTCATGGAAACCCTGTAATTCCTGAAGCACCAGCTGGCCTAATGGATTTTAGGGATCCATATCTTTGGAAAGCCGATGGTACATATTATATGATTGTAGGGTCAGGGAAAGCCAACAAGGCTGGTGGAGCTATGCCTTTATGGTCTAGTGTAGATATGAAAAACTGGACATACAAGGGCAGGCTTCACGAACGTTTTGATCCTAATACAACCGGTTTTTTTTGGGAGATGCCTGCTTTTATAAAGATGAAAGAACCAAATATTTATGCTTTTGTTGTAAATGCATTAATCCCAGAAGGCTCTGGACATATTGCTAGAGGGTTGTATTGGATTGGTACATGGGAGAATGAAATATTTAGCCCATTTTTTTCAGAACCAAAGACATTTGAAGGGTCCAAATTTGACCATTTGTCACCAGCTATAGGAGAAGACAAAGATGGATTAATTACGTACATAGGTATTATCCCAGAGACTCGCTCAAGAGAATCGCAACTTGAAGCTGGATGGCGACAAACATTCTCTATTTCACGCGTACTTAGACTTATGGAAGACAATACACTAGGACACTATGCACACCCAAACTTATGTCGCTTCAGGGGAAATCAAACTTCAGTATATGGCAGAACTATTACAACTGGTACTCAAAATAACTTACCAGAATTTTCTGGAAATCAAACGGAATTTAAATTTAAAATTAAAGCTTCAGCAGATGCCAAATTTACCCTAAAAGTATTAAAAAGCGCCAATGGTGAACAATACACATCTCATTATTTTGATGTTCCTCAAAACAAAGTGATAATCGATAGGAGGCAATCCTCAAATCAAAATTTATGGGGTGCTTACAGAGAAACTGACTATGTATTTAATCCAGAGGAAATTATTGAGTTACATGCATTTATTGATCGCTCCGTAATTGAATTGTTTTTAGATAATACAGTAGCATATTCTTCAAGGGCATACCCTCTAGAATCAAGTGTTTTTGTGGATTTAGAAGTACTTCAGGGTAATGTTGAAATTATTGAAGCCCATCAATGGGAAAGAAAAGCTTTTGGATCGCAGGGAAATATGGACTCTTGTCCTCCCGAAAATATACCAAATAGATTACGCACTTTCCCAAACGATAGAATTCTTAGTGTTGATGAAAGCTCTAATAAAGTTATGGTGTATCCAAATCCCACGAAAAACAGCATTACGATTCGTGTTCCTACGCATGATATGAAATGCGTGCGATTTTTTTCTGCAGACGGAAAACTTCAATTAGAAAAAAAAGTCATCGACTCTAAAATCGAAATTACGGATCTTAATAAGGGTGTTTATTTACTGGAAATTCTACAAAACAATTACACTTCTTTTAAAAAACTAATAATTGAATAATTTGTTGTAGAAGTAACCATTTTGAAATTTCTACGAACGATTTTTTAACGTTTTCTTATTGTCTTAAGTATAAATTTGAAAAAATTAAACCAACATGAGAAATTTTTTACTTTTTACATTTATGTCAACTGCATTATTCATTAATGCACAAAAGGTTGCTTTCATAGGGGATGCAGCGGATGTTGCCTCAATAGCTGAAGCAGATACCAAAGCTGCTGCAGAACTTATTCAAACAACTTATGGAGCAGACTTTAAATATATTAACTTAAATAACCTTGTAGCTCCTGTATCATCATCAAGAACAAAAGTGGCTTTTATTGGGGATGCAGCAGATGTTTCATCAATTACTGAGGCAGATACCAAAGCTGCTGCTCAATTAATTCAATCAACATATGGTGCAGATTTTACATACATTAAATTATCAGATTTAACATCTGGATCGACAATTTTAGACGACGTAGCGTCAGCTATTTTTTATTATGACAACACAGGATCTTATGATTTACCTGGCGGAGGTGCTGTTCCTGCTGATGCCATTACTGAATTAAGCGATTTTGTTAAAGCAGGCGGAGGATTACTTCTTGGAGGTTTTGCTACACAACTTATCGATGACCTCGGACGTTCTACAATTGAGCCAGGAATTAAAGGCAATGGCGCTGGAGGCGATAACCAAGACGTATGGGCAATTAATCACTCAGAAGGGCTTCCAACTGACGTTACAAACCATGCCATATATCAAAACTTAACTATCAACAGCTCTGGTGATTTTGATGTTATTGATTTAATTGGGCCTGGGCACAAAGAAGACCACAACTCTATGTGGGACTTAAATGCAACATCATATGGTGGTGGAGTAACTACTGGTGGCCCTGCCTTTGAAGCTGGCGAAACAGCTACCATTTTAGCCACGTGGGGACATGTAACTGATCTTTGTTGTGCGGCGGTTATTGAGTTTAAGCCAGTAGGAGATTTTACTGGAACAATCATTGCTATTGGACCAGCTGCATATGAATTTACCGTTAGTGACAATGGAGATGGATCAGGAACAAATCCACATCAAAGTAATGTAAACGGGCTTACAACTAATGCACTTGATTATTTGAAAGAAAAATCACAAGCAGCTACTTCAGAAAGTAACTCAGGCCTTTTAGACGACGTAGCGTCAGCTATTTTTTATTATGACAACACAGGATCTTATGATTTACCTGGCGGAGGTGCTGTTCCTGCTGATGCCATTACTGAATTAAGCGATTTTGTTAAAGCAGGCGGAGGATTACTTCTTGGAGGTTTTGCTACACAACTTATCGATGACCTCGGACGTTCTACAATTGAGCCAGGAATTAAAGGCAATGGCGCTGGAGGCGATAACCAAGACGTATGGGCAATTAATCACTCAGAAGGGCTTCCAACTGACGTTACAAACCATGCCATATATCAAAACTTAACTATCAACAGCTCTGGTGATTTTGATGTTATTGATTTAATTGGGCCTGGGCACAAAGAAGACCACAACTCTATGTGGGACTTAAATGCAACATCATATGGTGGTGGAGTAACTACTGGTGGCCCTGCCTTTGAAGCTGGCGAAACAGCTACCATTTTAGCCACGTGGGGACATGTAACTGATCTTTGTTGTGCGGCGGTTATTGAGTTTAAGCCAGTAGGAGATTTTACTGGAACAATCATTGCTATTGGACCAGCTGCATATGAATTTACCGTTAGTGACAATGGAGATGGATCAGGAACAAATCCACATCAAAGTAATGTAAACGGGCTTACAACTAATGCACTTGATTATTTGAAAGAAAAATCACAAGCAGCTACTTCAGAAAGTAACTCAGGCCTTTTAGACGACGTAGCGTCAGCTATTTTTTATTATGACAACACAGGATCTTATGATTTACCTGGCGGAGGTGCTGTT